>NZ_JNIV01000069.1 GCF_000701405.1 Deinococcus marmoris DSM 12784
CCGCCGGGGAAAACCCAGGCAAACTCCGGGCCGGAATTTGGCCTTGCGGTGTCAGAAGCACCGAGATGCGGTGCTTCTGTTTCTCGAACGGGACGACGTTCCCTTCGACAACAACCAGGCGGAACGGGATATTCGGATGTTCTGTATCAAGCGCAAAGTGTCAGGTGGGTTTCGGTCTCTGACTGGTGGAGCGGCGTTCTGCCGGATTCGCAGCTATATCTCCACACTTCGCAAGCAGGGCATACATGTCTGGCAGGGCCTCGTGAGTGTATTTCGCGGTGACATCCTCATGCCCGACTTCTCGCGCTGAGTAGTTACCTTCCCCATTTCAATCCAGACATTGAAGAGCAGGAGATTGCTGCCGTCTCTGCCCTCCGCGCTGCCCTGAATACCGCTGACGCCGTACTGATCGCCTGCCCGGAGTACGCGCATGGGCTGCCGGGAGCTTTCAAGAACGCTCTGGACTGGGTGGTGGGCAGCGGCGAGTTAAGCGGCAAACCCGTGCTGGCGCTCAACACCTCAGCCAGATCGATTCACGCCCCAGCGCAACTCACCGAGGTGCTGCGGACGATGGACGCGCGGGTGCTGGAGGACATGCTGATCGAAGCGCCGCGTCAGGCTGGAGACGTACTGGACGCGCCTGGAGTGTTCCAAAAACTCCAGGATATGTGGCGCGGCCTCCTCCAGACCACAGACACCCCGGCCTGAGCGCCCCCGCCCTTCCGACAACCCACACCCCCACAGCCCACAACCCAATCCTCTACACTGCGCCCCAATGGCTCTGGTGGTGATGGCGACAGGTGGAACGGGCGGACACATTTACCCGGCGGTGGCAACCGCGCACGAACTCATTTCGCGCGGGCACGCGGCCATGATTCTGGGACAGCGCGGCGGCATGGAGGAACGCATCGCCGCCGATCACGGCCTGTTGTTTCAGGGCGTGGACGCGGGCAAGCTGGCCCGCAGCGGGCAGGGCCGCCCGGACCCGCGCGAGCTGATCCGCGCCGGGCAGGGTATCGCTCAGGCGCGGGCGGTACTGTCCAAACTGAAGCCCGGCGCAGTGGTGGGCTACGGCGGCTTTGCCAGCCTGCCGGGGGTGCTGGCCGCCCAGAGCCTGCGGATTCCCACCGTGCTGCACGAACAGAACGCCCGCCTGGGCCTGACCCAACGGCTGGCGGTGCGTCAGGCAAAAGCAGTGGGCACGGCCTACGAACGGGTGCTGGGCCTGGACCCCCGCAAAGCCACGATGGTGGGTATGCCCGTGCGCGAGGAACGCATGGACCGCATGGAGGCCCTGAGCCGCCTGAAACTGCGCGTCGGCCCGCTGACGATTCTGGTGATGGGCGGCTCGCAGGGGTCGCTGTTCCTGAACAACAACGTCCCCGATACGCTGCGCAACATCCTGGGCACCGAGGGCCTGCTGGAAAGCGGCTCGGCGGCCACCACCGCCCGCATCGACCTGCAATTCGAGGCCCAGGACGAGGGCAACCTGTTCCGCGATCTGGTCTCGGAGGCGGTGGGCAGCGAGGCCATTCAGGTCATCCATTCCACCGGGCCGCGCTGGTTTCCAGAGGTCGCCTCGCGCGTGCAGGACATGGACTGGTATCACGCCACGGGCTTTGTGGACGCGGTGGCGGCGTGGTCTGCGGCAGACCTGGCGATCACGCGGGCGGGCACGGGCACGCTGGCCGAGGCGGCGTTTCATGGCGTGCCCACCATCATGGTGCCGCTGCCCGAATCGGCGGAGAACCACCAGTTCCACAACGCCCGCATGGTGCAGGAAGCCGGGGCCGGAATCCTGGTGGAACAGGCCCGCGTGAACGCCGATCTGGGGGCGGCAGTGTTACAGTGTTCCTCGCCCGCCGCCCGCGCCGAGATGCGCGACGCGGCCCTGGGACGCTCCCCGGTGGGCGCAGCCGGACGCTTCGCGGACCTGATCGAAGGCAAGTTGCGCTGATGGCCCCACCCTCCTCTGACATGACTGATTCCCCTCACACAACCCCACCCCTGCCGCCCCAGATGCACTACCACCTGATGGGCATCGGCGGCATCGGCATGAGCGCCTTTGCCCGCCTGCTGGTGGCGCGTGGCGCGCGGGTCAGCGGCTGCGACGAGAGCAGCACGGAACTGACCACGCAACTCGGGGCCGAGGGGATCGCCGTGGAGCCCGGCCACGCGGCAGCGCATGTGACCACCGAACCCCACGGCAAAATCGACGTCCTGGTGGCCTCTGAAGCCGTGCCTAAAGATCACCCGGAACTGGTGGCCGCACGGGCGGCGGGCATCGAGGTCCGCCCGCGCATGGCGCTGCTGGACGAGCTGCTGCGCGCAGGCCCCAGCATCGGCGTGATCGGCACGCACGGCAAGACCACCACCACCAGCATGATCGCCGTGGCGCTGGCCGGGGCCGGGCTGGACCCCTCCGCCTTCGTGGGCGGCATCGTGCCGGAGTTCGGCAGCAACGCCCGCGTGGGCGCTGGACCATTCGTGGCCGAGGTGGACGAGTCGGACCGCGCCTTTGCCGAGCTGGGCAGCGAGACTGCCGTGTTCACCAACGCCGAGGATGACCATGTGGGCGGCAATCAGGCCACCTACTGGGCCACCGTGGAGGAGCAGCACGCCGGATTCGCGCGCTACGTGGCGCAGTCGGGGCGCGTTCTGCTGTGCGCCGACTGGCCGGGGCTGGCCGAGCTGTGCATCGGGGCAAAAGAAATTCTCAGCTACGGACAGGCCGAAGGGGCCGATTACCGCGCCGTGAACCTGCGCCCGGACCCGGACGGCACCTCATTCACCATTCTTTTCAGAGGCGAGACGCTGGGCGAGGCGCGCGTGGGTCTGCCGGGCCTGCATAACGTGCTGAACGCACTGGCGGCGCTGGCCGTCAACCATCTGTACGGCGGCAATTTCGGGTCAGCCGCCGCCGCCCTGGCCGCCTTCGGTGGACCGGGCCGCCGCTGGCAGCGCATCGGCACGCTGAATGGGGCGCTGGTCATCGACGATTACGCGCACAACGCCACCAAAGTTGCCGCCGCCGTGCAGGCCGCGCGCCAGACCGGGCGGCGCGTGCGGGTGGTCTTTCAGCCTCACCGCTATCTACGAACCCAGCAGAGCTGGCCCCGGCTGGCCGACGCTTTAATGGACGCCGACGAGGTGCTGCTGCTGGACATCGCCGCCGCCTCGGAAACGCCCATTGAGGGCATCCACGCCACGCTGATCTCGGACCGCATGGCGGGGAACGGGCATACGGGCATCCGTTACCTGCCGGACCGCGCCGAGGTCTTGAGTGTGCTGCGCGAATCGGCGCAGTCCGGCGACATTATCGTGACGATGGGCGCGGGCGACGTGTGGAAGCTGTCGCGTGAGCTTGTGGAACCGGAAGCTGGCGGGGTGTCGGGGTGACCGCCGACTTCCAGAGCAAAGACTTCCAGAGCAAAACGGGCGCGCGGGTGGAACGCCTGCCCCTGGCCCGCTTCACCACCCTGGGCGTGGGCGGCGAGGCCGAGGTCTGGTTCGTCTCTGACCATGAGCAACTGGCCGAGGCGATGGCGGCTCCGTACCGCATCCTGGGCGGCGGCAGCAATCTGGTCATTTCTGATGAGGGCGTGCCTGAACGCGTCATCCGCCTGAGCGGTCCACTGGCCGAGCGTGACCTGACCCCGGACCCTGGATTGAGCGGGAGCGGTGGAGACGGGATCGTGACGGGCTGGGTGGGCGGCGGCGTGCCCCTGCCCGGACTGGTCCGCGCGTTGCAAAAGCTGGGCTACAGCAACCTGGAGGGGACCGTGGGCATTCCCGCGCAGGTGGGCGGCGCGGTGTGGATGAACGCCGGAACCCGCTACGGCGAGATGTTCGATGGCCTGCACACGCTGGAAATCGCCACGCCGGAAGGGCTGAAGGTAATCACCCCCGATGACCTGGGCTGGGGCTACCGCGACAGCGGGATTCCGCGCAACCACATCGTCACGCGGGTGCGCCTCAAGTTGCAGCGCAGCACGCCGGAAGAGGTGCTGGCGAAAATGACGCTGGCCGACACCGCCCGCAAGGGTCAGCCCAAGATGAAGACCCCCGGCTGCGCCTTCAAGAATCCTGGCGGCGTGGGGGCCGGGCGGCTGATCGACGAAGCCGGACTGAAGGGAACGCAGGTGGGCAACGCTTTAATCGCCCCCGAACACGCCAACTTCATCGTCAATCTGGGCGGGGCGACGGCTGCCGATGTTCACGCCCTGCTGGACCTGATCCGCGCGCGGGTGAACGTGCCGCTGGAGCTGGAGTACGAGCTGTGGCCGGATGACGCGCTCAGGCAGGGCGCGCCAGCCTCCGCAGTGACGCAGTGGTCTGCGGAACTGAAGTGAGCGGTCCCGGCGACTCCGATTCTGAATTGAGCGCCCCGGTCCCCTCGGTCTCGACATTGCGCCCGCCGTCCCGCCGCCGCTGGTGGTGGATCGGCGGCGGCGCGGTGCTGTCCGGGGCACTGGCGGCGAGCTGGTTCGCGCTGCCCATCCGTACTGTTGAAGTGATGGGGGAGCAACACCTGAACGACGGGCAGGTGCGCGAGCTGGCAGGTCTGACCCCTGATTTTGGCTGGCTGTACTACGGCGCGTGGCGGGCGCGTGGGCTGCTGGACGATCCCTGGGTTCTCTCGGCGTCTGTCACGCGGCGTTTTCCTGACGCCGTGACGGTGCAGGTCAACGAACGCAGCCCGGTGGCGCGCTGGCAGAAGGAAGACGGAACCGTGGTGTGGGTGGCGGCGGACAGCACCATTTTACCCATGACGCCTGAGAAAAGCGCCGAACTGACCGCCCTTCCCCTGATCCAGGGCTGGGGGCCGTCCCGTCTGGAAGACGCCCTGAAGGTGTTGACTGCCCTGGGCGGTTACAATGTTGAGTCGGTGGCTTACACTCCAACTGGACTCCGGGCAAAAATGCCCACTGGATCGGTCTGGAGCGGCGACCTCAAATTCTTACTCAAGTATGCTGGGAGCATCGGCATGTACCCAAAACAGAACATTAACATCTACCCCTGGGGGGTGAGCGTCCAGGAATGAAGGACAACGCAATCAGGGACAACACCATCATCGTGGGCCTGGATATCGGGACCACCAAAATTACCACTGTCATTGGCGAGGTCGCCTCTGGCGGCGGCATCGACATCATCGGCGAGGGCAGCGTGCCCAGCGAGGGCATGAAGCGCGGCAGCGTGGTCAACCTGGAACGCGCCACCCACGCCATCAAACAATCTGTGCTGGCCGCCGAGCGGGTGGCCGGGGTCAAGGTCAGCAGCGTGTACGTCTGCGTTGCGGGCAACCACGCCAAGGCCATTACCAGCCACGGTCTGGCCGCCATCCGGCGCAACCAGGAAATCGGGCAGCCGGACGTGGACCGCGCCATCGAAAACGCCCGCGCCGTGCCGCTGGACCCCAACCTCGAAATCATCCATACGTTGCCGCAGGAATACGTGGTAGACGGTCAGGAAGGGATCAAGAGTGCGGTGGGCATGCACGGCGTGCGTCTGGAAGTCGACGTGCATATCGTGGCCGGGACCGCCGGGCCTCTGCTGAACCTGCGCCGCTGCGTGCAGGAGGCGGGCCTTCAGGTCGAGGGCTTTGTGCTGCACGTCCTGGCTTCCGGTCTGGCCACGCTGGAGGCGCTGGAACAGACCCAGACCGTCATCGTGATTGATATGGGCGGCGGCACCACCGATATCGGGGTGTTCAAGCGCGGCAATCTGGCGCACTCGGCCACCATTCCGATTGGCGGCGAACACGTCACGGCGGACCTGGCGCAGATCCTCAAGATCCCCATGGAGGAAGCCGAGAACGTCAAGAAGCGTTACGGCTCGGCCCTGCCCGATCTGGCCGATCAGGACCTGACGCTGGAGATCACCACCGCGTCGGGCAGCACCCACGCCATCAGCGCCTTCGAGCTGTCGCGCATCATCAAGCCGCGCCTCTCGGAAATCTTCTCGATGATCCGTGAGGAGATCGACCACACCCTCGGCCCCGCCGAGCTGGTGGCGCAGGGCGTGGTCCTGACCGGCGGCGCGTCGCTGCTGCGCGGCACGGTAGAGCTGGCCCGTGACCGCTTCCGCCTGCCCGTCCGCATCGGGCGTCCGCGCGGCATCAGCGGCCTGACCGACATCGTCGGCGGCCCCGAACACGCTGCCAGCGTGGGGCTGGTGCTGTACAGCCTGGGCGAGAACGGACGCATTCCGCAGATCGTGTTTCAGGAAAAGGAGCCGGAAAAGGCTTCTCAGCCACAGGACCCGATCATCAAGGATGCCACTCAACCCAAACCCAGTCCCAAACCCAATCCCATTCCCACCAAGACCACGCAGCCGAACGCAGGTTCGGGCCTGATGAGCCGCGTACGCAACTGGCTCAAGGAATGGACCTGAGATGACATCGGCAGGGTAAAGATGTGTGAGAGCTGATTTTCTTCAGTTCTCGCCTTCCTTTATCTGCCTCGCCAAACCTTTCCGCCGCATCCTGTGCGAAATCTCGCATAAAGGTGCGCTAAACTACCACCAACCCAGACAGTGACCTCTCCTCTGCCCAGCAGACTGGAACGAGGCAAGGAGAAGATGAGATGCAAGCGGCCAGAATTCGCGTGATCGGCTTGGGCGGGGCAGGCAACAATGCCGTCAACCGCATGATTGAATCGGGACTCGAAGGCGTGGAGTTTATCGCCGGGAACACGGACGCCCAGGTGCTGGCAAAAAGCCACGCCGAGATCCGTATTCAACTCGGTGACCGCCTGACGCGCGGCCTGGGCGCGGGCGCGGACCCGGACGTGGGCGAGAAGGCCGCGCTGGAAGACCGCGAACACATCAAGGAGTATCTGGGCGGCACCGACATGCTGTTCATCACGGCGGGCATGGGCGGCGGCACCGGCACCGGCTCTGCACCCGTGGTGGCCCAGATCGCCCGCGAGATGGGCATCCTGACGGTGGCCATCGTGACGCGCCCTTTCCGCTTTGAAGGCCCCAAGCGTCTGCGGATCGCCGAGGAAGGCATCAGCAAGCTGGCCGACGCGGTGGACGGCATGATCGTGGTGGACAACGAGAAACTGCTGACCGCCGTGGACAAGAAGGTCTCCTTCCGCGAGGCGTTCCTGATCGCGGACCGCGTGCTGTACTACGGCGTCAAGGGCATCAGCGACGTGATCAACGTCGAGGGCATGATCAACCTGGATTTTGCGGACGTGCGCAACCTGCTGTCCAACAGCGGCACGGTCCTGATGGGCATCGGCGCGGGCCGGGGCGAGAAGGTTTCCGAGGAAGCCGCCATGAGCGCCATCCACAGTCCGTTGCTGGAACGCGGCATCGAGGGCGCGCGCCGCATTCTGGTCAACGTGACGGGCAGCTACGACCTGAGCATGACCGACGCCAACGACATCGTCGAGAAGATCCGTCAGGCCACCGGCTTCGAGGACCCCGATATCCTGTTCGGCATCACGCCGGATGAGGCTGCGGGGGACGAGGTCCGCGTGACCGTGATCGCCACTGGATTCAACGAGACGCCTATGGGCATAGCGACTGGCCCAGGTGGACGCAGCGGCATTCCCGAGACCATCCGCCCCGTGCGCGGCAACGGCAGCAGCTACGATCCCAAGGATTACGACATCCCCGCCTTCCTGCGGAACGTCGAGCGCGAGTAGAAGACAGGGTCGACAAGAAGGCCGGGGCAGATCGCTCCGGCCTTCTTGCATTGTCGAAACTGATCAATAATGTGGAGAGTAACAAACCCGCTCGTTATCCAGCAAAATTGAACACCATCATACAGGAATAGATTGCCCCCAAGAGCTGCGCCACAGCGAGTAAAATGACGACTCTTCCATCATCAAAAAGTACCTGAAGATATGTGATTGATCGGCCTCTGTTCATGGTGAAATTCTCTCCTCATTAACAGGACCAATTTGACACAGTTGGCGAAAATCGTTAGGCTGATGAAATCTATTTGCAATTGATTCTGGCCTCTTCAATCTCGACCTGTACATAGTAAGGGCTGAAATTTTCATCTTGAACGCCGAGTCTCCTGGAGGAATGAATGAAGAAAATGACCTTGAATCTGATAATCCTGGGCCTTCTTGCTACTGGCGTGGCAGGCGCGCAGACCACCATCAAGATCGCCAGTCTCTCGCCGCTGTCGGGGAGCCAGAGCTTTACCGGCACGCTGCTCAAGAACGGCACGCAACTGGCTGTCGACGAGCAGAAGGCCGCTTTCAAGAAACTGGGCTTTGATCTGCAATTCGTCGGCTACGACGATCAGGCGGACCCGGCCACCGGCACGGCGGCGGCGCGCAAGATCGCTTCTGACCGCACGATTCTGGGCGTGGTGGGGACCA
The DNA here is from genome assembly GCF_000701405.1 of Deinococcus marmoris DSM 12784. Classification (GTDB taxonomy): domain Bacteria; phylum Deinococcota; class Deinococci; order Deinococcales; family Deinococcaceae; genus Deinococcus; species Deinococcus marmoris. The sequence continues at coordinate 8,343 of NZ_JNIV01000069.1, forward strand.
TGAACAGCGGCGTGGCGATTCCGGCCAGCGAAGCGCTGAAGGCCAGCCACGTCACGATGGTCAGCCCAGCCGTGACCGCCAACGAGGTCACGGACCGGGGACTGGCCAACATGAACCGCATCGTGGCCCGCAACGACGCCCAGGGACCGGCGGGCGCGCAGTTCATGATGGACAGGCTGAAGGCCAAGTCGGTCTACATCCTGAACGACAAGACCTCCTACGGTGAGGGACTGGCCGCCGAGGTCGAGAAGACCCTCAAGGCGGGCGGGGCCAGGGTGGTCGTCAACGAGGGCACCGAGGAAAAGAGCGACTTTTCCAGCATCATCGCCAAGATCAAGTTGCAGAAGCCGGACGCGGTGTATTTCGGCGGTATCTACACGCAGATCGGCATCTTTATCCGTCAGTTGCGTGACGCGGGCATCACCATTCCTGTGGTCGGCGGCGACGGCCTGGACAGCACCGAACTGGCGACCATCGCGGCCAAGGGTGCCAACAACATCTATTACACCACCATCGTCGCGCCGCTGGAGTCGCTGCCCGCTGCCAAGACCTTCACGGCCAACTACCGCAAGGCATTCAAGACCGTGCCTGCCGGGTACGCCGCGTTCTCCTACGACTCGGCCAACGTGATCGCACAGGGCATCCTGGACGCGGCCAGAGCCAACGGCGGCAAGCTGCCCAGCCGCACGCAGGTGGAAACGGCCATCCGCAAGGGCAGTTTCAAGGGCCTGCTGTCGGGCGACGTGACCTTCAACAGCGTTGGGGACCGCAACTCAGTCACGCTGTACATCATGAAGGTGGAGGCGGGCAAGCAGAGCCTGTCGGCGCAATCGACGGTCAAGCCGCCCAAGCAGTAAGCAGCAAAGTGAGGGCGGGGCGCAGAGGATCACTCTCTGCGCCCCGCCCCTTTGGATGCCCTCCCTAAACGCTGAGTTTCTTGGCACAGCGGTAGAGGTCGCGGTTGACGTCCTTGCGCTTTTCCCAGGTCTCGTGCAGCGGCGTGTGGATGATGTTGCTGCCGTGCCGCCCCACCATCACGCCGCTGACGCCGTCCATCAGGGCGTAGACGGCTGCCTCGCCCAGACGGCTGGCCAGAATGCGGTCACTGGAGACCGGGGCACCGCCGCGCTGGATATGACCCAGGATGCTGACGCGGGTTTCAAGGCCGGTCCCCGCCTGAATGGCGTCTCCCACACCCTGCGCACCGCCCGGCACGCCCTCGGCCACGATCACAATGCTGCCGGTCTTGCCCTTCTTGACGCTGTCCTTGACGATCTGGATCACGTCCTCAATGGGCTTGTCGTCCTCGGGAATAAAGACTTCCTCCGCGCCGCCCGCCACTGCCACATCCAGCGCGATATGCCCGGCGTGGCGGCCCATCACCTCGATCACGAAGATGCGCTCGTGGCTGGCCCCGGTGTCGCGCAGCTTGTCCACGGCGTCCAGCGCAGTTTCCACGGCAGTGAAATAGCCGATGGTGTGATCGGTTCCGTACAGGTCGTTGTCGATGGTGCCGGGGACGCCGATCACTGGAATGCCGTGTTCCTGCTCCAGCAGATGCGCGCCGTGAAAGCTGCCGTCGCCGCCGATCACGATCAGTCCGCCCACGCCGTTATCCCGCAGATGCTGCGCGCCGCTGGCCCGGCCCTCGGGGGTGCGCCAGGTGGCGCTGCGGGCGGTCAGCAGGATGGTGCCGCCGCGCTGGATGGTGTTGGCCACGTCACGCGGGCCGATCAGCTTCAGCTCGCCCCGGTGCAGGCCCGAAAAGCCCCGGCGCACGCCCATGACCTCCAGCCCTTCAAAGGCGGCGGTGCGGACCACCGCGCGGATGGCCGCGTTCATGCCGGGCGCGTCGCCGCCGCTGGTCAGGACCGCCACGCGCTGGATGCCTGCGGGGTTGGGGTGCGGGGTGGGAATGAATTCAGTCATATTCAGTCTCGCTTTTCGGGGAAAGGAAAGATCGGAGGGAAGGTGGCGCTGTGGTTCAGCCCAGTCGATTCAGCTCGGATCGGAAAGATCTGGCCCGGCCTTCTCTGTAACCCGCAGGGCCAGGGCATAAGCGTCATTCTTACGCAAACCCTGGGCCATCAGGGCGTCACGTATATCCCTGGCCGTTTTTCCCTGCGCAGCCAGCCCCACCGCCTCCGCCTCATGATCGGGCGCGGACGCGTCTGGATCGGCCTCGCCTGCCGGACGCCCCGTCACCACCACCACGATCTCGCCCCGTACTCCGGCGGCGAACTTCTGCGCCAGCTCCGCCAGGGTGCCGCGCACCGTTTCCTCGAACTTCTTGGACAGTTCGCGGGTCACGCTGGCCGGGCGCGACTCGCCACACGCGCCTGCCAGATCGCTCAGCGTCGCGCCTAAACGGTGCGGACTCTCGTACAACACGCTGGTTTCTGCGCGGGCAGCCACGGCAGACAGCCGGGCCTTGCGCTCGCGGCCACTGCGGGGCAGGAAGCCCTCGAAGGTAAAGCGCCCACTGTCCAGCCCCGACAGCACCAGCGCGGGCACGAAGGCGGTGGCTCCTGGCAGCACCTCTACCGGAATGTCTGCCGCGATGGCCGCCGCCACCAGTTCCGCGCCCGGATCGCTGATGCCGGGGGTGCCCGCATCCGAGACGTAGGCCAGCCGGGGGTATTTTTCCAGCGTGACGGAAGCGCGGCTCATGGTGTGGGCGTCCAGGCGCACCAGCGGCCTGCGGATGCCCAGATGCGACAGCAAGGCCCCGCTGCGGCGGGTGTCCTCGCAGGCCACCGCGTCCGCGCCCCTCAGCACCTCCACGGCGCGCAGGGTGATGTCTCCCAGGTTGCCGACAGGGGTGGGCACCAGCCATACGCGCGGGCCGCCCTGTGAGCCGGAGACAGGGGCAGTGGGTTCGGCAGGCTGTTCGTCAGGAAATGCAGAGCCGCTCCACTCAAGATCACTCGATTCAGGACCAGTCAACTCAGTCATCGACTCCAGACGGCAGAAGCGTCAGCGTCAGATTCGCCCCCATCAGTCCTGCGCCGTCAGTTCCGGTGGCGGCCAGCCCGACATTAGGCTTGATCCTCACCTTGACCTTGCGGGGCCGCTTGAGAACGTTGGTGATGCGGGCACGCAGCAACTCGCCCTCGCCCACGGTGACGGTGACCACCGTACCCTCGGGCAGGCGGGTGCCCAGCACCACCACCACCCCGTTTTCCACAATGCCCTTGTAGGCCCTCATGCTTCCCTCCCCTGGGCGCGGCGCTGCCGCCGGTTTGCCCTGGACAATGCTTCCTGCAAAGCCACGATTTCCGATTCGCGTGCCCCGCCCAGCCGGGCGTAGCGGTCAATGGTCTCCGCTGCCTCGCGCCGGCGGTCCAGCCGCAGCAGAAGCGCACCCAGATGCTCCCCACCCACGAAGTACGAGCGGGGATTTTCCGGGTCCGCCAGAATCTGCGCGCGGGCCTTTTGCATTCTGGACAGCGCTTGCTGATGACGGCCTACCTGCCAGCGCACCAGATACAGCGCCAGCCCGAAAGTCAGCAGCGCGCCCAGCACCGAGATGGTGATGGTCTGTGAGACCCCGAAACCCGCACCCAAACGCAGCGTCAGCGGGAAACAGAAGGCCAGCACCACCATCACCGCCAGCGTGGCCGCGTAGTTCATGCGTCGCCCCGCCTGATGACGGTCAGGGCGGCGTTGAGGAGGATGCCGCTCTGGGGAGTGGCGTACAGAACCATGTTCCACATTCTAGCGGGCGGCGGCAGGCAGGGGCCGTCAGTCGGCTCACGCTGTCCGCCCGGCACCCACGCTGGGGCGTTAGGCTGCCCCCATGAGGCTGCACCTGATCACCATCGGAGAACCCCGGCTGGCCTACGCCCGCGCGGGCTGGGACGAGTACGCCACGCGGCTGCGGCGCTATCACAAGCTTCAGGTGAGCCGCGTGGCTGGCAAGACACAGGCTCTGGAAAGTGAGGCCATTCGCAAGGCCGCCGGAAACGCGCCCCTGATCCTGCTGGACCCGCGCGGACGGCAGTTCACCTCGGAGGGCCTGAGCGCGTATCTGGACGCCCGCGCGCTGGGCGGCACCGGGGAACTGGCCCTGGCGGTGGGCGGTCCCGAGGGCCACACCGACGAGTTGCGGGCCGGAGCCGACGCGCTGTGGAGCCTGGGCGAACTGACCCTGCCGCACGATCTGGCGATGGTGGTGCTGGCCGAAGCGCTGTACCGCGCGGCGACGATCAGCGCGGGCGAGCCGTATCACCGGGGCTAGGCTGCGCCGTCTGACAGTCAAACGGTCTGAAAATCTAACCGCAGGTGAACTGTCTGTGTTTCTGGCGGTCAGACCTTTGGACCGTTTGACCCCGCCCCTGTCCTAGACTTCCCGCCGTGACCCCTGACGCTCCTGCCCCCGAAACCGAGTGGTTCCAGACGCCCACCCTGCGGGGACGACATGTCTTTTTAGAGGGTCTGGACGAATCGCACGCCGCCGACCTATGTGCCGGGGCGGACGACGAAACGGTGCGACTGCTGGCGCGGGGCGGCCCAGCCGAGGCCACGCCCGCTGCCTGGGCCGACTACATCGGGCGGCTCAATGCCCTGCCGAACCGGATCAATTTTGCCGTCTGTCTGCGAGAGAGTGGCGTATGCGTGGGCCGCATCAGCTACAGCGAGATCAGGTGGGCAGACCGCTGGACCGAAATCGGGACCATGCTGCTGCCCGCCGCGCAGGGCACCGCCGTGAACCCGGAAGCCAAGCTGCTACTGATGGCCCGCGCCTTTGAGGTGCTGGGCGCGGGCCGCGTTCATTTCAAGGTAGACAGCCGCAATGCCCGCAGCATCCGCGCCATGCACAAACTGGGCGCGGTACAGGAGGGCACGCTACGGCAGTATCAGGTGGTTCCTGACGGCTTCGCCCGTGACAGCGTGGTGTTCAGCGTGTTGAGGGGCGAATGGCCCGCCGTGAAAGCTGGGCTGGAAGCCCGCGTCGCCTCACTGATCTGACCTCCCATCTGTCCAGGCTCCTCATCTGGATGAGCGCACCGCTAACGATTGACAAAGGAATGCCTGTTAGCCTCATGGGCACTATGCCCACGCCGCGCCCCGCCCTCGTTTCCATCCTTACCCTGAGTCTGCTGGGATCTTCCGCCTCCGCCCTGATCGTCCCCATGAGCGGCTGGGTACCGGTGAACGGCAACGCCAACGTCTGGACCGACACCAGCGGGGCCTGTCTGCTGCGCGAGGAACGCTCCGGGCAGGCGTTCCCGGTGCTGGCCTCGCAGCAGGAGGCACTGGCCTTTGCGGCCAAGCTGCGCGTGCAACTGAGCAAGTCGATGGGTCCGGTGGTGGTTCAGCCGGTGGACCGCGCTGGATTCTGGGCCGTGCTGGCCGCCTACGACTACAAGAAGGAGGACGCGACGTACAAGGTCTCGCAGCTCTATATCAACGACGCGGGAATCCTGCGGACCGTGACCGGCAGCAGCGCCGACGGCGAGAAGGGCGCGTGCGTGAACGCCATGCGCGAATTTATCCGCTATCTGGCAGATTGAGGGCTTGCAGATTGAGGGCAGACGGGTGGCCGGGATCTGCTGGCAGAACTGAGGACCGGGCCGCCCAGCGCCCGCGTGCTACCCTCGCCAATTGATGTGTGAACAACATTTGCCCCCCCTTCCTGTGTCAAGTGCCGACTTGAGGACACAGCCATGATGGTTGTTGCCGCGCTGCTCTCCTTGCTGCTGGTGTGGCTGTTTATCCGTGCCAGCAAGGCGCAGGGCTGGGGGCAGCCGGTCCGCAAGGACGGTCCTCAGACGCACCTGATCAAGGAGGGCACGCCCACGGCGGGCGGCGTGGCCTTCGTGCTGGCGCTGGCGCTGGTGTTCTTTCCGCTGTACTTCACGGGCAATGCGGGCGGCCCCCGCGAACTGCTGATCATGCTGACCGCGCTGGGCATGGGCCTGATCGGCGGCATAGACGACTTCCTGAAGGTCCGTTCGCGTATGAAGGGCAGCGGAAAGAAGGAACTGATCGCCCGCGAGAAGATGCCCCTGCAACTGCTGGTAGGTCTGCTGTTCGGCTGGTTCGCCGCGCCGCTGGCCGCGCATGAACTGGTGCCGGGCTTCGGGCAGATTGGGGACACGGTTTTGCTGACGCTGGTGATGATCGGCAGCGTGAACGCCTTCAACTTCACCGACGGGCTGGACGGCCTGCTGGGCGGCGTGGCCATTATCGTACTGCTGCCGCTGCTGGCGCTGTCGCCCATCTCGGCGCTGCTGGTGGCCGTGCTGCTGGGCTTTCTATGGTTCAACGCGCACCCGGCCAGGGTGTTCATGGGCGACATGGGCAGCCACGCCATCGGGGCCATCGCGGCGGGCGCATATGTGCTGTACGCCGATGTGTGGCTGCTGCCGCTGGCCGCCATCATTCCGGTGGTGGCCGTGCTGAGCGTGGTGATTCAGGTGGTGTCTTTCCGCACCCGCAAGAAGCGCGTGTTCAAGATGAGTCCCATCCAGCACCACTTCGAGCTGAGCGGCTGGCCCGAGACCCACGTGACCCTGCGCTTCTGGGTGGTCACGGCGGTGGCGACGGCGGCAGTGTGGTGGATTCTGGGCGGCAGGCCGTAGTGAAAGGCGTCCCGTTCTCTATTCACAGATTCCATGCTTGACAGTCTCCCCCATCTGCTTGCCCGCCGCGCCCATCTGCCCGCGCAGGGCACCACCTTCTACCGGGGCGTCCACACCACCGAAACTGCCGGGGAATTCGCTCTGGACGTGACCGGGGACGTCGGGGTGCTGAGTCTGTACGCTGATCTCTCGCCGGAGGAAGAGGCAGAATTAGCTGAGGCTTGTGGCAAGGCGGCGGGGCTGGCGGGCATCTATCTCAAACGCCGCCCCCCCGAAGCGCGGCACGCGGCGAATGTGGAGCGGGACTGGCTCTCACCCCCTGATCCCGTCTGGGGCGAGGCGCGGGGGGAAGTCACGGCGTTGGAAAACGGCGTGCCCTTCCTGATCCGCCCCGGCGCGGACCTGAGCATCGGCCTGTTCGCGGACGCCCGCCCAGCGCGGCAGTGGGTCCGGCAGCACGCCCCGGCGCGGGTGCTGAACGCCTTCGCCTACACCTGCGGTTTTGGCGTGAATGCCTCGCACGGCGGCGCGGAGGCCGTCAAGAACGTGGACCTGTCGCGCAAGGTGCTGGCCTGGGGGCAGGAGAACTACGCGCTGAGCGGCCTGAATGCCCCCGACGAGGACTTCCTGTACGGCGACGTATTCGACTGGTTCCGGCGGCTGGAACGGCGCGGTGAGACCTTTGATCTGGTGATTCTGGACCCTCCCAGCTTTGCGCGGGGCAGGGCTGAAGTCTGGCGCGCGGAGCGGGATTACGGGCGGCTGGCAGCGCTGGCGGCGGCGGTGACCGCGCCGGGCGGGCAGATCATGACGCTGGTGAACCACGCGGGCGTCTCCCCGGCCAGCTTTGAGCGCATGGTCCGGCTGGGTTTAGAGGGAACCGGGCGACGGGGCCGCGCCGCAGAAAGCCTGGGCGCAGGCGAGGACTTTCCGGGGGCCACGCACCTGAAAGCGGTGGTGTGGGCGCTGGACTGAGTGCCGATCAGGTTTCTTCGGGCAGGCGGAAGGGGGCCAGTTTGCCCGCCGCGAAACTACAGATCAGGTCACCCAGGGCAATGTCCTCGCTCATGGCCTCGTAGACGGTAAAACGGATGACCTCGCCCGCCTCCACGCGGCGCAGCACATTCAGCGTGACCCAGCCGCTGACGGTGATCTCGCCGTAGGTCATGCTGAAGAATTCGGTGGCGTCGGGCGGACTGGACATCCTTCAAAGATAGTGCGGCCCCCGCTTTTTCGCCCCGTACGCCCGGCCCACCCCCCCCCAATATGCCGAATTCCACCCCCACTTGTGGGCCGCCTCACTTCGTTTTGTAAAGCGGCGGGTATGCTGGGGGTATGACGCAAACCGCTGACGCCGAGAAACAGGTTCTGGTCCCGTTGACCACACCAGAAGAAGTCGATCAATTCCTCCAGGATTACCCGCTGGCCGCCGTGTTCAAGGCCGGAACCTGCCACAAGACCATGCAGGGCTTCGGCGTGCTGGAAACCTTCTTGCAAGAACACGAGCTGCCGGTGGGCTTTATCCGCGTGGTGGACTGGCGGCCCGCCAGCAACCATGTGGCCGAGATGACCGGCATCGTCCACCACAGCCCGCAACTGATGATCTTCAAAGACGGTCAGGTGCAGTTCGAGGTCAACAACTGGGACATCACCCCCGAGGTGCTGGAGCCGGTGTTCGCGCAGGTGCCGGCCCGCAGCACCTCGGGGAGCGTGCAGACCGACGACAACATCGAGCCGTACCGCCGCCTGATGCGCGACTTCGTGGACGGCAAGGTCAGCGACTGGGCGTTTCAGGACCAGTACGTGACCATGTTCCGCGACGACGCCAGCCTGCGCAGCCAGCGCGAGTTTGAGCTGCTTTCCCGCCTGTTCGGTGATCCCGACGCCTATCACGGCGGCCTGCACCAACTGGGCCAGCCCCAGGAGCGCGGCGAGTTGAAAGACCGCGTTCAGCAGCTCCTGACCGAACTGGGCTAAATCGAGGGCAACACAAAGAGCGCCGGGCAGTGTGTCCGGCGCTCTTTGTGTTGCCCGCTTACTTGACGCTGAGGCGCACGTCCACGTTGTTGCGCGTGGCGGCGCTGTAGGGGCAGACCTCGTGGGCCGCCTTCATCAGGTCCATGGCCTGTTTTTCGTCCATGCCGGGAAAGTGGCCCTGGAGTTCCACGTCCAGCGCAAAGGCTCCGGTGTCATTGCTCAGGCCCACCATCGCCGTGATGGTCTGATCGCCGGGCAACTTGATCTTGTCGCGGCGGGACACGACGCCCAGCGCGCCCTGAAAGCACGCCGCGTAGCCAGCGGCGAACAGTTGCTCGGGGTTGGTGCCGGGGCCGTCGTCGCCGCCCATGCCCCTGGGCACGCTGAGGTTCAGGTCGATGCGTCCGTCGTCGCTCTTGGTGTGTCCTGCGCGTCCGCCAGTGGCGGTGGCCTGTGCTGTATAGAGGTTACTCACGGCCTCAGAATGCCACAGAGCCTGGATGTCAAAAGGAAGCCGTCTGGACTTGAAACCCCCTCCGCAGGGGAAAGGGGTCAGGGGTGGATGGTACAGCTCGGAACGAGAGGGTTCGCTGCTAATCGTTCGCCGCCGACACCGTGTCCTTCGGCGTAGGCGTCTCACCCGGCGTCAACCTGTTCTGCAACATGCTCAGCAGATTGACCCCGGTGGCGTTCTCCACCTGCTCCACCAGCCCGATGATGTTGGCGGGCATGGTCTGCATGGCACTCCTCACGGCGCGTCCGTCGCCGCTGTCGATCACGGTCACCTTGTCGATCTGCATGCCCCGCACGCTGCCGGTGATCTGCTCGATAATCGCGGGCAGCATGTTCAGCACGTAGGCGCGCTCGCCTTCGGGTCCGGCGTCGCGGAAGGCTTCCACCATCAGCTTGACGGCCTCGGCCTTGGCGCGGCCTTCCTCGATGATCGGGGCGGCGGCGGCCTGGGCTTCCAGCAGTTCAGCCTCGCGGCGGGCGCGGGCGGGGGCCACCACATCGGCTTCCAGACGCTTCTGGTTCAGGATAATCCGCTCCTGTTCCAGTTGCTGCTCGGCCACCACGCGGGCGCGTTCGGCCCCCACTTTGGCCTCGTTCTCGCGGCTGGCCGCCACGGCTTCCAGCTCGGCGCGGCGCACCCGCAGCTCGTTCTCGCGCTCCAGGATGGCCTGCTGGGAGGCGGTCTGGGCAATCACTGAACGCTGTCTGGCCTGGGCCTCGGCCTCGGCAGCCTCGGCATTCTGCTCGGCCTCGATCACGCGGGCCTGGCGCTGGGCCTCGGCCTTCTTCTGGCGCAGGAGGGCTTCCAGGGCGGCCTGTTCCTGCTCGAAGTTCTGGGTGGCGCGGACCTTGGCCAGTTCGGATTCCACCGTGGCCTCGTTCTGGCGCGAGAGTTGAATGGCCCCCAGCTCTGTGCGGCGAACCTCCAGCTTGTTCTGCTCCTCCAGAATGGCCTGCTGAGCGATGGACTGCGTGACCTGGGCGCGCTGCACCGCCTGGGCCTCGGACTGGGTGGCTTCCGCGTTGCGCTCGGCCTCCGCCACGCGGGCTTCCTTCAGCACCTCGGCGGTCTGCCGCCGCCCGATGCTTTCCAGATACCCGGCGATGTCAGAGACGTTCTGGATCTTAAGGGTATCGAGCTTGATGCCCAGATTGTTCATGTCATGCTCGGCCTCCTCGATCAGCGATTCGGCAAAGCGCAGGCGGTCCTGATTGATTTCCTCGGGGGTCAGGGTGGCGATCACGCCGCGCAGGTTGCCCTCCAGGGTGTCGCGCACGATGTTGGTCAGGGCGGCGCGCGGCACGTCCAGAAAGCGCTCGATGGCGTTGCCCAGTTGCGGATCGGAACCGTTGATCTTGACGTTGGCCACCGCGTGGATCTTGAGCGGAATGCCGCCGCGCGAGTAAGCATTTTCCACGGTCAGGTCCAGCGGAATGGTGGTCAGGTCCATCCACGACACCTTTTCCAGCAGCGGAATGCGGAAGGCGCGCCCGCCACGAATCACGCGGTAGCCCACCGTGTCGCCCTCGGCGGTCTGGCGGCTGCGCCCCGAGATGACCAGCACCTTGTTGGGCGGCACCACGATCAGCAGGTTCTGAATGAGCATGATCACCAGCACGATGCCGACGACGATGATGCCCGCGACGAATAGAACAGGAATGAAGTCGTTCATGGGATGTTCCTCCAGTAAGTGAGTACGCGGTGAGTCGGGGTGAAGTTCCCCGGACGCGGTCAAGGGCAAAAGACGAGGCGGGAAAGTGAAATTTTCAACGCCTGTAAGCGGGGAGTAAGAGGGTCTGGGGTGTTATGGGCTTCATTCTCAGTGCCGCACTCCTCTTCACGCTCCTCACCGCCCAGCTTCCCGATCATTCAGCCCACCGCCTGCCCTCGACTCTGCCCCCGGGACCCTGCCCATGACTGAATCCCCCACCCTGCCGCCGCCAACCGCCCCGCCTCCCCTGCCCCTGGACCGCGTGATCTACGCGGACCTGTGTACCGACCATTACCCCTGGACCGAGATCATGCTGGACCTGGAGACCCGCCAGGCCGCAGGCTTCAGCGGCGTGCTGGACGCCGTGCAGGGAGACCGCTGGGCACGTTTTGTATGGGTGCGGGGGCAGTGCCTGGGCGGCTTCACGGGCGGCGGGCAGGCGGTGACCTGGGACGTGACCCACGGCGGCCTGCCGCGCGCCCGAGTGCGTCTGGGCGAGTGTTCGCCGCCTGTGGGCGCGGTGGTCTGGACCAGCCGCGCGGCGCGGGCGGGAGCGCTGGCTGGACGCTGGCCCGACACGCAACTGATCCTCAAGCGCGAGCAGTTCTACGGTCTGGTGGTCTCGGAGGAGCTGTGCAGCGTGTGGGAATCGGGGCAGGTGTTGGCCGGACACCTGCCGGACGACGGCGCGCTGTGTGTGGCCTACTCGCCCAACACGGCAGAGAACCGTGAGCAGTTGCTCCAGTTCTGGCGTCATCTACTGGCCGCCGTTCACAGCAACGTTTCGCTGGATGAGGTCTGGCAGCAGACCTGCGTGCGCCTGAGCGCCGAGCATCCCTGCCTGGACCCCTTCGTGCGTGAGGTCACGCTGCGCGGCGGCGTCCTGAACATCGATCCGAGTGTGGCTGTCGGAGAATTCCGCCCAGCGCTGCAAACGGCGCTGCGGGTGGCCCTGATGACCCTGGGCGTCAGTCTGGACGATCTGGCACTGGGTGACCTGCCGAACCGCCCTGAATGGGCCGCCGCCGGACTGGGCGGCCCGGTGGCGGGGGCCGCTTCACAGCGCCGTCAGGTGGGCCGGTGAACGCTGCTGGACGGGCGCTGACGTGGCCCGACGGCCTGCGCGCCGAGATGGCCCTGCCGTTTGCGCTGTGGCGCACACTGGACCTGATCGACGGCACGCGCGACGCCGCCGAGGTGGCCCGCCTGGCCGGACTGAGCGCCCCCGAACTGCGCCGCAAACTGCACGAGGCGCAGGGGTGGATTACCCGCGCCGAGGACCACCAGCGCCCGGTGACGGACGAGGCGGCCCGGCAGGTCACCCAGTGCCTGACCCAGGTGGTTGGCCCGGTGGCCGAACTGATGGTGGAAGAAATTCTCGAGGACCTGGGGGGGGCCGCCACCCTGAGCGCCCTGCTCTCGGGTTTGACCGCCGAACTGACCCCGGAACAGACGGGGCGTTTCGCCGGACATCTGCGCTCCCAGGGGCTGGCATGAATACAGGAGCTGGCATGAGTACAGGGGCTGGCATGAATCTGGGAACCGGTTCAGAAACCGGCACGAGACCGGGACCAGACCCGCGAAGACCGGCGCAACGACACACAGGGCGAAAAACGATCAAAAGCAGGGCAAACAGTGCAAGGCGGTCAGCAGAGCTGCGCCGTGAGGAACCGCGCAACACCGTGCAGGGCCGGGCAGCGGCGGGAGGGGGCCAACCATGAAATACACCGTGACCATTCAGCAACCCGTGCAGGCCGAACGTCGGCGCGGTCTGGAACAGCAACTGAGTGAGCGCTTCAACCTCAGCGCCGAGCAGGCCGGGCGGCTGTCTGGACGCCGCACCGGACGCCTGATGAAGCCCACCAGCCGCGCCCGCGCCGAACTGTTGCTGGACGTGTTTCAGTTGGCCGGGGCGGCGGTGGCTCTGGAAGAGGTTCAGGAAGAGACCCAGATGATCAACGAGCCGTTCCAGGGTCTGGCCGCCTCGCCCGCCACGCCCTTTGCCCGGAATGACGCCCCGGACGAGGCGTTCCTGGCCCCCTCGATGCCCGCGCCTGCCTGGCCCGGTTCGCCGGAAAGCAGCCCCGCCTCCCCCTTCGGCAGCATGTCCGCCTCCGTGGTCACCAACGATCCCTTTTCCACGGCGGCCTTCGGGGGCAGCTCCGCCCAGTTTTCGGGCGGGTCAGTGGCGGTGGCCTCGCCCCTGACCAGCATGGACACGGCGCTGGGCCAGACTTTCGGCGGCGCGTCCCCCACCTCCGACATGCCGCCCAGCGACGTCTGGTCAGACTTCACGGGCGCGCTGACCATGACCGACGCCACGGCCACGCCGGCTGCACCGTCCTCCGGGATGGGCAACGCCGTGACGATGGTGCCGGTGGTCCTTCCCGCCGGGACCGGGGAGGCCGAATCCAAGGGACCGCGCCGCAGCCTGACGCGTCAGCTCACGCTGGGCACGCTGGCCCCGCTGGCCCTGTCGAGCGCCGTAACGCTGGGGCTGCTGGCCGTGGTGCTGCCCGCCGTGCAGCGTCAGGCCGCGCAGGGGCAGGCCCAGACGCTGGCCGCCGCCGTGGGGGCCAACCTGGGCAGTGGGCAGCAGCTCGGTGCCCAGCTCAGCGCGCTGGCGGCCACGCCGGGAGTGGGCTTCGTGCGGGCCGAGTTGCCCGGCGGCCAGACCACGCTGCGCGCCCAGGATGCGGGGGTGACCAGCCAGAACAGGGAACTGTCGGCCTGGCTGGGCAGCCACCCCAACGGCGGCACGCTGAAACTGGGCAGCACCCAGTACGTGATAGCGCAGGCCACCTTCCGCAAGAACGCGGCGGGCAAGGCAGAGGTCATTCCGGTGGGGGCCGCCCAGGACACGCCCGTGCTGCGGCAGGTGGTGGTGGGCGTCCCGAACACCCAGGCCAGTTCTGCCCTGCGGACCGCGCTGCTGCTGGTGCTGCTGGCGGCGCTGCTGGGTCTGGCTCTGGGGGGCTGGCTGGCCAGCCGCGCGGCCCGGCAGATCACCCGGCCCATCGAGCGGCTGGTCAAGGCCGCCGACGCCATCAGCATGGGCGACCTGTCACGCCCGGTCCACGCCGATCAGAACGACGAAATCGGGGACCTGTCGCAGGCGCTGGAGCGGATGCGCCAGAGCCTGGAAGCCGCGATGGAACGCCTACGCCGCCGCCGCAAGACCTGAGCGCACAGCAGAAGAGGGGGCCGGAGATCAACACTCCGGTCCCCTCTCTGCACAGATTCTCTACTCTCTGCGCTTAACCTGATTCAGTCGGGCTTCATGCTGTGCTTCAGATCACGGATCTGATCGTGGCTGGTCTTGACCTGGGCATACTGGCCGTCCACGAAGGACCGCAGATCGGCGGGCAATTCCGCGTCGTTCATCACGTCCTGATAGTTCTGGATGGCCACGTCCTCGCCGCGCTCGGCCTCGGCCACCACGGCGTAGTCGCCCTTGCCCGTCACGGCGTCGCGAACATTCAGCCAGGTGCGGTGCAGGGCCGCGCCCACGCTGCCGCCCTTGTCGGCGTCGCCGCCCATGCCCTGAATCTTCGCGGCGACCTCGCCCGCAAGCGTGGCACGCTGCTGGCTGCGCTCGGTGAACAGGGTTTTCAGGTCAGGGGCATCGGCGTGATCGGCGGCCTGGGCAAATCCCTTCTCACCGTCGCGCAGGGTGCCCAGCAGGTATTGCAGTTTGTCGATGGCCTGTTCGTTGTTCATCATGGTGGTCTCCCCTTCGGCGTGGCGCGGCCCGGAGATGCGCGTAAGTGCATGTCAGGCGGGCTGCCCTTGCCGTTGTCCATCAGGCTAGACGCCAGCTCTGGGAGGGAATTGTGTGTGGCCTTAAGAAGCCTTCGGGTCTGGCCTTGAGAGGACCTTGACCCTCGCAGACTGGATTCCCTGCGAAGGTCCGCCGCTGGTCCCCGCGCTAGCCTCCGGGCTATGCCCCTGCCCACCCCAACCCCCTGGATACTGAGGATGGCCTGGCACGACCTGTGCTTCATGCACTGGTCCGTGGACGCGGAAGCGCTGGCCCGCACCCTGCCGCGCGGCGTGACCCTGGACACCTACGGCGGCAGGGCGTACCTGGGCGTGGTGCCGTTCCGCATGGCAGACGTGGCCCCGCGCTTCGTGCCGGGTGTGCCGGGCCTGAGCGCCTTTCCCGAACTGAACCTGCGAACCTACGTCACTGCGGGCGGCGAGCCGGGCGTGTGGTTTTACAGCCTGGACGCCGCGCAACCGCTGGGGGTGCGGCTGGCGCGGCAGTTCTTCCACCTGCCGTACTTTGACGCGCGGATGTGGGTTTCGCGTCGGGACGGCGTCACGCGCTACGCCAGCCTGCGGACACACCGGAACGAGCCGCCCGCCCGTTTTGCCGCCGCCTACCGGCCCATCGGCGAACCCATCGCCGCGCCGCCCGGCAGCCTGGAAGACTGGCTGACCCACCGCCTGAACCTGTACAGCGCCGATAAAAATGGACAGGTCTACCGGGGCCGGATTGCCCATCAAGCCTGGCCCCTGCGCCGCGCCGAGGCCGTAATCCGCGAGAACACCCTGGCCGAATCGCTGGGGATCACACTAGAAGGACTGCCCCACCTGCTGCACGCCGAGGAACTGCGCGTCCACGCCCACTGGCTGGAGCGGGTGAAGTAGAAGAAAGAGAGGAAATCCAGCCCTCACACAGTCTTTATCGTCAGGACCAACACCCCCAATTGCATTGATTGCAGGTAACTACTCAGCGCGAGAAGTCGGGCATGAGGATGTCACCGCGAAATACACTCACGAGGCCCTGCCAGACATGTATGCCCTGCTTGCGAAGTGTGGAGATATAGCTGCGAATCCGGCAGAACGCCGCTCCACCAGTCAGAGACCGAAACCCACCTGACACTTTGCGCTTGATACAGAACATCCGAATATCCCGTTCCGCCTGGTTGTTGTCGAAGGGAACGTCGTCCCGTTCGAGAAACAGAAGCACCGCATCTCGGTGCTTCTGACACCGCAAGGCCAAATTCCGGCCCGGAGTTTGCCTGGGTTTTCCCCGGCGG
>NZ_JNIV01000070.1 GCF_000701405.1 Deinococcus marmoris DSM 12784
AGCTGCTCCACTAAGACTTTGTTTTGAACGCTTCCTTGGCGGCATCGTCGCCGCCAACGTGCTGTGGGCGGGGCTGTTGTGGGGAGAAGCCGGCGGCCCGCATGAATTCATAGGTGCGGCTCAGATACACGTCCTTGCCAAACTGTTCTTTGATCCAGCGTTGAAGCTGCGCGCCGTCCCAGACCTGGCCCTGCTCAAAGTCTGCCTGGAGTCGAGCAGCAAGAACTTGCTGCTCGTCATCGGTCAAGATCCTGGGCGCTCCCACATTCTGCTGTCGTCCGTCCTGCAACCCGGCCAACCCCAGGCGGTGATAGCGCTCAATCGCGTCACGGGCGCTCGTCACCGCATACTTCGTGATGCTCAACACCTCGCTCTCACTTCGCCCTTCGGCCAGCAGTGCAAAGAATTGCGCCCGTCGTCGCTCCACAGCACTTCGACTGGCCCGGTACACCTCCCAGAAGTCGGCGGCACTGTGGCGAAAGGTGATGGCTGAATAGAATTTGGCGATGCTCCAGTCTACGCTTTTTATTCGGAGTCCGTATGAGCAGATGCTGGCTCTGCGCGGCGACAGCATCGTTCAGGACCCGGCCAATCCTGATGACACCTACCACGTCGATGCGGTGGCGTTCAAATGTACGTATGAGGTGTTGGAAGCTCCGGCCAAGCCGTAACCCTGGGCCAGGCTGTCCGTGACCTGAGTCAGGGGCAGCCCGTCAACCAAGCCCCAGTTCCTGCCCTTCACCTGTGCGTCGGTCAGTAAAGAGGAACTGCGTCGCTCGGTGTTTGGAGAGCGGATGCGGGTGTACGGTGAAGCGGCGCTAGAGCGTCGTGTTGAGAATCCTGGTCAAAGGAGACACCATGAATCTTCTGTGGGTGGTGGGGACCGTTTTAGCGGGGCTGAACGCAGGCATCCTGGTTGCAGGGTTGCTGGAAGGCTTTTACCTTCGGGGCGTGGGCCTCAGCGCTTACTTGCAGATGCATCAGCCGCGCGACGCGCTGTTCCGGCGGATGATGCCTCCGCTGCTGCTGACGCTGATGGTGTGCTGTCTGGGGCTTGTCGCGCTGACCTTCGGCACCGGGCGCGCTTGGCTTGCCCTGATCGCCTTTGCCCTGGTGCTGGCCGACGTGCTGATCACCGTGCGATTGATGGTGCCCCTCAATGTTCAGCTCGGCAGCTATGACGCTTTGAAGCCGCTGCCCGAAGGTGAGGAGGTCCGGCGGCGCTGGTCCACCCTGCACCCGCTGCGGACGGGACTGGGCGGTCTGGCCTTCGTATCGCTGGCGATGTTCTCACTCTGAAGCCCAGACCCAGGGGTGCGTCAGCAGGTTGCGTATCAGCGACGGGTAAAGAACGCTGGCGTCATAGATGGCCACTGGGCGCGGTGAAGAAAGCTGCGTCAATCGAGGCCCATCTCTTGCAGATCGTCAGCCAGATCCTGCATGGCGTCCTGGCGGGTCTGGTCCAGCCGCGTCCAGTAGGCCAGTACGTCTTCCAGGTGCAGGCGACGGCGCGGCCCGACTTTGCGGTGGGGCAGCTCCCCGGCCTCTACCAGCTTGACCAGATAGGGGCGGCTCACGCCCAGCAGCTCGGCGGCCTGCTGCGTACCGATCTCAGTGTCCAGCGCCGTGACCTGCACGGCGCGGCCCGCCGCGAGCTGGCCCAGCAAATCCTCCAGTAGTTCGGTCAGTCGGGGTGAGGCAGCACTGGACTGGCCACGCAGTTGTTCCAGTTGAAGGCGGGCGGCCTGTGTGTCGGCTGGAGTGGGCAAGAAAGGTGTGGTCATAGCGTGGCCTCCACCCGCAGTCTACACGCCGAACGAAACGAACGAAATGAGAGTTAAGACGTTTCGGCGGTGGGTCTCTTCTATGCCTTACCCCGTTTAGGGCTTGAGCGAGCCAGCATCCAGGCCGTCTGGGAGGGCGTTTTACGTGCATTGGGAAGCGACACCGCCATTGTGCTGAGCCTATGGGGTTCAGCGACCAGAAGCTGTCTTTTCGATGTGCTGCACCTTGAGCGCAGAAGATGATTCAAAGCCGAACAGAAAACATGGCTTGTTCAGGTTGAGGAGCGAATGGATTCGTCTCGTTGCCATCCCAGAGGAGCTTTCCGTGGTCAGCATCAGGCCCTAAACGGGGTGCCTTGTAGAGAAGGAGGCCACGCCCACCGAGCAGGTAGAGGCGGCGGCCCCCCCAGCAGCAGACAAGCCCGCAGGCGAGAAGCGCGAGACGTTCAGCACCCGCATCCGCCCCAGCGTGCGCTACGCCCTCAAACGGCAGTTGCTGGAGGTGCAGGAGCAGGGACACAAGATCCGCATGGAGGACGTGCTGGAGGCGCTGATCCTGCGCTATGTCGAGGACGCGGCGTTCCGGGCGGAAGTGACGGGGGGGGGATTGAGGATTGAGGAGCAGTGGGAATTGGCTCATCAGCTGCATGAAATTGACAGTGGCTGAATACCGCCCTATATTGTACGAATCAAAGCGGCCTCCGGGTCGCTTTTTCCTTTGTGCTCAGGTCATGTCCTCCAATCCACGCTAACATGGGGGTTAAATGGCGTGCCGACAGAACTCCCCGTTCCCCCGCCGCTGTGCTGGTCCACCACCTCCCGTCGGCATGTCCTGGTGCCCGTTGCGGGAGGACCTCGGATGACCACGACTCCCGGAGCGTCCGCTCCGTCCGCTGAACCGTTCGGTCCCGCCCTGCTGAGCCTGATCGCCCGGGAGAGTGCGGACTGCATCAAGGTGTTAGACCTTGACGCCCGGCTCCTGACTATGAACGAGAACGGCCAGCAGGCGATGGAGATCGACGACTTCAAGGTCTGCCGGAACTTGCTGTGGCCCGATTTCTGGCAGGGCGATGACCGCCTTCAGGTGGAGGCCGCCCTGGACCGGGCGCGGGCCGGGCAGCGCAGCACCTTCGAGGGGCAGGGCAGGACGTTCAAGGGCACACCCCGCTGGTGGGAGGTCCGGGTCGCTCCAGTGCTGGATGAGCAGGGTGCGGTGCAGCAGTTGCTGGCCGTGTCGCGTGACATCACCGCCCGCAAACAGGCCGAGCTGGATCTGGTGGCGCTGAACGCGGACCTGGAACGTCAGGTCGCGGAACGGACGCGGCAGACCCTTCAGGACGCCCAGGCACAGGCGGCCTTCGTGGCCTTCGTGGAGTCGGTTGGCACAGAAACCGACGTCCTGGCACTGGCCCGGCAGGCCAGCGTGGTGCTGTGCGCCCACCTGAGCGACGCCAGTGTCGGCTACTACCAATTCCACGACGGGCGGTGGAAAGCCCGGGTCTGGAGTGATCATCTGCCCGCTGACCTGGTGGCCGTGATCACCGCCGGTTTCCCAGCCGAGTTGCCGATGTTTGCCCCGGTGCTGGCCACCCGGGGCGCGGTGTTCATCGACGCCTGGGATGCCGAGCGGGAAGGGGTGCCGTATACCGAGGCCTACGGCACGGCGGTGAACTATCCCCTGCTGCTGAAGGGTGAGGTCCATGGAATTCTGTCGATCGGTCTGACACAGACCCGTCAGTGGACGGGTGCAGGCCGGGCGCTGGTCCAGGCGGTGGGCCGCGCCCTGAACCTCGCCCTGGAACGTGCCGAAGACCTGCAGCAACTGACTGAGCGTGGCGCGGATCTGGAGTCGCTCAACAGCGTCTTGCGCCGTGAACGCACGTTCTTGCAGGCGGTCATGCAGAGCATGTCCGAGGGCCTGGTGGCCTGTGACGAGCACGGCCAGCTGACCCTGTTCAACGACGCCACCCGGACCTTTCACGGCCTGGACGCCTCACCGCTGCCCGCCGAGGAGTGGGCCGGGCACTACGACCTCTTCGAGGGAGACGGCGTGACGCCCATGACCACCCGGCGGGTGCCGCTGTACCGGGCGTGGCAGGGCGAGAGCCTGAGCGACGTCGAGATGGTGATTCGGCCCAATCAGGGGGCCAGTCAGGGTCTGGCCCGGCAGCTGCTCGCCAGTGGCAGGCCGATCTTTACCCCCGGGGGACAGCCGCTCGGGGCGGTGGTCACCATGCGCGACGTGACCGTCCGCAAAGCGGCGGAACAGCAACTGCGCCGCAGCAACCAGCAGCTGACCCGCAGCAACGCCGAGCTGCAGGCCGCCAACGAGGAACTCGAGGCGTTCACGTACTCGGTCTCGCATGACCTGCGGACCCCGGTCCGGCACATCATCAGTTTTGGCGAGCTGCTGCGCCGCGAGCTGCCGACACCGTTGGATGCGAAGGCGGAGCGGTACTTTGGGATCGTCTCGACGGCGGCGTCCACGCTCAACATGCTGATCGACGGCATGCTGGACGTTTCGCGTACCTCGCGTCAGCCGCTCAGCGCCGAACGGGTCCATCTTGAGCGACTGTTCACGGCGGTCCGTCACGAGGTGGGCGTGGTCCAGCCGCAACGCCAGATCGAGTGGCAGATCGGCGATCTGCCTACCGTCAAAGGGGATGCGGACCTGTTGCGCCGGGTGATCGCCGCGCTGGTGGACAACGCCGTGAAGTACACCCGTGGCCGGGAGAAGGCACGGATTGAGGTCTGGGCGGAGGACCGGGGACAGAGCTGGGCGATCCTGGTGCGCGACAACGGGGTGGGCTTCAACCCGCAGTACCAGGGCAAGCTGTTCACCATGTTCCAGCGCTTACACCGCCAGGAAGACTTCGAGGGGGCTGCGGTCAGTCTGGCGAACGCGCGGCGGATCGTGACCCGGCATGGGGGGACGATGACGGCGGAAGGTCAGCCGGGGGCGGGGGCCACGTTTGGTTTCATCTTGCCCAAAACAGCGCCCTGATCGAGGAGAGGCAAAGCATGAAGTGCGGAGCAGCGAGCTGGCCCAGCAGGTCTTCGAGCAGTTCGGTTAGCCGGGGCGAGGCAGCGCTGGACAGCGTATGGGACGGCCCGCGCAGTTGCTCAAGCTGAAGGCGGGCGGCCCGGATATCCGCTGGGGTAGGCAAAAAGAGTGTGATCACAGGGAAACCTTCATCACCAGGCTAAGGTTCGTTTGTGCCTGGAAGCATCGTTCTCCGCCCATCTCTTTCCCTCTGGAATAAGTGGGAGCTAAAGGTCAGCTCCGCATTTTCTGAGCCGAGATTCCTTATGATCCAGGTCTCAACAACTGGGGGAAAACCTATGCGCAGATCAGTTCAGATGATGTCGTTCATGCTGGCATGTTCTCTGGGGGCCAGCGCCAGCAGCGTCGTGAGTGCCAGTCTCCCGTCCAAAGAGTTGGCGCGGGACTGGACGTACACGGTGTACCTGCCCACCGGGTATGAAACCTCGGGCCTGAATTATCCGGTGCTCTATCTACTGCACGGCAACGGAGGCAACGAGAATGACTGGGCGGTCCAGGGGCACATCCAGGCCACGACGGACGCGCTGATTGCCAGCGGCGAGATTCCACCCACGATCATCATCATGCCTGCGGCGGGCACCACCTGGTATGTGGACCGCAAGGAGCGCATGGAGTCGGCCTTCTTCAACGACATGATGCCCGCCGTGGAAAGCAAGTACCGCACCATCAAGGAACGCAATGGCCGCCTGGTCGCAGGGCTTTCGATGGGCGGCTACGGGGCGCTGCGCTTTGCCCTGCTGAAACCGGAGTTGTTCCAGGCGGCGGCCCTGCTCAGCCCGGCCATCTATGACCCCGTGGTACCTGAAACATCATCGGCACGGCGAGTCGGCGTCTTTGGAGAGAACACCTATGACCCGGCCATCTGGACGGCGCTGAATTATCCCACCCTGTGGGATAAATTCCTGGCGAAGAAAATGGCTGTTCCGATGTACATCAACTCGGGGGATGATGACGACTTCAACATCGAGATGGAGGCCACGAGACTTTACGAACGTCTGCGCGCGGCCAAGCAACCCGCAGAGCTGCGGATCGTGAACGGGGCGCATGTCTGGTCCGTGTGGGATTCCACCATCGGGGACGCCATGAAGTACATGTACCGCACCGTGAGCCGCCCAGTCATGGTGTCGCCCAAATAAGCTGGGAAGGTTGAATGCTGGGCAGGACAACGTGCTTGCGCCGATAGGACCGCCCAGCGGGCCGCATCACCTGCGAGGGCCTGGCTGAATACCTGACGCAATGCGGGCATTTTCGGCAGAGAGCAGCGCCAGAAATGGCGCTGCTCTCGATTCTCTCTAAACGGTGACGCTGGCTCCAAGCTGTTTGAGCAGTCCCAGTTCATCGCTGCTGCCCCAGCGCTCCACCATCAGACCATTCTCGAAGCGGCCAATCTGCATCCCGCGCACCTTGATCTGCTTGCCCGTCGGCGCGATATCCATGAACTCACCCTGGTGGGTGCCCGTGATGGTGTAGGCGAAGGACACGTTGTCTTCGTCGGCAACCATGTGTTCAACGTCAATGTGCAGATCTGGGAAGGCCGAGCGCATCATGGTGAAGAACATGGTGAATCCCTGCGGGCCGTTTACCTGGCCGGGAGCTGGATCGTGGTCAACCGAGTTGGGGGCAACCACTTCTGCGAAGCCGTCCAGCTTGCCCGTGTTGACCAGTTCCCCGAAACGTTGGGTGGCGGCGATGTTGTCTTGTTGGCTCATGTTGGTATCGTCGCATGTCGCTTGGCCCGGTCTGATCGAAAGGGATAAAGGCCCTGTAAGAAAGGACCGTGCCTCCAGGCTTGGGAGGTGGGTGTCGGCAGATATTCTGAGCCATGACGGATCACGGATGAACCGTCTGAATTTCTGCCATTTCACGCGGCTTTGGGTATATTTCACGCAGTTTTATCTTGGAGCCGCCATCTGTCAGAGCTGCCGCCGATGCACATTGCCCGTCTAGCCGCACGAATTCCCTTATCCCGGCTCTCCAAATCTCCTCTGCGTGAAATACCATTTTCATGCAGAAGCATGCAGGATTGAGCCAGGTTAGCCATCCCGCCTCGACTTCTCGCATCCCCGGAGGCACCCATGAACCACATTGAAGCCTTCCATCATTACCTGGAGATCGAGGAACGCCGCAGCCCCGGCACGGTGCGCGCTTACGTGGCCGACGTACAGATGCTGCGGAATTGGCTGGACGATGAGTACGATCAGCCGCGCGCCTGGGAGGAAATCACCGCCACAAACCTACGCGGATTTCTGGCCTCCATTCGCCCCAAACCGCACCGCGTTCACCGTCTGCTGGCCAGTTGGTTCAAGTTCTGGGCCTTCCTGCGGGACATCCAGCACGTTCCTGGTATCGGCAATCCGCCGGGCGAGATCAAGCGGCCCAAGCTACCCCAGCGCCATCCCAAGTACCTGGAAACGCCAGACATCTCCAAATTGTTGAACGCTGCCCACAGCGACAAGAACCTGGAGAAAGGGCTGAGGAACTGGGCGTTCATCGCCTTCCTGTACGGCACCGGGGCGCGAATCTCGGAAGTACTGAGCCTGACCTTTGACCGTATCGGTTACCGCGATGGCGAACCTGTGAGCGTGCGGGTGATCGGCAAGGGCGACAAGGAACGGACCGTGCCGCTCTCTGGAATAGCTCAGCGGGCCTTGATGCAGTGGTTGAAGGTGCGGAAGGTGGATGGCCACCCGACGAGTCCCCACGTCTGGAGTTACCTGAGCGGGCCGCAGCGAGGCCATCCGTTCGCCATCCGCACCATGCAGGCGGCCACCACGGCGGCGGCCATCCGTGCAGGCTTGGACCCAGCGAAGGTCAGCCCACACAAGATGCGCCACAGCTTCGCCACCGCACTCGTCGAGCAGGGCCGCAGCCTCCACGAGATCGGAACCATTCTTGGCCATGAGAATCCAGCGACGACGGCCATCTATGGGCGGGTCAAAGCACAACAATTGGCACAGGCGGCAGCAAGCTTGCCGGATGTACTCTGAGGGCTTGATCATGCCCCACACTTCTAGCGTTCTGCCGCCCCAAGAGCATCTCCGTCAACTCCACCGCGTCTACGGACCCCTGAGTCCCGCATTCGTCGCCGAAGAACTGCAATGCACCCTCGAAGAGGCTGCATTCCATCTCTACGGACCTCACTCTGCTCAATATGTCTGGGTCAGCCTCGCTGACCTGGCGCATCTGTCTGCGGTGAGCCTGATGGGGTTGAAGCGCTGGGTGCGGCGTCACCACCTCCAGAGCGCGTACCAGCAGGGCCAGGGACGCACCGCACCTCCATACATTCATCTCGATGATGCCCGTCACTTCCTGCACGGGCAGCAGCACCTGACGGCAGGGATGCAATGCTCGACTGTAGACATGCTCCCCCGTGTGAGGGGAGAAGACCTGGGGTCTTCTCCCGCCCTGAGCTTGGCCACCAAAGCAAACGTCATAGATATGGACTGGCACCTGGCGCGGCAGGCTGCATGGCCGATGACGGTGGACCGTCTGGCTGAAGCGATCTATGGTTCCCGTTCCGCACAGGCCCGGCAACAGACCCAGAAAACGCTCCGGCGCTGGGAAGCCCAGGGACGCGTCGTCTGCTTTGCGCGGGGCCTATATGACTTGGTACGCCCAGTACTGGTTCTGGACCCGGAACGCTACGGGCGCAGTGTGTTGCCGAGGGAGGACATCCAGAAGCTGCATGCCCACCATCCGGAGATCGCCCACTGGGCTGCCCGGTCTCTGGCCGCAGCCTGGCGAGCATACAGCCGCTTCTACGCCGGGATGCTGCTGCCCGTGGCGGACCGTGGAGAGCCGACGTTCCTAGAATACCTGCTGGTGTGTCAGTTGAATCCAGCGGGGATGCCGGGTGAGGTGAACGCCCGGTACGAGGAGCTGTGCCAGGAAGCGGCTTTCTACCGTCTGGTTCCCGTACAGCCCCAGAGTGTTCCTGAGACGGAGCAGGCTGAGTTGACCCTTGAGAATATTGAAGCGGGGCTGATCGACTTTAAAGCGGCAGCCGAGGCAACCCGGCTGAAGATGCAGCGCGACTTCAGCAAAGGACAAACCCTGGGTCTGGGCCGGAGAACAACGGCGTCCAGAGCCAGAGGCGTGCAGGAGAACGTGTAAACCTGCGTGATGACGATCAGACGCTCCCAGCCGGGAAAATCCGGGAGTGTCGAGGTCACAGGGAGATGTGTCCGCGATCAATAGCCCGTTCCGGTATCTGGTAACGCCACTTACTGGAAGGGAATTGGACAGCCACCATCACTGATCCGCTTCATTTCGTCAGAGCTACCAGCGACAGATGACAGATGTAAGTGGTGTGACCCGTGTCCTGACCGTAACGGTCCAGCAGGGTCAGCAACTCGGCCTGAAAACGCAGCGCGTCCTTTTGGTCAAGTTGGGGAAAGCAGAAGTGGTCCAGCAGCACCTGCTGGGACGCTGCATCTGCCTGCCAGATCTGGCCTGGGCTGGTGGCTCCCACCACTTCACCCCAGTGGGCAAATTGCACGCCCCAATCCGGGGAAAGCCGCTGGGCAAAAGCGACCTGGCTGGCATACGACAGTTCCAGATACGGCGCGTTGATCATCCGGAGCAGCTCGGTCAGGTCACGGGCGGGCGTCAGGGCCTGTGGAATGAAGAAGTGATCCGCCGCCGAACGGTAGTGCCGAATGATTCGCCCACGTCGGCGCTCTTCATGCACCACGGTCAGTAAACCCAGACGTTGCCACGCCCGCACCCGGTACAACACCGAGTTGGCCGGCCTGCCCAGAGCGCGGGCGGCCTCTGACACGGTGGACGGGCGTCCAAAGAAAGGTCTGAACCAGGTGCGGGCCTCCCGGTCCAGCAGCACCTGGGCGGCGCGAACGTCGGAGAGGGTCACGACTTCGGCAGGTGAGGCGGGCCGTTGCATCTCACCTCAGTTTACAGGGACCCTTTCTTCATGCCGACTTCGCTACCCCTTTTAACGCCCCAGCGCGGATGGACTATGGCCGGGCTGATGTTGGCCCCACTAATCCTGGCAGGTGTTGGGTTGACGCATCCACACCACCTCCGCGCAGACACGGCCCCGCATTGGACGGCCATGCACCTGGCGCTCATGCCCGTGTTTCCCTTGCTTGGCGTCAACTTGTGGTGGTTGCTGTCGGGCGTCTCTGGCCACAACCTATCCGGCGTGCTGGCCTGGGTGGCCCGTGTGCTGGCCTTCGTGTACATCGTGTATTACGGGGCGCTGGACGTGCTGGCAGGCGTGGGCACGGGCCGCCTCACGTTGCAGGGTCAGGACGCCTTGGCCATTCGGCTGCTCTTTGCGGAGGGCAACGCGCTGGCTGCCGTGGGCGTGTGGGCTTTTCTGGGGGCCAGTCTGCTGACCTGCGGCCTGCTGATGGTCCGACATGGTCTGCGTCTCTGGCCTGGCGCACTTCTTGTGATGCTCAGCAGCGTCTCCTTTCTAAGCAGCCATATTTATGCACCTTACGGGGTACTCACCATGCTGGTCATGGGCGTGGGCATGGCCCTGTTGTCTGGCCTTCAATCGCCAGCGAAACACCCGGGGCTGCCTGCCCAGGAATAAAGGCGGACGTGGTGCGCTACTCTTCGCCCCTTCGTTGTCAGGTTGGGGTATACCCCAACTGGACGTCAGGACGAGGGCCGAAAAGCGTCAGATTAGGGTCTTTTCTTAAGTTGTCTGACAGTAGCCTGTCGGGGGTCTAAGACCCTAACCTGACTGGGGCAGCCATGAATGACTTTAGTGGAGGCCACCGCCTCAATTACATTCCCGACTCCTGGACTACCGGAGGTTCTGACCGATGCTCGCTTTCATCTCGGAGGCAATAGCTCACTGGCCAGTCGCTCGGCGGTCAGCCACCGGGTTAGCGGCCAGACTCCCGTTGCGGTGTTCGAGATCATGGTCACGGTGATCTCACTGTCCAGGTGGTGGGTACTGCTGAACGACACGCCTGCGTCCATCCCCTGCATGCCAACCTCCTGTCTGTGTCCGTCTCCGTCTGCCCGCGATAGCCACAGCCCCAGACCATAGGCACTTCCCGACGTCATGACGCTGTGGGGGTGCTGCATGGCCGCCACCAGATGCGGCGGCACGATCTGGCCCGCCAGAAAGGCCGTCCAAAGCGCATGAATATCGGCCCCGGTGGAATAAACACCACCATCACCGCTGCCGCAGACGGGCAGGTGGAACACGTTGCTGCGCTCAACATGAGGCGGTTCCAGATAACCCACAGCCACGTTCCCAGCCAGCTCATCGGAGCGTAGAAAAGCGGTGTGGCTCAGCCCGGCAGGTTGACAGACGCGCTCTTGCAACAAATGCGCGAAAGGAAGGCCAGTCGCACGCTCAGCTAGCAGAGCCAGCAGCACGTAACCGCTGTTGCAGTAGGCAAATTCCGTGCCAGGCGCGAATTTCATGGGATGGCCGTCCAGCACAGGCAGGTAATTCTCGGTGCTGTCGAGCAGGTGGACGGCTACAGGCATGAGGTAAGCGTTGTAGTCGGTGTCCTCGTCCTCGTCCAAGTAATCGCCGATGCCTGAGCGGTGGGCCAGCAGTTGCTCGACAGTGATGGCGTCGTCTACCAGCGGTAAGTCCTGACCCAGCAGCTCCCGTGCCGGAGTCGAGAGCGCCAGTGTTGCGTCGGCCACCAGCGACAGCACTGTCAGGGCGGTCAGGGTCTTGGTGCCGCTGGCCAGAGCGAAATGCGTTTGTGGGGTGTTCGGTAGCCCGTAGCCCCGGTGCGCCAGTCCAAACGCCTCTTCCAACCGGGTTTTGTCATGCTGATCTACCCGCACGACGCCGGAGAAGTCATTCTCCTGGGCCAACCGCGCCACGCTCTGCCTCAGAGATGACATAACTCAATCCTATCTCCCATTGACCAGCAACCACGCCGCAGTGTCAAACGCAAGCACTAGAACATCAGTTCGCGTAGCGTTGCCCCTCTCCTGCAAGCTCATCACAGTTCTTGTCAGGTTGTGGGAGTGAAGAGTCTCCACTGGCCCTCAGAGACGACTTCGATGGTGCCATCAACTCCTTTGATCGCGGTCTGATCGTCAATCCCGTAAGTCGGCACGGGGACCTCGGCGGCCATTCGTTTCACGTTGGCCGCAGAACTTTCCGGGTGGTCCTCGTGATCCAGGTGCGGCAGCACTGCAAAGTCAACCAGTCCCAGCCCATGTTCGATGACGAAAGGCTGCTCCGGGTTGTCGTACGTCTCTCCGAACACCGGGGCCGTCACCATGCTGCCCGCGCTGATCCCCACGTAGACGGTCTCGCGCAGCGACGGCAGGAGATCAGCCAGTCCAGACTCCCGCATCCAGCGGTACAGGTAGTGGACATCGCCGCCGTTGACCAGCAGGGCGTCCGCTTCCTGAACCGCTGCGGTCCAGTACGCCGTGTCGATGCTGGGAAGGGCCGTGAGTTCCAGCACGCCCAGCGACTTCCAGCCCAGTTCGCACATGGGACTGGTGGTCGTGCCGCTGATGAACCTGTGGGCCATGACAGGCCCGCCGGGGAAGGGGTAGATGCCCGTGGGAATACACAGCGCGCTGGCCTCACTTATCGGCTTGCCCAGGAGGTCCACCAACGCAGTGTGGAGGCTGGGATTAGAAATCCCAGCGGAAGTGAGCAGAAAGTTCATCGTTCCTCTCCCTGTGGTGTGGTGGAAAGCCGAAAAGTGCGATGGTGCGCTACTCCACCACCAGATGCTCGAATGCGCCGTCCAGCACTTCCTGCACGAATGCTGCCGTGATGGCCACCTTCTCCCCGAACTGCCCCGTCACCCGGATGCTCGGAGCCTGCGCCACCCGGAAGATCACTTGCGTCTCCTCGCCGTACCTGTCCTGCACGCCCCGCTCCACTTCTGAACGCAGCGCTGCGATGACCCTCTCCGGGTCCGGCCCTGGTTCCTTGACCGCCTTGCCCTTCTCATAGCGAATCTTCTCCGGGAAGACCATGCGAATCTCGATCTGGCGCGTGTAACCAGTGGCTTCTGAATCCTGCTGATCCTCAATAGGCTCGGTCATTAGTTGCTCACCTCATGGCTATCTTGACACGAGACAAAGAAATGGTGCAAGCTGTCACCATCTTCTTGATGTCCATCAAGTGCCGAGGTAAATCGTATGCCCCCAGACCTGACCCGCACCCGCACCGCCATCCTGAACGCCGCCCTCCAGCTCGGGGTCAACGCCACCCTGGGCGCTGTCGCCGCGCAGGTGGGGGTCAGCAAACAGGCCGTGAGTTTCCAGGCGGGCATCCTGCGAGGTCTGGGCTATCTGGAACCGAGTGTGGAGCGGTACGCTCCGCTGATCGCCACGGACCGGGCCAAGGTGGCCCTGGGACATGGCCTGCCGATCTACGGCTCGATTGCTGCTGGTCCGCCAGGACTGGCGGAGCAGTCCCCCGACGATTACACGCCCAGCCTGGAAACTCTGCTGGATATGCGAAACGGCGATTTCCTGCTGCGCGTGCGGGGGGAGAGTATGACAGGGGTGGGCGTGCTGGACGGCGACTACGTGATCGTGCGGCCCACCCAGGAGGTTCACGACGGCGAGGTGGTGGTGGTGCTGATTCCGGGTGAGGAGGCGGCCACCTTAAAACGGCTGTACCACTTTGATGATCAGATCATCCTGATGTCGGAGAACCCGGACATCCCGCGCATGACGTATCCGGCGGAACAGGTGCAGGTGCAGGGCAAGATGGTGGGCCGGGTAGGGGTGGGCGTGCCGCGTGTCAGCGCCCGCTGGAGTTAGAAAGATGCCACTGGCCTGCGTGAATCTCTCACCGTGGCCGCTGATCCTGCTGGGCCGTCAGCATCCTGGCGTCCCGGTGGCCGCCCTGAGCGAATCCAGAAAAGTGTTGTACGCCAGTCCAGAGGCGATAGAGGCAGGCGTGCAGCCTGGGATGCGCGACATCGCTGCGCTGAGCCGCTGCCCCGAGCTTCATGCTGAAGTCATTACAGCGCCGTCCGCGCTGGCCGCCTGGGCAGAACTGCTCGAAACGCTCTACGCGCGGTACTCGGACCGGGTGGAGGGCCGGACGCCGGGGACCGTCTATCTCAAGCTCAGCCTCCCAGCAGCGCGGGAACTGGCTGCTGCACTGTATGCCCCTGTCGGCTTGGCTGAGAGTCTGGAAGTCGCTCACCTGGCTGCCCTGCGCGCCAGGCCCGGCGAAGTTCGTGATGCATGGGGAGGTAGCGTGGAGGAGGCATTCCTATCGCTGACGCCCACTTTCCATCTGGAGGTGATCGGGCTGACCCCGGCGCACATCGAGCGGTTGGCCTTTCTGGGGGTGCGCGGCCTCGCGGATCTGATGAAATGGAGCGCGGCGCGGCGGGAAGCGTTTCTAGGCGTGGATGTGGGCAGACGGGTCAACCGCTTTCTCAAAGGCGAACGCACGATGGTGGTCCAGAAGTATGTGCCAGGACGGGTGATTGAGGCGCGTATGGGGCTGGATTCACCATTGTACGAACCCAGCGAGGCGGACGTGATTTTCTCCGAACTGCTGCCGCCCATCCTGACCGAACTGCGGGGCCGCGCCGCTGCTTACCTGACCGTGCAGGCGGACACCCTGGGCGGACGACTGAGCGCCACGCGCAAACTCAAGGGCAGCCCAGACCCGGCGGGCCTGTTGCGGATTGCTGGACTGGCTCTAAACGACACTGGCGCACTCCCATTGGGGGTGGAGGCGCTGACCGTCCAGCTCTCCGGTGTCCAGCAGCCAGGGCGAATGGTGGGCCTGTGGGCGTCTCTGGCTGAACTTGAGGTGACAAGAGATGTGCTGGACCGCTTCCCCGAAGCGCTGGTCAGGGTGGAGTGGCTCGATCCCTTCGCCTACGCCACCGACGCCCGCTATCAATGGGTGGACTGGCTGACGGGCCTGGTGCACTACATGCCCATGACGCCCCGACAAAGCTGGAAGCCTGCCCTGACCCTGACCCAGGCCCACCAGAAGGCCGTGGAACGCACGCTGGCCTTCTTCGAGGGTGTCAGCCCATGAAAGCGGTTCAGCAGGCGGTCACGGTCAGCCTGACGCCTGCAGGCGAGCTGGGGCGGCTGCTCTGGGCGGGCCGGGTCTATGCCATCCAGGGCGTGCTGGACAGGTGGCGCTACGGCGGGCGCTGGTGGCTGGGTGAGACCCCACGGGACTGCTATCTGGTGCAGGCAGGCGAACTGGTGGCCGAACTCCACTGTGAGGACGGCGGGAACGTCTGGTGGTTGGCCCGGATTCAGGACTGAGCATGCAGCGCCCCTTGCCCGCCCTGCTGGCCTGCCAGTCTTACTTCTCCGAGGGCCGCAGCACGGTCAGCCCCCGGCGTCTGGTGCGGCTGGCAAAAGAGCGTAGGTACAGCGCCGTGGGCCTGGCCGACTGGTGCAGCGTGGCCGGAGCCGTGGAACTGTGCGAAGCCGCTGGGGAAGCGCAAATCAGCGCTGTGATCGGCGTGACCCTGCCCGTGCTGTTCCCGACCTCGCCCAGATCCAAAGAAGCCCACGAGGTCTTTCCCCTAGTGATGCTGGCGAAGGACCGGGAAGGCTACGCCCTGCTGTGCGAACTGGTCACTCAGATTCACCTGACCACCCCGGACGGCTTGCCTCTGGAGTGCGTGCAGGAGGCCGCCAGTCGGGGCGATCACCTGGCCTGTCTGACGGGCGGGCGGCAGGGCTTCCCCACGATGCTGGGAGAGAAACGGGAGATTGCGCGGGCGGCCTCGCTTCTGCGAACCCTGCGTCGGTCTTTCCCCTTCGATCTGTATGTGCAGCTCTTTCATGGCAGCGCGCCCAACGAACGCCGCCGCCTGGAGTATCTGCGCGGCCTGGCCCGCGATCTGGAGTTGCCCACGGTGGCCGCCCCTGAAATCAACATGGGCAGCCAGGACGAATATCCACTGCTCGACGCCTTGACTTGTGCCCGACTGGGCATTGACGTGCAGACGCCGCATTCCGAGCGCCCGCGTAACGACGCCCGCCACGTCGGCACACCGGGGAACTGGGGTAGCTTGCTGCCCTTCCCGGACGCGCTCTTGAATGCTCAAAAGCTGGCCGAGGTCTGTGCCCTGGACCTGCGTCCCGAACGGCTGCACGCCCCAGAACCAAAACTGCGGGTGTTCCAGACGCCACAGGAGGCCCTGGAGGAGCGCGCTTATGCAGCCCTGCCCCTCCGGTACACCCCAGACGTCCGTGAGACCGCGTCTACCCGGCTGCAGCAGGAACTCGCCACAGTGCAGACCCTGGAGATGGCCGGGTTCTTTCTGACGGCAGCGGAGGTCACGGACTATTGCCGGGAACATGGGATTCTCGCGGCTGGACGAGGATCGGCGGCAGGCAGCGTCCTGTGTTATCTGCTGGGCATCACCCTCTCAGACCCCATCAAGCACAACCTGCTGTTTGAGCGCTTCCTGCACACTGGGCGCGCATCCATGCCCGACGTGGACATCGACATCGCTTCCAGCCGCAGAGATCAGGTGCTGTCGTGGGTGGAGGCCCGCTGGGGCGGCGAGGGGACTGGGGAGGCGATGGTGGCGAACAAGATCACCTACCGTCTGCCCTCTGCCGTGCAGGATCTGGGCCGCGCTCTGGGCTTACCGCCAGAGTTGCGAGACCGTCTCAGCCGCGCGCTAGGCCGCGATTACCGCCATAGCCGCCCCCACCGGGCCAGGGAGGCCGACGTGGTGTTCCGCGAGGTGCTGGGCGAGGCTCCAGTCAAAGACGCCCTGCTGTCCCTGCTGGAAAAGATTGAGCCGGGGTTCGTGCGCCACCTTGCGCCCCATTCCGGCGGTGTGGTCCTGAGCGCCAGCCCACTCACGCACTATTCGCCCCTGACCCGTTCCAGTGGGGGAATCCGCATGCTGACCTTCGATAAGGACGACGTGGAGAAGCTGGGTCTGATCAAACTGGACCTGCTGGGCCTGCGAATGCTGGCCGCCCTAGAACGCGCCAGAGAAGAGGTGATGCGTCTGAGAGGGGGGTGGGTGGAGTACGGCGATCTGCCCGACGATCCCGCCGTGTGGGAGCGTATCGCCAGCGGGGACACCCTCGCCATCTTCCAGATCGAAAGCCCGGCTCAGGTCCAGATGACGGCCAGATTGCAGCCCAAGAACATGACCCAGCTCGCGCACCAGATCGCTCTGGTCAGGCCGGGGCCAATTCAGTCCGGCACGGTCCACCCCTACGTCCGGCGGGCCAGGGGCGAGGAGGCCGTACCAGACCTGCCCGA
Source organism: Deinococcus marmoris DSM 12784 (assembly GCF_000701405.1). GTDB lineage: Bacteria > Deinococcota > Deinococci > Deinococcales > Deinococcaceae > Deinococcus > Deinococcus marmoris. The sequence continues at coordinate 17,051 of NZ_JNIV01000070.1, forward strand.
ACCCCTGTGGACCATTCTCGCCCCGACGCACGGCACGCTGATGTTTCAGGAGCAGATTCTCAGAATCGCTGTCCACTACGCCGGATACTCGTGGCCGGACGCTGATCGATTCCGCAGCCGTTTGAGCAAGACCGAGGACGAGAGCGAACTGGAAGAGTTGAAGAACAGCTTCACCGCCGGAGCCGCGCTGACCACTGGCGCGTTTCCCTGGGAAGCCGAGGAGATGTTCGCCACCTGTGCCGCTTTCCGAGGCTACGGCTTTGCCGAATCACACGCGCACGCTTTCGCTCAGCACGCCTATTCCAGCGCCTGGATGCGCCAGCACCACCCTGCAGCCTATCTCGCGGGCTTTCTGACCGAAGCGCCAGGGTTATGGCCGCCAGCAACGGTCAGCCACGAGGCCCGGCGTTGGGGTGTCTCCCTGCGCGGCGTGTGCATCAATCGCTCAGGTATGTCGTACCGGGCCGAGAACGAGCGAACGGTCAGACTGCCCCTTTCAGTCGTTGAGGGTGTGAGCGAGACGGCGGCGCGGCAGATCGTTCAGGAGCGCCTGACGGGTGGCAAGTACACCAGCGTCGAGGATTTCTATGACCGCGTGGAGATCAAGCGCGACGCCCTGGACACGCTGGCGAAAGCTGGAGCGTTTGACGCAGTAGACGCACAGAAGAACAGGCGCGAGGCGTACTACGTGCTGCACACCATCGCCAATACGCGAAAGCCGGGGATGCGCGGTCTGCTCAGTCCCCAGGCCGAATCGCCTGAGTTGTCCGCCCTTTCCCCAGACGAACTGCTGTTCCTGGATCTGGACACCAAGGGCATTTCAGAGTCAGGGCGTCATCCGCTGGACGCCCACCGCGCCCGCCTGCGTGACCTGGGCTGCGTGCCACTGGCAGGGCTGCGCCACGGGCGGGAAGCGTGGACGGCGGGCCTGGTGGTCACGAAGCAGCGCCCCCCCACGGCCAAGGGCTTCGCCTTCTTTGTGTTGGAGGATGCCTCCACCCGCGTCCAGGCCATCATCTCCCCCGATCTGTGGGAGGCGCACCGGGTCCTGCTGCGCGACGCCCGCGCGCTGATCGTGCAGGGCGAGGCGACGGTGCAAGGGCGGGCCGTGACAGTCAAAGTCCGGCGGCTCAGCGAACTGCCGCTGGGCAACTGGGCCAGTGCAGCGGATTGAGTGATCCTTCTGGTTTTCCGGTCATCCCTTCACCCCCTCCTCAACTGCGCTACGCCTCAGTCCCTTTAGGCTCAGGCCATGCTTTCCACCGATACCCTCGCCCTAGCTGGCATCGCGCTCTACCAGCGCTGGCTCTCGCCCCACAAGGGCTTTCGCTGTGCCCACGCGGCCTTTTACGGCGGAGCGTCCTGCTCTGCCGCCATCGCCCAGACCATCCGGACGGAGGGCCTGAGCCTGCCCGCCATCACGGCCCGTCTGGCGGCCTGTCGCCAGGCTTACGGCCACCTGCAAGTCACGGGCGGCCCCCGCGTGCGCGGCGTGTGCTGCTGTGGCCCACTGCCTATTCCGTTTCGCTGCGGATAACCCCTCTTTTCTGGAGATGCCCATGCCTGATAATGACCGTTCCGCTGAATCTGCCGCAGTCCCAACCGAAACCCAGCTCCGCCGCACCCGTCTGATCCGCCTGGGCCTGGTAGGCCTGGCTGGGGCCGTGACCGTCACGCTCCTCAATGAAGGCGTGCGCCGGGTGTTGCCCCACGCGCCGCGCATCGAGGTGATCGGCGAACGCGCCCTGGCCGGATCGCTGGACGCGGTGGGGGTCACCCCACCGCAGGGAGCGTCGCTCTACCGCTGGACCCTGCTGGGCGATCTGCTCTCTAACACGCTGTACTTCGGCCTAGTAGGTTTGGGTGCTCGTCAGGGCGCGTGGAAACGCGGCGGCCTGCTGGGCCTGGCCGCAGGCGTGGGGGCCGTCGTCTTGCCCCAGCCCCTGGGACTGGGCCGTCAGCCAGGAGCACGTTCTCCCATGACGCCGCTGCTGACGGTAGGCTGGTATCTGTCCGGAGGGCTGGTGTCTGCCCTGACTGCACGGCGCTGGCCAGCGGATGGAAGTAAAGACTTGTCGCAGTAGCCCAGGAGAGACAGAGAGTGAGTCGGCGCAAGGTCTACCGCAAGGTCAAAGACAGGAAGGCGGGCAAGGTCCGCTCCCTGCACCGCGTGCTGGCCGAGCAGATGCTGGCCCGCCCGCTGGCCCCTGGCGAGATCGTTCACCACCGGGACGGCGACAGCACCAACAACGATCCAGCTAACTTGCTGGTGCTGCCCAGCCAGCGGTACCACGCCCATATCGAGTATCACCTGCGCTGCGCCAGACGCGGTATGCCCAGTCTGTTCCCCGAACTCTTCCAGGACGTCACGCAGGACCGACGGGGCACGCTGTTCGAGAGCGTCATTCCCTGATGAATCGCAGACAGGGGCCACTGTGGATTCACGCCCTGATGATGATGCTGGTGGCTGTGCTGGTGGGCTGGGTGCCGCTGCTGGGACCACTCTTATTGGGCGGCCTCGCGGGGCGGGCTGCCCCGGGCTGGCGGGCTGTGGTGGTCTTGCTCCCAGCCCTCGCGTTTCAGACAGCCCTGCTGCTCGGGGCGCGCTGGGCGGCTCTAACCGTGCAGAACAGCGGATTGGATGGCGGACTATGGGCGGCGGTGGCGTGGCTGGGCAGTCCGCTGTCCGCCGCGCTGGGTCGCCCACTTGGTCTCGTACTCGGCAGCGCCACGCTGGCGGGCTTCGTGTTGCTCTACACGCTGCCCGCACTTCCAGGGCTGTTGATGGGCGCTCAGATGGCGAGGCGGGCCAGGCGCTGGTGAAGGGTGTTCCGCCATCCTCGTTGATCCCACCGCATGAACGGCCTCGTGCTTGACGCTCAGCCGGAAGCAGAACAGCTCTTGATCCACGGGGCCTGTCCAGGCACTCCCTTTCTGGAAAGATAAACAGTCATGGAGCGCCCCTTCCCGTTTGATCTCTTTTCCAGTGCCAGTTGCAGCGGGCCAAAGCTTTTCTCGGCGAAGCGCGTCCCAGCCGTGTAATAGAAGTTTTCTTCTCTGGCGTCGCTGGACGAAATCCAGGACTGAATGGCCGCCGCACGAGACGGGTCAGTATTGAAACAGGCCGCCGCAATTTGCATGACATTGCTGGCGAACAACTGGAGTTCCTGAGCGTTGAGCGTTCCTGAGAACTTGAACGCGGTGAGTTGGAGCGAGGTATATCCACCATCCATCAGCTCACCGAAGTCGAGGCCCACATCGACGCTGACTCCGGCGGCATTGTTGAGTTGATACACCACGTTTCCACCCGGAAGGGTGGTGTCGCCTTTGCCCAGGAGGCCCCACAGATCGACTGCGCTGGCCTGGTTGACTGTGACGACGAGAGCAAGTGCGAATGCCATGTTCGCCGTTTTCATACACCCAGTTTACGTTTTCAGGTCACGCCTGGCCGCTCTGAGGCACAAGATGAGCGAGGTCTCTTCCCAGAGGATTGGTCTTTCCCCACCGATTCATGATGAATCAAATCGCCCGCCCCTCTGGACACGGCTCGACAAACTCCACGTCCAGCCAGTAGGCAGCCTCGTCCTCGGTCACACCCTCCAGCTCGGGGTCAGCACAAGATGCGTGCGCCCTCTTACGATAAGCGGAAAAGAAGGCTCAAATTTCTCGGCTTCAGCCAGCCCTGCACTGGGAACGCTGCCTACTGAGCGGCCTGTGTCCCGATCGAGCTCTACTTCAACCGGGACAGCATCAAGCCGCCAGAAACACGACGTTTTTCAGACCTGCAAACGGGAGGATTCAAATGGGACAGCGCGCCAAAGAGCTGACCCAAGATCGAAGTGACTTTCCGAACAGCTCAGAATTTGTCCAGGTAAAGCATTTCTATTTCTTAAGATGAGGTTAGGTCTAAGTCAACAGCGGCTTTACCAAGAAAAACGGTCAGGTATGCGATGTTATGTGAGCGTAAGAATTCACACTCTCGCAGGAGGTTGACCCATGAAACAAAAAGCGAAAATCAGTCTGCTGGTGCTGGCCTTCGGCCTTGCCTCGATGCCTGCTCTGGCACAGGACACCACGACGGACACCCCAACAGACACGACGACGACGGGCACCACGGTGACCACGCAGAACGATGACGATGGCATGGACTGGGGCTGGCTCGGCCTCCTGGGGCTTGCCGGCCTGGCGGGCCTCCGTCGGCCAGCACCCACTGTCGTTCACCGAGATCAAACGACAACGCAGCATCGCTAATGATGTTTACCAACAGGCGGTCTCCGGGCCGCCTGTTTTTGGATGGCAAGGCGATCAAGCGCCTGCCGCACTCTGCTAGATCGCGCAGACGTGCGGAGTGCGTCGCCCTGCTCACCCACTGCCTGCACTCCCGGCCAGCACCGCCAGCGTTCCGCAGCCTGGTGCCTCCTGCCAGTCTGCTTCAGAGCGCCGGAGCGTCGCTCCCAACGCGCGCAACTCGCCCCGGCGCGGCTCTCGACAGAGGCGTTCTCGGCCAGCAGTTCGTCGTACAGGTGCATCGCGACTTGTCCGGCTCTCGTCTGACAAATGCAGTGCTTGAAGCACCTCTGGCTCTAAGATAAAGCATGAGCCAATTGGAGCAATTGCTACAGGTCCGTCACCAGCGGCAGGCCACAGTTGCCGCCATTCAGCAGACTGAGGCATGGATCAAAGCCCACTGCGACACCCACCCCATCGCGTTGTCGAAGTGCGTGTCCTTCTACGTTGACTGTACGAACATGCAGACGGTCCATGAACTGGCCAAACTTGAGGCGGAGGCCCGCGCCTTCCTCCTGCACCTCCAGCGCGGAGTGTAGGGCCAGCCCGCCCACCTGTGCGCTGTCGCGAGCGCACTGACCAGCGGCACCGCCCATACCTCAGCTTCAAAGCCAGCGACAACGCGCCTGCCGGGGCACGCCTTCGGCCAACGCCCCGGCATCCTCGCACTCCGACATGCAGAAGTCCCTTCGCAAGCTGTAACAGCGTGAATGGAGACCTGCACAGCCCCCCTGATCCTCGAGCGCTCGCTGCTCGTTCACAAGAACATCCTGAAAAGTGTTGGGGCCAAAGCCGGCGCTGGCGAAGGCCAGAATTTCAGCCAGTCAGGTTGCGAAAACATGTTGCCAGCGTAGTTCGCTGTGCAACCGGTTTTTGCAACACCAGAAGTGGCCTCCCATCAGGTCGCTAAAAGCGGCGCTCAAACGTTCGTTTGTGCAAGCCGATGACGGACAACTCAGGCGTTCGCTATAGCGTGCAGTAGGCCAGTGCTGGGGTGGTGTCCGGAGCTTCATCCGCTGCCGGGCATCCGCTTGCTCAAGCGGTGATCAAACCATCGAGCGGCGCTTGCCAAGCGCTTGGGCGGCGTAGGCTGTGGATGAGGAGACCACTTTCTGCACCTCGGCTGAAGTCGCACAGGTGCTCGGCGTCAGCGCGCCCTCGGTGCGGCGCATCGCGCTGGTGTATGAGGGCGTCTTCCAGCCGCTGCCCAGGGATGACCGGGGCCACCGCCGCTGGCCCCAGGATGCCCATCAGGCGCTCGGCACGGGGCGCGTCGCCAGCCTGGAGGCAGCTTTGAAGATGATCGCCGAGGGAGGTGACCTTCCAGTGCCGGTGGACCTGCCCACAGTTCCCATTGAGCCAGACGTGTTGGGAGAGGTCCTGCAAGAACTCCGGCGGCTGCGCGAGGTGGTGGAGGCCCAGCATCTGGAGCTGAGCGCGCTGCGTCAGGAGGTCAGTGGGCTGCGGCAGCTTCCTGCGCCAACTCCACCAGCAACGACGTCTGCCCCCGATGTCGGTGACGAGCTGGTCAAGATCTGGGACTCGCTCAACACCGTGCAGTCCACCCTGGAGGATCAGAGCGTGTACGACTCCGAGCGCATGCGGGTGATGATGCACGCCTTTGGCGAGACGCTGCTACCCCGTCCGGCTGGGTTGGGACAGTGGCTCTCTGTCTTGTTCAAGAGTACGAGGGGGTGAACAACACGCGGACCACCGTCTAGGAAGCGCCCTATAGTGCCAGGCAATGTCAAACCCTGGTCCCCTGGCGACGGGCGCGTTGCTTGATGAACTGGCCCAGGCCCATCATGCTCTCACCGTCGCCCAGCAGCAGAACGAGGTGCTGTCCACCTTTGTGGCCCTGAGTGAGGCCGCGGCCACCACCGATGACCTGACCGCGCTGGCGCGCCACGTCGGGGGCGTGCTCCGCCGCAGCATCCCCAACCTGTTGGCGGTCTACTTCACGCGCCAGGACGAGCGCTGGGTGGCTGAGGTGGTCAGCGACGCGGTCCCCCCTGAGTTCATGGCGCTGCTCCGGGTTGGGCTGCCTCTGGACACGCCGTTCCTGGCCCAGACGGTGGCCGCCCGCACGCCGCAGGTCTTTGACCACTGGAACGCGGCAGAGCAGGGCATGCCGCATGCCGAGCAGTTTCAGGCGGCGGGCGTGGCCCCGTTCTTCCAGAGGAATCAGCCTGCTGCACTGCTCGTGGTGGGTCTGGTGGGTCAGCCCGTGTGGACCGCGCAGCAGCGGCAACTGTTCACGGCGGCGTGTCAGGCGCTGTACAGCGCCCAGCAGCGCAAAGCCCTGGCCCAGGAGCGGCGGCACGCCCTGGAAGCGTTCATGGACCTGACCGAGGCCATCGGCACGGAGACCGATCCACTGCGGCTGGCCGAGCGGGCCAGGGAGCTGCTCCAGGCGTTCATGCCGGGCTGGGTCATGGGGTACTACGAGTGGGG
>NZ_JNIV01000071.1 GCF_000701405.1 Deinococcus marmoris DSM 12784
AGCAATTGACTCAAGAGAATGCGGCTGCCCTGCAATGGAAACCAGATGGCCCGGCTGAGAAAGTGATGGAATCTGGAGAATCCGGTTTCATCACTCAGGCCGAGCAAGGTCAGGAGGGCAGAGATGGTGCGCTTGCGGGTGGCAAGGATGGACCCGACAAGCAAGGTTTGAGCAGTGATCCAGGTGGGCTGGGTAAACATCTCGGCAAAAGGGGCGATAACATCGGTGAACCATTTTGGGACTTTGAACATCTCCAAATGGTTTCAGGCGGCGCTGAGATTTCTCTCAGCGCCGCCTGAAAAAATGGACAAAGTCGAACTAAGGGTCTGAGGAAAAAGCGGTGGGCGGTTCTTAGACCCTTCGACTCTTGGCCCTCAGACGGCCCCGCCGGGGCCACATCACCCCACCAGAATATCGCGCTCTGGCGGGTACTTGACGTTGCGCTTGTGGGTGCTGCGCAGACTGAAGGCCACCGCAAAGGTCAGCGGGCCAATCCGGCCCAGGTACATCAGCGCGGTCAGGATCAGCAGGCCCGGATCGTTGACCAGATGGGTGGTGTTCATGCTCAGGCCCACGGTGGCGGCGGCGCTGACGGTTTCAAACAGCAGGTGCGTGAAGCCCAGCTTGGGATTGGTGGCCAGCAGCAGAAAAAAGGCCCCGGCCACCAGCAGCGTGTACAGCGTCGTGATGCTTCCGGCCCGCACCACGTTCTCGTTCAGCACCCGCCGCTGAAAGACGATCAGCTCGCCGCGCCCGCGCACCATGTTCCACGCGCTGCCTACCAGAATGGCGAAGGTGCTGGTCTTGATGCCGCCCCCGGTGGAGCCGCTGTTTGCGCCGATGAACATCAGCCCGATGATGGTGAAGATGGTGGCCGTGTTCATGGATTCGATGTTGACGGTGGAAAAGCCTGCCGAGCGCGGCGTCATGCCCTGAAAGAAGGCGGCCAGGAACTTGCCCGACGTGGGCAGCGCCCCTAGCGTCTTGCTGTTCTGCCACTCCACCAGCAAGATCACCAGCGTTCCTAGGGCCAGCAGGATGCCAGTGGTCAGCACGGTCAGGCGGCTGTAGACCAGCAGGCGATTCTTGCGCGGATTGAGCAGGTGCGAGACGTAATTCAGTTGCACTAAAAAGCCCAGCCCGCCCAGGATCACCAGCGCGCTGATGGTCAGGCTGACCAGCGGGTCACTGGCATACGGGGCCATCCCGCCCGCCAGCACCACGAAGCCGCCGTTGTTGTAGGCGCTGACCGCGTGGAAGGCCGCCTGATACAGCCCCTCGCCCAGCCCGTACTGCGGCACGAAGCGGAAGGACAGCAGCACCGCGCCCACCAGTTCAGTGACCAGCGTGTAGGTCAGAATGGCCCGCAAGAGTGGCAGCACCCCGCCCACGTTCAGCGCGTTCAGTTGCGCGACCAGCCCCTGCCGCTCGCTGAAATTCAGCCGTCTGCCCGTCAGGAAGGCGAACAGCGTGCCGAAGGTCAGGATGCCCAGCCCGCCGATCTGCACCAGCACGATCAGGATGATCTGCCCCAGCCGCGTGAACGCCTCGCCGGTGTCGGCCACCACCAGCCCAGTAATGCAGATGGCGCTGGTGGCCGTGAACAGCAGGTCCACGCTGGTCAGGGCCGCGCCGCCCACCCGCTGGACTCCCGGCAGATGCAGCAGCCCGGTGCCGATCAGGATGCCTGCCGCGTACACCAGCGCCAGCAGTTGCGCGGGCGTGAGCCGGGCACTCAGGGCGCGGCGGGGCAGGGCGGCGGGGCGACGGTTCACAGGAGAGGGCAGTCTAAGGGGCTGGAGGTCCGGGGGTCAAAGGGGCACGGAAGATTGGGGTCCACGGGCGCAGGCCGCTCCTTTCCCCCGCAGCCCGTTACCCGATCAGGATGTCGTTCTCTGCCGGATACCGCACCAGCGTGCGCGAGTCCGGGCGGCTGAAGGCGATGGCGAAGGTCAGTGGCCCGATGCGGCCCAGGAACATCAGGAAGATCAGCACGACTTCCTGGTTGGCGTTCAGCAGCGGAGTGGTGTTCATGCTCAGGCCCACGGTGGCAAAGGCGCTGATCGTTTCAAAGAACAGTTGCATGAACAGCACGTCCTTGTTGGTGTTCAGCAGCAGCAGCAGCAAAAAGCCCAGGTTGACCAGCCCCAGGCTCAGCAGGCCCACGGTCATGGCCCGCAAAATGGTGGTGGTGCCGATCCGCCGCCGGAACAGCGTGGTGTCGCTGCGCCCGCGCACCATGTTCCACGCCGAGGCCATCATCACGTAGAAGGTGGTGGTCTTGATGCCGCCGCCCGTGGAGCCGGGATTGGCCCCGATAAACATCAGCAGGATGGTCATGAAGATGGTGACGAACCCCATGGTGCTGTAATCCAGCGTGTTGAATCCGGCGGTGCGCGGCGTGACGCCCTGGAACCACGCGGCCATCAGCTTGCCGCCGGGGGACAGCGTCCCCAGCGTGGCCGGGTTGTTCCACTCCAGCAGCGCAAAACCGACGGTGCCGATCAGCAGCAGCGCGCCCATCATGACCAGCGACAGTTTGCTGTTGGCGTTCAGACGGTTACGGCGGCGGTCACGCAGGTACGCCAGCACGTTCAGTTGCACCAGAAAGCCCATGCCGCCCAGCACGATCAGCAGCGGAATGATCACGTTGATCAGCGGGTTGGTCACGAAGCCGGTCAGCCCGGTGGCGTACAGGCTGAACCCCGCGTTGTTGAAGGCACTCACCGCGTGGAACAGCGAGAAGTACAGGCCCCGCCCCAGCCCCTCGGCGGGCACGAAGACGGCGGCGAGCAGCATGGTTCCGGCCAGTTCCACCAGCACCGAACTCAGCACGATGGTCCGCACCAGCCGGACCACGCCGCCCAGTTCCAGGCTGTTGACCTGCTGGGCCGCCTGAATGCGGTCCGAGATGCCCACCCGCCGCCGCAGGGCGATGGCGAACAGGGTTCCCAGCGTGATCAGCCCCAGCCCGCCGATCTGGATCAGCAGCAGCATGACCACCTCGCCGAAAGTGGTAAAGGTGGTTCCGGGGTCCACCACCGCCAGCCCGGTCACGCACACTGCGCTGGTGGCCATGAACAGCGCCTGGATCACGCTGATGCTCTGCCCCGGCTCCAGGCTGACCGGGAGCATCAGCAGCCCGGCCCCCACCACGATGGTCAATGCAAAGGTCAGAGCGATCAGTTGCGGCGGGCGCAGCCGCGAGAGCAGGGGCCTGCGCCGCAGACCGGAGGCGGATGGTTGTGGAAAACGCGGGTCGGGGGCGGAGGGCCGGGTCATATACGCGGCCCGGATTGTACGCCTGCGGGTGGGGGATGTGGAATGGTCAAGTCCAGTTGGAAGGCGAACCCCTCTACTCCGCAGCTTTACAAATCAGTCTGCTTGGCAGCCAGTTTCTCTCATAGGGAGCAAAGGAGCGCAGAAGGCCTGTGCCATACGCCATCCCTTTTGAGGCTGGGTGATGCAGAGATCTCTCTCATAAAAGTGATAAGACCGATAAACACGGCGTTTTTAACTCCTCCCTCCTTGCGGGGGAGGCTGGGAGGGGGGAACCGCAGACGCCGTCCCAGCGCAGCCAGAGAAAAATGACATCTTGCGAAAATCAGCGTAGAGCCAAACATGAGAGACTTGTCTGCATCACCAAGCCCTTTTGAGGGGAGGTGGCCCGAAGGGCCGGACTGGCACAGCTCCGCAGGAGAGGGGTTCAACCGTGGGAGCCACCCCAGAACCTCTGAACCGGAGTTGATCAGACCTTACCGCGAACCGCCTGCTCCAAATCCCCCTCCCACTCCTGCACGGGCTATACTGCCCTGCTATGCCTCGCCCCCAAACAGACCGATTTCAGCCCGCCGGGAAGAGGAAAAGTCGTCCCAAGACCGATTACCGCACCCGCCAGCCCGCCCACGAATACGAGCTGGAGGTGCTGCCGGGCCTGGAACACGTCGCCGCCACCGAACTGGCAACCGTGCCGCTGGCCCGCGATATCCGGGGCCTGCGCTTCTGGTTTCCGGGCGATCCCGAACGCCTGACCCGCCTGCGTTCGGCGCTGGCCGCCTACCGCATTCGCGCCTGGGACGTGCCCCGTCCGCGTGGCCTGCTGGGGAACCAGCAACTGGGCGAGCTGACCGATTTTCTGCGTCAGGTCATCGCGGTGGGCGGGCATACCTCCTTCCGGCTGGGCGCGGCGGGCAAGGAATCCAGCGTGATGCAGCGGCTGGCCGAGGAACTGGAGAACGCGCTGGAAATCCCCTTTCGCCCCGAGGACGGCCAACTCCTCATCCGTCTGCGCCCTGAACAGGATGGCCCCGGCTGGGAAGTGCTGGCCCGCACCACGCCCAAGCCCCTGAGCGCGCGGTCCTGGCGCGAGTGCAACATGCACGGCGGCCTGAATGCCACGCTGGCCTACGCCACCCACAAACTGGCCGGGCAGCGCGACGTGGACCGGATCTTCAACCCGATGTGCGGCAGCGGTACCCTGCTGATCGAGCGCGATCTGCTGGGACCCTGCGACGCGCTGGTGGGCGTGGACATCGAGCAGTCGGCGGTGGACTGTGCCAAGACCAATATCGCGGCTGCCGGGCGCAACATCGAGGTGGCGCGTATCGACGCCCTGCAAACGGGGCTGTCCGCCCGCTCCTTTGACCTGATCGTGGCGGACCTGCCGTGGGGCGACGCCGTCGGCACGCACGGCGGCAACGCGGCGCTGTACCCGGCCTTCTTGCAGGAGATGCACCGCCTGCTGAGCCGTCAGGGCCGTCTGGCCGTGATCACCCACGAAATCCGGCTGTTCGAGGGCTTGCTGGAAGGTTCAACCCAATGGAATGCCCGCGAACTGCTTCAGGTGGCCAGCGGCGGACACAACCCCAAGGTGTATCTACTGAACCGTCGCTAGCGCGAAAAGCTCAACCTCTGCCCGCCGCCGTGTCATGCTCAGCCATGACAACTTCTGGGACAACGGCTGCTCGTTCAGGCACGGGACTTCGCTGGGGCTTGCTGGGCGCGGCACGCATTGCGCGGGCGCTGATTCCGGCCATCCGGGCGAGTGGGGGAGAAGTGGTGGCCCTCGGCGTGCGCGATCCCAACTCCGAACACGCGCGAGCGTTCGCGCAGGAATGGAATGTCTCCATCGTGGGCGGCTACGATGACGTGCTGAGCGCCGATCTGGACGCGGTATACAACCCGCTGCCCAATGACCTGCATCTGCCCTGGTCCCTGGCCACCATGCGCGCGGGCAAGCACGTCCTGACCGAGAAGCCGCTGGTCCTGAACGCCGCCGAGGCGCAGGAGCTAGCAGACGCGGCGCAGGCCACGGGCCGCGTGCTGCTGGAAGCCTTCGCGTACCGCTTTCACCCGCACATCACGCGGCTGCGCGAGCTGGTGCAGGGCGGCGAACTGGGTGAGGTGCGGTCCGTGCGGGCAGCCTTTGGCTTCATGCTGGACAACCCCCAGGACTTCCGCTGGGAGGCCGACAAGGGCGGCGGCGCACTGTTCGACGTGGGCACGTATACGGTCAATCTGGTGCGCCTGTTGCTGGGCGAACCCACCGCCGCCATCGCCCGCGCCCGCTGGACCGAGGCTGGGGTGGACGTGGGCCTGAGTGGCGTGCTGGAGTATCCGGGGGTGCTGGCGGGTGTGGACTGCGCCTTCGACTGGGCCGAGCCAGCCCCCCAGCGCCTGACCATTCTGGGCACGCGCGGCACGCTGGACATGAATGGCGTATTTCACAGCAACACCCACTCGCCCGTGTCGTTCACCGTCACCGACGCCGCCGGGGTGCGTGAGGAGGGGTTCCCGCCCTTCAACGCCTACGCCGCGATGGTGGAACATTTTCAGCAGGTGGTGCTGGGCGAGGAACAGGCCCTGTTTCCCCCCGAGGACAGCGTGAGGCACGCGCGGGTGCTGGACGCGCTGTTCGCCTCGGCGCGGACGGGAACGCGGGTAGAAATTGGGTAAAGAAGAGGTTTACGGAATCGGCCACCTGATCGTCCCCATCTGATCGGTTCGCCAGATTTTCGCGCCCGCCGTCGCCAGTCGTCCCAGCATCTCCGGGTTCGGGTGGCCGTAGGTGTTGCGGCCTACGCTGATCACGGCGTCGGTGGGTGTGGTTTCTTGCAGCAGCCCGGCGTCGGTGGAAAAGCGGCTGCCGTGGTGCGCGACTTTCAGCAGGCTCAGGTGGCCCAGGCCCAGAGAGTTCTCGGCTGGACTGGGCAGGTCACCCAGAATGGCGGTAGACCACGCGCCAGACTGAACGCGCACAGCCACGCTGTTCTCGTTGTCCTCGGTACTCCAGACGTTGCCAGTGGGCCACAACACGGTGAGGGTCACACCGTCCGAGGCGATCTGATCGCCGCGCCGGACCTCGCGTACAGGAACGCCTTCCTCCCTCGCCACGGTCAGCACGGTGGTCAGCACCGGATCGTCGGTTTTGCGCTGGCCGATCCACAGCTCGCCCACGGGCAGGGCGCGCAGCACGCCGCTGATGCCCTCGATGTGGTCCGTATCCGCGTGGGTTCCAATCAGCAAGTCGATCTTCCGTACGCCCAGCGCGCGTAGAGCAGGAACGACGGTCTTGCCCCCCACATCAAAATCACTGTTCACTGAGCCGCCCGCGTCCACCAGCACGGTCAGGTGGGGCAGCCGGATCAGGGTGGAATCGCCCTGGCCGATGTCCACGAAAATGATTTCGCGTGGTGGCTGCAATTTTCCGGGCAACAGGGTCAGCAGCGTGCAGGCCATCACCACGCCCAGCACCACCCGGAACCGCACGCGGCCCCACAGCCACAGGACACCCGCGCCCGCGCACACCGCGTAGGCCACGAATCCGGCGGGCGAAACCTGTCCCCAGGTCAGCACCGGGGCCTGCCCGAAGGTTTCCACGATGCCCAGCAGCAGGGCGGCCAGTGGGCCTACCAGCCAGTTGACCAGAATGGCCGCTGGCCCCAGCAGCCCGGCGAAAAAGCCCAGCGGCACCAGCGCGGTCATGACCACGCCCGCCGCCAGATTGGCGGGCAGGCCCACCAGCGGCATCTGTCCGAAGGTGCCGGCGATTACCGGCAGCGTGCCGAATTCGGCCAGCACGGTGGCTACCAGCGCCAGCCGCAGCCACAGCGGCCAGCGTTCCGGCAATTTCCCGGCGGCTTTCATGGAGAGCGTCAGGGCCAGCACCGCCAGAAACGACAACTGGAAGCCGATGTCCAGCAGCCATAACGGGAACAGCAGCAGGCACACCGTGGCGGTCAGCGCCATCAGGCCGTAGGGATCGGGCCGTCCACGCCCCAGCGCCAGGGCCAGCAGCACGGTCAACCCCATGATCACGGCGCGGGTGATGCTGGGCGAGACCCCCACCAGCACCAGATAGGGCAGCAGCAACACGGCGGGCATGCCGTAACGCCACAGCGGAGGCCACCCGAACCAGCCGAAAATCCAGATCAGCACCACCGTGATGAGGGCGACGTTCTGCCCCGACAGGGCCATCAGGTGCGCCAGACCCGAACGGGTGAACGCGTCGCGGATGCCGTAGCCCTCCGCAAATTCCTCACGGCCTATGTCGTTGCGGTCCCCCAGTTCGATGGCGGTCATCAGCGCCGCCTCGCGCTGAGGGAGTCCGGTGGTCAAGCCACGCCGGAACCACCCGCGCGGGCCTGTTTCGGCCTGAGAGTCGCGTACCCTGGCGGCCACCAGAATCGCCGTCGGCGTGGTCAGAAAAATGCCGCCCTGGGCGCGCAGCCACGCCGCCTGGTTGAAACCGCCGGGGGTGCGCTGCCCGTCTGGGGCCACCACCCGCCCGCTGACCACCAGTTTGCCGGGCCGGGCCGTGGGCTTGGGAGCCACCGCCAGCCGCGCGCGCGGGTCTTGCAGGGTCAGAAATTGCCCGTCCCAGTCGCCAGTCAGCGTGACCTGCGCGCCCAGCCAGGGGGCCAGCGGATCGGCCCGCCCGGTCACCAGCCGCTCGGAGCCGAAGCCCAGGGCCGCGCCCAGTAGTGCCAGCGCGACCAGGGGTGGGCGGGCGTCGCGCAGGGCCAGCCCAATTCCCAGCAGCAGGGTCAGCACGCCCCACCACACGCCCAGCCCCAGTTGAATGCCGCCCATCATGCCGAAGACGGTGGGCACGGACCACGCCAGCCGCCCGCCCGATTCCCCCGAGGTCAGGGTGGCCAGCGAGAGGGCCGCCCCCCGCACTAGTAGCTGACCAGCGGTGAGAGCAGTTTCAGCGTCGCCTCGCCCACGCCCTTGATGGAATCCAATTCGGCCTGCGAGCGGATGGGCCGCGCCGCGATGATCTTGAGAGCCATCGACGGGCCGACTTTGGGCAGGGCCTCGAGTTGCTCCTGACTGGCCGTATTGAGGTTGACCCTGCCCGAAATCAGCGGCGTGACGCTGGCGGTGGTGGGAAAGGTGGGCGGCTCGGCGCTGGCATTCGGGAGGGCCGGAGCGCTGGGGGCGGGCAGGGCCACGCGCGTCACCGTCGGCACCTGTGGGCGCGGCAGCAGCACCGGACCCAGTGCCAGCACGCCCACCAGCAGCACGCCCGCACCCAGCCCCAGCGTCCAGCCGCGCTCACTGTTGATCACGCGGTCATTCTAGGGGGAGGCGGGTAGAGGTGATTCAGGGGTCATCTACAGCGGCACTACAGCTCCCGCCCCGCAAACTGCGCCGCCCGCGCACCGATCATCATGGCTGTGGCGTTGGTGTTGGCGTGGATGATGCGCGGCATGACGCTGGCATCGGCCACCCACAGGCCCCGCGTGCCGTGGACGGCCAACTGGCGGTCCACCACCGTTTCCTCGCCGTCCCCCAGCGCCGCTGTGCCCACCGGGTGATACAGCGTCGCCGATTCGGCCCGGATGTGTGCGGCGATGGCCGCGTCGCTGCGGATGCCGCTGTCGGGGAGCGATTCGGCCCCACGGTGGGCCAGCAGCGGCGGCGTGTAGGCGATCTCGCGGGCCAGCCGCACTCCGGCGATCAGACTCTGGAGGTCGCGCCCGTCCGTCAGGTACTGCGGATCGATGTGCGGGGCGTCGCCCACATTCGCCGAGGCCAGCGTGATTCGCCCCCGGCTGTGCGGTTCCACCAGCACCGGACCCACCGAGAAGTGGTGACCCGCTTCCTTGCTGAAGCCGTGGTCCCGGAAATAGGCTGGGCCGAAGTGGTACTGGAGATCGGGTTGTTCGGTCTGCGAGTCCAGGCCGGGTCGCGCGTGGGCAAAGGCCGACGCCTCGGCGATGTTGCTGGACAGCGGCCCGCTGCGGTTTCGCAGATAATGGGCCAGCGCTGAGGCTTCCGGCATGGATTCCAGCGACGGCGTATGCGAGCGGAAGATGACCGGGACCGCCAGATGGTCCTGCAAGCCCTCGCCCACGCCGGGGAGATGCTGGCGCACGCGCAGGCCGTGCTTTTCCAGTTCGGTGCGCGGCCCCACGCCCGAGAGCATCAGCAGTTGCGGCGTTTGTACCGCCCCTGCCGCCAGGATCACGCCGCCTGCCGGGGCGTCCAGCGTGCGCCCCTGCCAGCGAAAGCGCACGCCTACAGCCCGTGGTGTCGTGGAATCTGAACCGTCCCACAGCAGTTCCAGCATCTGCGCCCCGGTCAGCACCGTCAGGTTGGGGTGCTTCAGTACAGGCTTCAGAAAGGCCCGGAAGGCGCTGTAGCGTTCGCCGTGCAGGTGGTTGCTTTCCAGCAGGCCCGCGCCCTCCAGCGTGCCGTCGTTGAAGCTCTTCGCCTCTGGAATATGCAGCGCGCCCACCGCCGCCGTCACGAACGCCTCGCTCAGCGGGTGGGAGGCGGCCCGCGCACCCACCGGGAGTTCTCCCTCTGTCCCGCGCGTTTCAGAGGCTCCGCCCCGGAAGTTCTCCAGCGCCTTGAAGGCGGGCAGCACTTCATCCCAGGTCCAGCCCTCGCCCCAGCCGTCGTAATCGCGCTTGGACCCCCGAATGTAGATGGTGGCGTTAATGGCGCTGGATCCGCCCAGCACCTTGCCGCGCGGCCAGTAGAAGCTTCGGTCATCGGCACACGTCTGGGGCACCGTAGAGAAATTCCAGTCCACCGCCGAGCGGAACAGGCGCGGAAAGCCTGCTGGAGCGCGGATGAAAGGATTGGTGTCGCGGCCACCAGCCTCTAGCAACAGCACCCGCAGCCCCGCGTCCAGCAGCCGCCGCGCCGCCACGCAGCCCCCCGATCCGGCCCCCACGACGATCACGTCGGCCCGCGTTTTTTCCCTCTGAGCTGTCATTGCACCGAGTATATATAGACGGCGCGCGTGGGTCCTCAGGCCAGCAGACGTTCCACCAGTCCGGGCAGCAGGAGGTAGATGTTGACGCCGCACTCGCGGTCAAAGTCGGCCTTGAGTTGTAGTTTCGCGCGCCATTTGTCGGGCGTTCTGGCATTGAAGGTGTAGCGCAGCGCGATGTCCACCAGCCGCTCCTCGATGGTGCAGAACCCGTCTGCCAGACCCAGCATGTCGCACAGTTGGATCAGGCGGTCCTCGTCGGTCTGCTGGGCACGGGCTACAACTTCGCGCAGCCGCTGCCACTCCTGCGGCGTGCCGTCCCAGTCGCCCTGCAAGGTATCCATGTCGGGAATGACAAATGAGTGCGTCACGGCGATGCGGGCGGCATCTGTGTACCCCAGCTCGGTCAGAAAGTCGTGGCCGTCCAGCAGGTGGCGGTCCCGGTTCGGCCCCGTGCGCCGCCCAATGTCGTGCAGCAAGCCCAGCGTGTAGGCCCGCGTGGGATCGAGATTGGGATGGACTTCAGCAATGTTCCGCGCAGCCAGAGCGACGTGGCGCGAATGTTCCACCCACGCGCCGGGGTTCATTTCGGCAGCTTCCATCAGCAATTGCTCGGCGGTTTGAACGTCCGGCAGGCTCAAGCCCGGCTCCACTGCGCCGCCTGCCTGAGTGCCTCGGCGGCCTGATCCACCTCTTCTGCGGTGGTGGCCCGCCCGAAGCTGAAGCGCAGGCTGGCGCGGGCGTCGGCGTCGCTCAGGCCGATGGCGCTCAGCACATGGCTGGCCTGCATGGTGCCCGCGCTGCACGCGCTTCCGGCGCTGGCCGCCACCCCCAGCAGGTCCAGATTCATCAGCAGGGCCTCCCCATCCGCCCCTGGCAGCGTGACAGAGGCCACTTTGGGGTTGCCATCCGGCGGGTGGTTAACTCGCAGGCTGGGAATGTCGGAAACTGCCGTCACGAAACGCTGGCGCAGACTGGCGAGGTGTGCGAATGTCGCCTCGCGCTCCGCCTCCGCCGCGCTCAGGGCCACCCCTGCCGCGTAGACCCCCGCCGTGTCCTGGGTGCCGGGGCGGGTGCCGCCCTCCTGCCCGCCGCCGAAGGTCACGGGCGGCAGTTCCGCGCCGCGCCGCACGTACACGAAGCCCACGCCGCGCGGTCCGCCCCATTTGTGGGCGCTGAAGATGGCATAGGTCACGCCCCAGTCGGCCAGATTCACGGGCAGGACGCCGGGGGCCTGCACCGCGTCGCTGTGGTACGGCACCCCACGGGCAGCGGCGACGGCGGCCAGCGCAGCCGTATCCTGCACGGTGCCCAGTTCGTTGTTGGCATGGTGGATGGACACCAGCGCGGTGTCGGGGCGCAGGACGGCCTGCAACTCCTGCGGCGAGTAGCGTCCGTAGGCGTCGGGCGTCAGCCACGTCACTTCCCAGCCGCGCGCTTCCAGCCAGCGGGCCGGGGCCAGCACGGCGGAGTGTTCGGTGGGTGTGGTGATCAGGTGGCCGGGTTTGCCGCGCCCCTCCTGCCACGCCCGCGCCACGCCCAGCAGCACGGCGTTATCGCCCTCGGTGCCGCCGCTGTTAGCGATCAAGGTGCGGGCGTCCACACCAAATGCGGCAGCGACGCGGGCGCGGCCCTCCTCCAGCAGTTCGCGGGCGGCCTGTCCCGCCGCGTGGATGCTGGCGGGGTTACCGGGCAGGGCCGCCGCCCGCGCGTAGGCCACCAGCGCTTCAGCGGTCATGGGATGGGTGGCGGCGTAATCGAGGTAAATCATGCGGGCAGCGCGTTAATTGGGCGCGACAGTGGCGTAGTCGGCCCCATCGCGGCGCACGATGAACACCGCGTCGCCCACCACCTGAACCGGCTGAGAGCTGTTGGCGTCGCGCCCGGCCAGTTGTGAGGCGTCGGTGGCCTGCAAGATCTGGCGTTCGCCACTGGCGTCGCTGACCACCACGCTGTAGGTGCCCGCAGGCAGATCGGTGGGAAAGGTGTACTGGAAGCTGACGCTGCGGGTCTGAGGGGCCGTGGTTTCGGGAGCTGTGATGTCTGGGGCGGCAGGAACCGGGGTCTCAGGTGGAGTCGCCGGAATCTCCTGCGGCGTGGGAACCGTCGTGCCTGGCGGCTCCTGCGGGGCTGGAATCTGCTCCTGCGGCAATGGCTGGGGGGTCTGTTCCGGCGGTACGGGCAGGGGACCACCGGGCACTCCGGGTTCAGGCAATGCGGGTTCGGGGGGCAGGGGATCAGGTTCTGGCGGCGGCGGAATGGGCAGGCTGCCCGCCGCGCGGCTGGGGGCGCTGTAGCGGGCCACCGCCACATTCAGGGTCACCGGACTGCCCACGTCCACCCGTACGAAGGGCGCGGGCGTCTGCTCCAGCACGCTGCCGGGGGGTTTGTCGCTGGGCTGTTCGCTGACCCTGGTGACCACCAGTCCGGCCACGCGGGCGTACTCGCGCGCCTGATCCACTGTCAGCCCCGTCAGCATGGGCAGCCAGGTTTCCTTGCCGCTGATGCCGGTGCTGACCATCACCTGAATGGGCTGGCCGCGCTGGGCGGGCGAACCGGCTTCAGGCAACTGCGACACGATGCGGCCTTCGGGGGTGTTGGTCAGGGTGCCGTCCACCTTCAGCACCTTGCCCAGCACCATCGAGCGGTCCTTGAGGGTGTTTTTCGCCTGCTCCAGGTTCTGTTCTTCCAGCTTGGGCACTTCAATGGACGGTGGGTTGTTGACCGTCAGCGTGACCAGTCGGCCTATGGGCAGGTTGGTGCCGGCGGGCGGGTCCTGCCGGATGATCGTGCCGACGCCCTGGTTGCCCACCTGTCCCTCGGTGTAGGCCACCCGGAAGCCTGCCTCGGTCAGCTTTCTGGCTGCCGAGCGCGCCTCCTGACCGCCCACGCCCGCCACCTCGCGCACCGGGGGATTCAGGTAGACCTGCGCGGCCTGCGCGCCCAGATAGCCCGCGCCGCCCAGAAACAGCAGCCCCGGAATAAAGGCCAGCCACGCGCCGGGCTGCCGCTTGCGCCGGACCTTGCCGTCCTTGAGGGCCGACAGCACCGCCACGTTGCGCGAGGCGATGTCCTCGGGCGTGCGCGGCAGTTGCAGGGCGCGCAGGTAGGCGATGCGCGGTTCGTCAGCGTCCATCACGATATCGGCGTCGCCCAGGGCGTAGCCGTGTTCGGCCAGCTTTGCAGCCAGGATGCGGATGTTGTCCACTGCCTCCTGGCGCTTCTTGGGCTGCGCCAGCACGCCTTCCAGTGGCGTGCCGTTTACCGTCTGCCACACCGCGTAATACGCGCCGGGCCGCGCCACGATATCGGTCAGGCCCGCCGGATTCAGGGCGCGCAGCACCGAGCGGTATGCGTGGAACGCCTGCCGGTCTGCCGGAGTGGCGATCTCGAACCACGCCACCTGCCGGGTCACGCCCTCGGCGGCCCGGACCTCCGACAGGGTCACGTTGCCGTGCCGGGAGAGTTCGCGCAGCACGCCGTACTTGCCGTCGATGGTGGTCATTCTGGTGGTTGCCCCCACCTCGTTTGCCTGCCCCGTCATTCGCCCCCCAGCATAGCGCGGGCCGTGTGTGCGGTGTGGGTGTGGCCAGAGATGGCGAGGACCGGAGGCAAACCCTCCTACGTTTTCAGCCTCCCAGCGCCCGCACGGCCCAGTACGCCGCGAAGCCGCCCAGGATGCCCAGCGCGAGGTTTCCACTGCGCCAGACGATCAGGCCGCCCACCACGCTGGCGAATAGACGGCGTGGCCATTCCGGGCTGCCCAGCACTTCCGGCACGATCAGGGCGGCGATCACGCTGACGGGCACGAAATTGAGGAAGGCCAGCCAGAACGGCGGCAGTTTCACCCGGCCCAGATTCAGCCCCAGCCAGCGCGGCGGGTAGGTGACGGCCCACATCAGCACGATCACGGCGGCGATGCTCATGCGCCTGCTTCCTGAACGGCGGTCTTTCTGCCCGTCAGCCACGCGCCCAGGAGTGCGCCGCCCACCCCGGCCAGCAGGATCACCAGGCCGCCGGGCAGCACGCGAGACAGGCCCCACGCCGCCAGCCCGGAGGCCAGCGCCACCAGTACGGTCACGCGCCCCCGCAGCATGGGCACCAGCAGACCCAGGAAGGCCAGCGGAAAGATCACGCCCACCCCCAGCGCTTCCGGCGAGGGCAGCACCGCGCCGCCCAGCGCGCCCAGCAGCGTGGAGGCGTTCCAGACCACGTACAGGCTGAGTTCCGCACCCAGCACGTAGCCGAAGCTGGGGCCGCCCGGCTCCTGTCCTCCCTTGACGGTGACCATGCCGTAAGCCTCGTCGGTCAGAAATTGCGCGGCGATCAGGCGTTGCGGGCGGGTCAGCGTGACCTGCCGCGACAGGCTCAGGCCGTAGAGCAGGTGCCGGGCGTTCAGCAAGAAGGTGGTGGCGACGATGCCCAGCGCCGACGCCCCGCCCGCCATGCCGTAACCTGCGAACAGCCCCGCCGCCGCGAACTGCGACGCACCCGCGAAAACGGTCAGGCTCATCATCTGCGTTTCCCAGACGCTCAGGCCCGAGGCCCGCGCCGTGACCGCGTAGGCCACCGCGAAGGGCACCATGCCCAGCCACAGCGGAATCATGACCCGGAAGCCGCGCCAGAACGCGGGCCAGAAGGCAGAGGCGGGGCCAGATGCAGGCATGGCCGCCAGCTTATACGAACTGAAGTTGAATCCAGGCGGGAGCAGTGGGGTCCGCATGGGCGTTCGTTCACGGCAGGAATAAGCAGAAGAGAATACTGGCTGGTGGAATTAGAAATCTCTGCCGGTTCTCTTTGGAGAGCGCTTGCACCCAGAGCCGGGCGCTCTTGGCAGGTGATCTTCCGGTCAGGAGTGGGCGGTACCCACTATGCTGCCCCCATGACCCGCCTGACCTCGCGCAACCGCACCCGTCTCGCCCTGCCGCCGCGCGTGCGCCTGTGGCTGGGGTTGATCCTGGCCCTGATGCTGGGTTACCTGATCGCGCTGGCCCAGAGCGCTGTCGTCCGCCCCCTGCTGGTGATCGGGCAGGACGCCGTGCCACCCTCCGGTCAGGCGCAGGGCGTGACCTCCACGCTGGAAAACGAGGGTGGGGCGTTTATCAACATCAAGCCTGCTGGAGAGGCGAAGACGCTGCTGGTCTATTACCCTGGCGGCCTCGTTCGTCCGCAAGCCTACGAGTGGATGGGCCGCGCCCTGGCCGCAGATGGCGTGCAGACCGTCATTCCAGTCTTTCCACTGGATCTGGCCGTGACGGGCATCAACCGCGCCGACGCGCTGATCAAAAAGTTTGGTGCGGGCAAGACTGTGGTGATAGCGGGCCATTCGCTGGGCGGGGCAATGGCGGCGCAGTATGCAAAAGGCCACACCGATCAACTGGGGGGCCTGATCCTGATGGGCGCGTATCCGGCGGGCAATGTGAGCCTGAAAGACACCAGCCTCCCGGTGCTGTCGCTGCTGGCCGAGTTTGACGCAGTAGCGAATCCTGCTGACGTGCGCGACGGCCTGAACCGCCTGCCCGCCAGCGCCAGATTGACGGTCATCCCCGGTGGGGTCCACAGCTTTTTCGGACGTTACGGCCCGCAGAAGGGTGACGGTCTGCCCACCGTGACCCACGCGGCGGCGGAAGCCGAGATTCTGAGTGTGGTCCGGGCGTTCATGTCCACCCTGCCAACTCCGTAAGGCCCATGCCGGAGCGTTTAGACCATACTGATTTTGACCACGCAGATTTAGACCATGCAGAGACGGCCCTGAATCCATCCAGGGCCGTCTCTGTCAAGCGTGGGTTGCGGGTTTCGGGCTTACTGAAAGAGCTGCACCACCTTGATCAGGGTCTGCCACACGCCCCACACCAGGGGAATGCCGGGGACCAGCCACACGAGGTAGGTCACGGGAGAGGTCTGTTCGGTGTCCGTTCGGTCTGTCATATCGCTCTCCTAGAGTGATCAGTCATCGGCAGCCTGCTGTCCGGCGGGTGGGGTGGGTTGGGGGCTGGCCCAGTACCGGCTGGCCACCGGGCGGATGAGCAGGTTGGCGATAAAGCCGATCACCAGCAGGCCCGCCATGATGTACATGACCGTGGAGTACGCTTGGGCAGCGGGAATGCCCGCCTTGATCTGGCTGTCGCGGAAGCCGTTGACCAGGGTGGGTCCGGCGATGGCCGCCGCGCTCCAGGCCAGCAGCAGCCGTCCGTGGATGGCCCCCACGTTGGCGGTGCCAAACAGGTCCCGCAGATAGGCGGGTACGGTGGCGAAACCGCCGCCGTACATGCTGATGATGACGCAGAAGCCTGCCACGAACAGCACCAGGCTGGCCATGTTGCCGAACAGCGGAATCAGGAAATACAGCACAGTGCCCAGCGCAAAGAAGATCATGTAGGTGGGCTTGCGCCCGAGGCGGTCACTGGTCGTGGACCAGAAGAAGCGTCCCCCCATGTTGAAGATGCTGAGCAGGCCCACGAATCCGGCGGCGGCGGCGGCGGTCACGCCGTTCCCCACCCCGAGAACCTTGTCGCTGAACATCTCCTGAATCATGACGCTGGCCTGCCCGAGAACGCCGATCCCGGCGGTCACATTGAGGAACAGCACGGCGAACAGCAGCCAGAACTGCGGGGTGCGGAAGGCCTGATCCACCAGAACGTTGTGGTTGGAAACCATGCCGCCCGCCACATTGACTTTGGGCACATACCCTGCCGGCACCCAGCCCTCGGCGGGGACGCGCACCATGAGCGCGCCGAAGATCATGAACAGGAAGTAGACCGCGCCCATGATCAGAAATGTGGAGCCGACGCCCAGCGTGCCGTCTCCGGCGAAGCGTGCCATCAGCGCGGTGCCCAGCGGACTGCCGATCAGCGCGCCGCCGCCAAAGCCCATGATGGCCATGCCGGTGGCCAGTCCTGGCCGATCCGGGAACCATTTGATCAGCGTGCTGACCGGGCTGATGTAGCCCAGGCCCAGGCCGATGCCGCCGATGACCCCGTTGCCCAGCAGCACCAGCCAGAGCTGATGCTGACTGACGCCCAGCGCCGCGATCAGGAAGCCGCCGCAGAACAGCAGGGCGCTGGCGAACATGGTCTTGCGCGGTCCCTCGCGCTCCACCCACTTGCCGAACAGCGCCGAACTGGCCCCCAGGAAGAACAGCGCCACGCTGAAGATCAGGCCCACCTGAAACAGGGACCAGTCGCCCGGCGCACCTGTTTCGGCCTGAACGTCCCCACTGATCAGCCGTGAGAGGGGCTTGTTGAACACCGAGTACGCGTAGATCTGCCCGATGCTCAGGTGAACGGCCAGCGCCGCTGGCGGAACGAGCCAGCGGCTCCAGCCCGGCCCAGCGACGGAATGTTCACGGTCCAGAAATCCCATAATTTCTCCTGCCCTCTTTTGGTTTAATGTGAAGCGATAGTAACGGGTGGCGAGGCAGATATGTCGATTTCGTCAGCAATGTGCAATTCATGAAGTGACAACGAATACAGGTGTCCCCAGGCGGTGACTGATTACGGAGCAGAGGAGGTGGCCTGTCCGGCTCAGTCCGCATTCCCCTCCACCCGGTCTGCCCCCGAGTACACCGTGAGCCGCCCTTCGCGGGTAAAGCCGCACAGGGTGACCCCGAAGACGGCTGCGGTATCTACCGCGAGACTGGTGGCTGCGCCCACGGCCACCACCACCCCGATTCCGGCGGTCACGGCTTTCTGCACGATTTCAAAACCCGCACGGCTGCTGACAACCAGTACGTGGTCCGTCAGAGGCAGGCCGGGTCCCTGGGACCCCACCACCTTGTCCACGGCGTTGTGCCGCCCGACGTCCTCGTGGGAACACAGGAAAGTGCCCGCCCAGGTGAACAGCGCCGCGCCGTGCATCCCGCCGGTGTCCCGGAACCCGGTCTGGGTCTCGCGCAGCCGTTCCGGCAGACCCGCCAGCAGGGCGGCGCTGATCGGCCCGGCTGTCCAGATCGGTGCAGCGGCCCGGCTCAGGAGTTGCTCGACGCTGCCCGAGCCGCACACCCCGCACGCACTCGACGACACGGCCAGCCTGGCCCCCGCCGCCAGCCGCTCATGCTCCGGGGTGTGCAGGTGCCAGACGTTGGCATTTTCTGGATCGACGCCGAGCGTGAACTCCTGTGGGAAGAGACCTTCGGACACCAGCCAGCCCAGCAGCAGCTCGCGGTCATGGCCGGGCGTCCGCATCAGCACGCCCAGCGGCAGTTCGCGGTCCGGGGTGTGCAGGCGCAGCTCCAGCGGTTCCTCGACGGCGACGGCGTCCTCACGGTGCGCCCACCGCTCATCCCGGTACAGCCGGACAGGCAGGTGAACAACGCCCTGTGCGCCTGGCTGTGCATTCACCCGCCCGCCGTCTGCATCGTTCAGCGGCCCACCTCGGCCTGATTGGCGGTCTTGACGGTGTCGCCGCTGGCCTCACGCAGCGCCCGGCCCGCGCCTTTCAGAACCGCCATCAGCGCGCCCAGGGCCACCTGCACGTCCCGGTCTTTCAGCAGGCCCAGCAGTTCGCCCAGGCCGATGCCCTTCCCGGCAGCGACGTGCCGCGCTCCCTCGTTCACGCCGGTGGTCACGGCCTGACCCAGGACGCTGACCTCGCGGGGGTCCAGGGCCGAGAGCGTCTTTCCCAGCTCCGTGACGTTCCGCAGCAGGGTGGTGCCGCTTTCGCCGCCAGTGATGTGCAGCAGGGCCGCGATCAGGCCCTCGCCGCCGCGCACGGTCTTGCCCAGCACGTCCAGCACCCCATGCTCATGCAGTTGCCGCAACAGGTACAGACCCTCCTCGAGTGCGGCGGTGGAGTCCTCGACGCCCGAGTGCAGGCGTTCCTGCGGCGTGGGTTCGCGGGGGGTGAAATCAAGCGCCTTGGCCATACAAGCTCCTCGTAGAAAGAAACATCAGTCGTCCGCGCCCAGGGCGTCAACCCGTGCGTTCAGGCTGTCACCGAGCATCGGCAGTTCGCCGCCCGGATAGACGTAGTCGGGCCGCGCCCATTTGCGCTCGACCTCCACGCCGGTCTGGGGCGTGGGGTGACCCCAGCGGAAGTTGCGGGCCGGCAGCGGGTTCTCGCCCACCTCGCCCAGGATTTCCATGCGGACGCGGTTGTCCTTGTAGGCGGGGGTGTTGGTGATCGAATCCCCCTCAGAGCCGGTCAGGTGGTTCACGGCGTCCTGGGCCTTGCGGGCGTTCATGGGCACGTACAGCTCGTTGTCGCTGACCCGGCCCGTGACCAGGGCCTGGAGCCGGACCGCGCCGTGCGCGCTGACGAGGCGCACCCACTGTCCGCTCTGAATCTGGCGCTCGGCGGCCAGTTCCTGGCTGACCTCCACGAACGCGTCGGGCGCGGTCACGGCAATGCCCTCCACCCGGAAGGTCATGTTGCCCTCGTGGAAGTGTTCGAGCATGCGCCCGGAGTTCAGGTGCAGGTCGAACTCCTCGTTGGGGGCCTGCTGGCGGGGGCGGTATTCACCGGCGTACAGGCGTGCCCTGCCGTCCGGGAAATTGAAGCGCTCGGTGTACAGCAGCGGCTGATCGGTGCCGTCCTCGGCCACCGGCCAGCACAGGGTGTTGTAGCCCTCCAGGCGCTCATACGACACGCCTACAAAGAACGGCGTCAGGCGCGCGATCTCGGCCATGATCTCCGACGGGTGAGTGTAGCCCCAGCGGTGGCCCATGCGGTCCGCGACGCCCATGTAGATCTGCCAGTCGGGCTTGGTGCCCTTCAGAGGCGGCATGACCTCGTACAGGCGCTGGATGCGGCGCTCGGTGTTGGTGAACGTGCCTTCCTTTTCCAGCGACGCGGCAGCCGGGAAGACCACGTCCGCGTACCGGGCGGTGTTGGTGAAGTACAGGTCCTGCACCACCAGGAATTCCAGCGCCTCGAAGCCCTCCTGCAGGTGGTTGGCGTTGGCGTCGGTCAGGCTCATTTCCTCGCCGGTGATCCACATGGACTTGAGCTTGCCCTCAATGGCGGCGTCCAGCATCTGGGTGTTGTCCAGGCCGCGCTCCGGGCGCAGGGTCATGCCCCACTCGCGCTGGTGGCGCTGCACAGTCAGCTCGTCGCCCACAGGCTGGTAACCGCTGACCTGATCCGGCATGGCCCCCATGTCCGACGCGCCCTGCACGTTGTTGTGCCCCCGCAGCGGGTACGCCCCGGTGCCCAGCCGGCCATAGTTGCCGGTGATCAGCAGCAGGTTGGAAATGGCGGCGCTGGTGTCGGTGCCGCCGCACTGCTGCGTGACGCCCATCGCCCACAGGATGCACACCCGGTCCTCAGCGGCGATCTGGCGGGCCAGGGCTTCCAGGGTGGCGGCGCTCAGGCCGGTTTCACGTTCGGCGTACTCCAGCGTGAACTCCTTGATGGACTCGCGGAACCCGTCCAGGCCGTTGACGCGCTCGGCCAGGAAGGCCGTGTTTTCCAGGCCGTTGTCCAGGATGAACTTGCTGACCGCGCCCAGCCACACGAAGTCGGTGCCGGGTTTGGGCCGCAGGAACTGATCGGCGCGCGTGGCAAGTTCATGCTCGCGGATGTCGAACACGATGACTTTCGTGCGGCCCAGCTTCTGCGCCCGCTTGACGCGGGTGGCCAGCACCGGGTGGCTCTCGGCGGTGTTGCTGCCCACCGTGATGACCAGACTGGCGTTCTCGATGTCCCGGATGGTGCCGCTGTCGCCGCCGATGCCCACGGTCAGCGACAGGCCCTTGCTGGCGGGCGACTGGCAGTAGCGCGAGCAGTTGTCGACGTTGTTGGTGCCGATCACCTGCCGCGCGAATTTCTGCACCAGGAACGCTTCCTCGTTGCTGGCCTTGCTGCTTGCCACGAAGGCCAGCGCGTCCGGGCCATGCTGCGCGCGGATTTCCATGAAGCGGCGGGCCACGAAATCCAGCGCCTCGTCCCAGGTGGCCTCGCGGAAGCGGTCGCCCTCGCGGATCAGGGGCGAGGTCAGGCGGTCACCGCTGTTCACGTAGTCCCAGCCGAACTTGCCCTTGACGCAGGTGCTGATGCCGTTGGCGTGGCCCAGCCCCGGCTCGACTTTCAGGATGTGCCGCTCGTCGGTCCACACGTCGAACGAGCAGCCCACGCCGCAGTACGTACAGACGGTCTTGGTCTTCTTGATATAGCGGTCACGCGCCGCCGACTCGATGTCCGAGACGTTCATGATGGGTTTAAGGCCCGCGCTGGCCTCCACGCCCTTCACGACGTCGATCGCGGCGTCCCACACCGGCAGCGGAATGCCGGTGAACATGCCCGCCTGCCCCAGCATGGACTTTTCCTGGAGCGCGTTGCATGGGCAGACCGTCACGCAGTGGCCGCAGCTCACGCAGCTCGACTCGCCGATGGGCTTGCCGCCGTCCCACAGCACGCGCGGCTGCTCGGCTTCCCAGTTGATGGTCAGCGTCTCGTTGACCTGCACGTTCTGGCAGGCTTCCACGCAGCGCCCGCACAGGATGCACTGGTCCGGGTCGTAGCGGTAAAAGGGGTTACTGTCGTCCTTGGCGTATCCCTTGGGCTGAAAGGGCCGGGTCTGGTGGTCGATGCCCAGGATGCCCAGCGTGTTGTGGACGGTGCAGTTGCCGTTGTTGTTGTCGCAGACCGTGCAGTACAGGTCGTGGTTGCTCACGATCCGGTCATAGGCGTCCCGCTGAGCTGCCCGCGCTGCAATGGTTTGCGTCCGCACCACCATGCCCGCCGCAACCTTCGTGCCGCAGGCCCGCCCAAGCTGTCCGTCGATCTCCACCGAGCAGGTGTCGCAGGTCTGGATCGGCCCCAGTTGCGGGTGGTAGCAGACCTGCGCCAGTTCGATCTGGGCGCGGTTGATGGCGTCTACCAGGGGTTCGCCGGTGAACGCCGTGAACGTGGCCCCGTCGATCTGAATGTCCACGCCTGGCCCGCTGGCTGGCCGTGTCGGTCCCACCGTGGAGCGGATGTGGGCGTCGTTGGGGGTGGGTAGATGGTCCGTTTGCTCCATGATTGAAAGCCTCCCTGCACTGCCGAATCTGCACTACTGAATCTGCACTACTGAATCTGCATTGCCGAACTTGCACTGTCGAAGCTGCACCGTAAAACCGTGCTGCCTGACTGCGCCAATTTGTGAACCCCAGAAGTATAGGAGGCAGCAGGCAGGAAAAGATGGCTCCCAGATTACGGAATTCCTATCTTTTGACTGCCTGCCGATGGTGTCTCCTGCGCTGTTCCGGGCAGCACGCAGGCGGCAGAATGGGGGCGATGCCCGGTCCTGCCCTGCTGTCGCCGCCCAACTCCGAACTGCCCACACCCAGAGCCACCGCCGCCGAATTGACGCGACTGGCCCATAGCGTCACCGCGCCGCACTTGCTGGAAGCCGTCGCCCGCCATCCCAATACTCCGGTCACGCTGCTGGGCGAACTGGCCGCACGTTACCCGGAAGCCGTGCTGGACAATCCCGCCCTGCCGTTGCTGAGGCTGGCGCACGGGCAGCAGATCAGGGCGTGGACGGGGCTGGCGGTTTCAAAGCTGGCGGCGGTGGACGCGGCTCCGGAGTGGGTGCAGGAACTGGCGATGCGGCACCCCGAACCGCAGGCGCGCTGGGCGGTGGCTGGGCGGGCGCGGCTGAGTCAGGAGCGGCTGGGGCAGTTGGCGGGGCGGGGCGAATGGCAGTTGCGCGCGGCGGTGGCGCAACATCCTGACCTGAACGCCGAATTGATCGAGCGACTGTCCACCGACGCCGAGTACAGCGTGCGGCTCTCCCTCGCCACCCGCTCTGACCTGCCGCCCGAAGTTCTGGGTCGCCTGCGGAAGGACCCGCACCCGCTGATCCGCCGCCGCCTTCAGATGGGACGCTAGGCTGCTTCCCATGCCTCTGACCCTGCGCCAGCCGATCATCTTTCTGGACGTGGAAACCGGGGGGCGTGATCCCGCCCGTCATCCGCTGCTGACCATCGGCGCGGTGACGCTGGGCGAGGACGGCCAGATTTCGCGCCCCATTCACCTGCTGGTCAAGCACCGCGAATACTGCTTGGAACCGGGTGCGCTGGCGGTCACGGGTATCGACATCCTGGAACATGACCGCGCCGCTCAGCCGCCGGAAGCCGTGGCGGAGGCGCTTCGCCAGTACGCCGCCGGGGTGGGCCGCGTGATGCTGGGCGGGCACAACTTCGGCTTCGATCTGCGCTTTCTGCGTCCCCTGCTGCCCGATCTCCGCAAGGTGTTCAGGAGCGGGCATGTGGACACCAAACTGACCGCCCAGTTCCTGATTCACGCCGGGGTGCTGCCCCACCAGATCGGCACGCCGCTGTCTCAGCTCACAGAATATTTTGGCATCGAATACGCCGCCCACAATGCACTGGAAGACGCCACCGCAACGGCGAAAGTCTACGTGGAACTGCTGCGGCTGGTGGGGGACAGGAGTGGGGCTTCAGTACCGGACAACTTGCGTTTAAGTGGCGCTGGGTGCGGAGAAAGGTTGATTTAAGAGGCCGAAGTATATTTCGGCCTGTGGGTGATCCC
>NZ_JNIV01000072.1 GCF_000701405.1 Deinococcus marmoris DSM 12784
AAGCGGGAATGCTGGGTCATGCGCGAGTTGGATTTTCTGGAAGAGCGTGGGGCGTGGAAAGATTTGAACGCGCTGGTGCGCGTTCGTTCAACACGAACTGTAGGCCAGAAAACCAGTGTGGAAGAGCGCTTCTATTTGACCAGTATGCGAAACCATGCCGCACTGATTCTGAGAACGAGCCGACTGCATTGGGGCATAGAAAACCAGCTTCACTGGGTGCTGGACGTGGTTTTTGATGATGATGCTTCAAAGGTCAAGAACCGAATTGCAACCCAGAATTGGGTCATGGTGCGGCAGATGGCTGCCCATCTGCTGCGGCGTGAAGGGACGGGCAAGGGAAGCTTGGCCTCCAAACAGTTCCGCGCCACGATGGATTTGCCATTTCTAGAGGCTGTCCTGACTTTGCGGTAGCCCTGCTTTACTGGTGACTCTGGCTTCCGACTCGCCTTCCGGTTTTCCTTCCCGCAGTTCGTCGGCCCGGTCCTGCATGTCGTGGGCCAGTCCGTCCAGGGCCTGCGCCTGGGCCTTGCTGGACGCCCCCGTATGGCCCATCCTCTGCGCGACGGCTCCGCCGATCTGGGTCAGTGCCTCGATCTGTTCGGGCGCGGCCTCGTCCAGTTGGCTGATGCGTTCGACGATGTCCTGGCCCACCTCGGCCAGCGCCGACGCCTCGTGGGCCGCGCTGAAGTGCTGAATCTCGCCGATCACGCGCTGGTGGTCATTCAGCACTTCCTCAAGCTCTCCGGCCTGCTCCAGCGTCCTGGCCTGCGCCTGCGCCGCACCGATGATGCTGTACAGCGCCTGAAGCTGTTCGCCCACGCGGCTGTGGATGCTCCTGAGCCGGGACACGTTCAGCTCGTCCACCGGGGTCTGCGCCACGTCGTCCAGGGCCAGACAGACCAGCCGGTTCAGCGTTTGCGCCGCCGTGACCTGCTGCTCGCCGTTCTCCACGATGTCCAGCAGCGCCTGGGTCTGCCCACCGCGCTCGTCGGGGGTGGCCCCCAGCGGCAGCGTGCGAATCTGCTCGGCGGTCAGGTGGATGACCTGCCGCAGCGCGTCGGTGGCCGCCAGTCCCTGCTGCCCGGTGCGGATGATCTCTTCGAGCAGACTGCTCTGCGCCCAGCCCGCCGCGCCGACATGCTCGCGGGCACGCACTTCCGAGACGCGCAGGCGCTGGCTGTGGGCGGCGTGCTGGGCGTCGGCCATCAACCCGTCCCGCTGATCCTTCCCCGAATTCACGGCTGACCCGATTCTGGACGCGCCCAGATGCCGCTAGGAGACCAGACGCGCCTGGGAGAACAGTTGGAAGTTGCAATGCGGCTCACACTCCGTATCCTCGCGCCTGCGGGCCGCCCGGAAGGTGAGCCGCACCCCGCTTGCCGATTGCCGTCCCGCCCGCGTATACTTCCAAGGCCCGGCCCGGCTGTCAGCGTGCAGCCGCGCCCGCATCTGGTGCAAAGAACGCCTCTGCCCGCGCCTCCTGTTCAATCCTGGGAGGGCTGGAACCGTGGGGCGGTCCGCTGACCAAAGGAGCCAAGCATGAGCAACATCAAAGTGAACCGTGGCGCGATCCTGCGCGCCGTCGAGCAGCCGCACATCAAGACCGACCACCCCGAGTTCCGCCCCGGCGACACCGTGCGCGTGGAAACCAAAGTGGTGGAAGGCAACCGCACCCGCAACCAGGCGTTTGAAGGCGTGGTCATCGCCCTGAACGGCTCGGGCAGCCGCAAGAGCTTCACCGTCCGCAAGATCTCGTTCGGTGAGGGCGTGGAGCGCGTGTTCCCCTTCAGCAGCCCCCTGCTGGCCAAGGTCACCGTGCTGGAGCGCGGCAAGGTCCGCCGCGCCAAGCTGTACTACCTGCGCGATCTGCGTGGCAAGGCCGCCCGTATCAAGAGCGACCGCAGCCGCGTGATGAAGGACGCTGAGGCCAGCAAGACCGCCAGGGCAAGCAAGCAGGCCGCCGATCAGGCCGCCGCCTCCCAGGCTGCCGAAGCTGCTGCCGCGCCCGCCGCGCAGACCGAAGCCGCCCCCGAAACCCAGGGCGAATAAGTCCCGGATTTGAAGTCATGCCGCCTGCCCTCCGGGGTGGGCGGCTTTTTTTGGGCTTGGCGTTCAGGGCCGCGTGATGTTCATGATTGGCACGCGCTGACCCTCACGCCTTTTTCGGGGGCGAAGGGAGTGCTGGGCGGCTCTATCTGGGAATCAAGTCGCCCACATCCACCTGCGGCAGGGACGCCCCCAGCGTGACGGACTGCTCGGCGCGGGGTTCGCCTACCTCGCCGTAGATGCCGTTGCCGTCGCGGTCCCGGCCCCCGACAATGGTAAAACTGCCTTCTCCCAGATAGGCATTGAAGCGGCCCAGGGCGTCCACGGGGGGCTGAAAGACCAGCCCGCGCGAATCCTGAAGGCGCAGGCCCAGCGTGTCGCTGATGGCGGGCGCACCCAGCGCGGCGGCGGCGTTGATCATGCCGGAGCCGAACAGCGGATCGCGCCCGGTTGCCCCCAGATCGGTGGCGGTGGCGTTCAGGCGGGCCAGGGTGGAGGCGGGGTCGTTCGTCACGCCCTTGCTCAGCAGCAGCGCGGCCAGTGCGGCCACCTGCGGGGCGGCCTGACTGGTGCCCGCCTGGGCCTCGTAGCCTGGCTGCCCCCTGGCGTAGTCCCAGCCTGTAGACAGCACGAGGTCCTGAAACGGCTGACCGTTGAACACGCCGCCGTTGAAGGTGCCGGGGTCCCGCAGCGGATCGGTGCCTCCCGGCGCGCTGAGCTGCACACTGTCGTAGGCGCTGCTGTAGACCGCGTGTTTGGGGGCGCTGCCGCCCGAGAGGGTCACGCTGCCCACCGCCACCGCCGCCGGACAGGCCGCCGGGTAGTAGGGCACTGTGCCGTAGCCGTTGCCCGCCGCCGCGATGACCAGCGATCCGGCGTCACGGGCGTCCTGGACGGCCTCGCACATGGGGCGGGCGGTGTCGGCGCTGATGGGCGCACCCAGGCTCAGGTTGATCACGGCAGCCTGCTGCGGATTGGTGAGTGTCTTGCCCCCCAGCGTGATCGGCAGGCCAGCGGCGTAGCGCACGGCCAGGGCCACGTCAGCAATGTTGGCGTCGCCCGCCACGTCGATCACCCGGATGGGCAGCACCTTCACGTTGGCCTGCCGCACCGCACCCACCACGCCAGTCAGGCTGC
The DNA here is from genome assembly GCF_000701405.1 of Deinococcus marmoris DSM 12784. Taxonomy (GTDB): domain Bacteria; phylum Deinococcota; class Deinococci; order Deinococcales; family Deinococcaceae; genus Deinococcus; species Deinococcus marmoris. The sequence goes on from NZ_JNIV01000072.1 coordinate 3,184, forward strand.
ACCCCACGCAGGACGGCGTGTTCTGCGCCGTGTTCTGGCCCCAGCGGGCCGCGATGATCCCGGTCACATGGGTGCCGTGGCTGCCCGTGGTGCGGGTCTGGTCCCCCGGATCGGTGGGATCGTCGTCCGTGCTATTGCCGTCGCCATTCTGGGAATCGGTCAGCAGGTCCAGCGCGCCCTCGCCCGGTTTCCAGAGCGCACCTTCCAGATCGGGGTGGTCAAAGCGCACGCCGCTGTCCAGCACCGCCACCGTCACGGGCCGCGAGTACGCGCCGCCCTCCATGTCGCGCCACACGGCGGGATAGCCCAGCAGCCGGAAAGGCCATTGCAGCGCGGCGTACTGGTCCGTGGGTTCCAGCGGCTGCGCCAGCGGGGGCTGAGGAAGAGTCTGGGCGTGCAACAGGGCATTGGGAACGGCGTACTCCACCCGTGGATCGGCCCGCAGGAGTCGCAGGGCAGCTTCCACATCCCCTACCTGCAACGCGGCGGTGTCCGTGGACAGCGGGCGGCTGGAGGTCACGCTCAGGGCGGCTGCCCGCAGGGTTTGCCCGGCGCGCTCGCTGACGCCGCCTGATCCTCTGACGCTTGCTGCCCCGTCCACATCCCGGTATTTGACGATGATGCCGCGCGCCTGCCCTTCCCCCGACTGAGGGGCTGTGGGTCCAGTGCCCGTTCGCAGGTCCTGACCCTGCGCCGTGGCCTCGTCGCGCAGTCGGCCTTTCAGGACATATTGATCGGCTTTTACAGTCCAGGTGGCAGTGCCACGCGGCGCTTCACCCTCGGGCAGTGACCACTCAATCGTGATCTGGCCCGTCAATGCGGCCTGATCCGCCGTCAGCGGTGTGGCCACGCCCCGGTCTGCGCTGACCTGCACGTTCACGTCCCCCTGCCCGGAGGTGGGCGAGACCTGGAGCCAGGCGGGTTTCCCGGCCACGCTCCACTTCCCCGCAAACGGCTGCGTGGCCTGCGCGCCCCGCCCCGTGCCGAGGCTCAGCGACAGGTCCGCCAGGGGCAGCGGCGCGGACGGGGTACAGGCGGCCAGCGTGCAGGCCAGCAGCAGGCCCAGGGACAGGGTGGACAGGGGCGACAGGGTGGACAGGGAGAGACGGACCATCTCTGCCCAGCATGGCGTATGGCCGTGGCCGCTGTGTGAAAGGGATGCGGACCACACAGGGGGAGGGCAGTGGGGGGGCTGCGCAGGTGAGGGCCGCAGCAGGTCCGGCGGGGGTCTGGCAAAATCCTTCTCCAGCACAGCACAATGGGCAGGTGCCCAGCGGACGTGTCCACAACCTGATCAATATTGCGGCCTACAGCGTTCTGTCGGCGGTGGCCCTGACCCTGAGCCGCCAGGAATTGCTGACCATCACCCCGGTACAGGCGCTGAATTTCACGGTGGCCTTCGCTGCTGGAACCTTTCTGCTGTCGCCGGACCTGGATCTGGCCGACGGCCATGTGGACAGCAAACGCTACTGGGGACTGCTGGGATTCGTGTGGGTGCCGTACGGCAAGCTGTTCCGGCACCGGGGCCTGTCCCATAGCTGGGTGATCGGGCCGCTGACCCGTCTGGCTTATCTGGCGCTGCTGATCACGCTGATCGTGGGCGTGCTGCGCTACGCCATGCCCACGCTGACGCTGCCCACCATCCCGCAGCCGATCAGCCTGAAATTCATCCTGCCGCTGGTGCTGGGCTATTTCCTCAGCCAGTGGCTGCACCTGATCGCCGACGGCATCCGCCCCGATCACGGCTTCCGGCAGGGCGCGAAGAGGCTGAAGATGCCGCGTTCGCGGGCACGGGCCAGAAGTCGCCGGGCCTAGCATTCTGGAAACTTCTCTACTCGATTTGCAGCAGTTCCCGGTGCGCCAGCCCGCGCCCGCTCGCCACCTGCCACGCTCCCCGCGCGTCGCCGCGTTCCACCCGCGCCATAAAGCCCGCGTCGGCGGCCAGCGTGGTCAGCAGCCAGAAGTCGCCCCAGACTTCCAGACCCCACTGCGCCTGCATAGCTTTGGACGCCGCCACCCAGACCGGCTCCGAGAGGTGTTCCAGCGGGGCGATGAAATGCCACTCGCCGTCTGTGCCGGGGGTGCGGGCCACCTCGCGGTGATACTCGCGTTTCTCGCGGCCACTCATGGCTTCCCAGGTGCCTTCCGCGCAGTAGTGGGCCGGAAAGGCGCTGAAGGTGTCGCGGCAGCGGGTGGGGCGGGCCTCGTACTGGGTGCAGGCTCCGGTTGCGCGGTCCAGCAGCGGGCAGAAGCCCACCTCCTGACGGTGGCGCTGCACGTATTGCGCGTCGTCCTTCGCGGTCCTCGCGTTCTGGAGGGCCGCGCGGGCATGCGCCTCCACGGCCTCGGCCTGCGCGCCCTCAATGGCGCGGGCGGTGATGATCGCCTCGGCCAGCGACACCCGGATGGGCATGTTGCAGCACTGGAAACACCCTGCCCCGCAGAACACCTTGCCGCCGCGCGCCGTATAGCCCGCCTGCCATTTGTCGGCCTGCCGCCCATAACGGTCATAGGCCCGCTGCACGGGGGCCGTGACCGGATCAGTGGGAGGAAAAGAGGCGCGCGTCATGCGGCGCAGCCTACCGTGCCGCCGCGTGCAGGATGGAGAGGTGGGTGGGATTGATTCAAGCTCTCGCCTCTGCCCGAAGAGCGTCGTCGTAGAACAGCTTCGTCTGATACATGCGAATCTTCCCGGCGGTATACAGCGCGTCAAACTCCGTCCGGTTCACATACCGCGCCTCGGCAACCTCATGTGCGAAAACAGGCTGGAGCATCTGGCCCGGCAGCGGTTCGGCCAGCCAGACGTGCCGCAGGATCAACACGCCATCGGGAAAGCGGCCCAGGTACGTGCCCAGAAAGCGCCTCAGCGTCACCCGCAATCCGGTTTCCTCGTAAGCCTCGCGCACGGCGGCGTCTTCGGGGTTCTCGCCATCCTCCACACTGCCGCTGGGGATGTGCCACAACCCAGCCTTCTCCATCTGGTCTGCCGTACCAAGCTCACGCACCAGCAGAATTTCGCCGCCCGCGTTCAGGACAACCACCCCGGCGGCTTTCAGTTCCACTTCGACGTGCGTGTTCTCGTCGTGTTGCATTACCAGCCGTTGCGCCCGCGCAGGCCAGTGATGTGTGCGACGTGGTGCTGCCCATGCCACGCGTACAGTGCCAGCAGCGAGTCCAGCGTGTAGGTGCGGCCCTGCGCGGGGTGCGTCCACGGGCGGCTCCATTCAGTCACGGTCACGCCTTCCAGCACCGGCAGCAGGCGGGCGTGCAGGGCGTCCAGCAGCGTCAGGCTGACTTCCGGCGGCAACTGATGGTCCGGCAACTGTGCCCAGCGGTCTTCCTCGTAAGGCTTGATAATGGGATTGTCCTCGGTCAGCGCCAGCTTGACGCGGATAAAGGCGTTCATGTGGCTTTCCGCGACGTGGTGGACCACTTGCCGCACGGTCCAGCCGCCCTCGCGGTAGGGGGTGTCCAGTTGTGTGTTGCTCAGCCCGGCGACGGCGGCGCGCAGTTCGCCCGGCAGGCGGCGCAGGTGTTCCAGCGCTTCCTCCCGCCCCTGCGCGCTCAGTTCCAGCGGCGTGGGCATCGGCCCCAGGGGATAGCGGGGATCGGCACTCACTCGCCTTTCTCCTTGCGGGTCCAGCGGTTGGCGTCGCGGGTTTCCACCTTGTCCATCATGCGGGCAAAACCGCGCTCCAGGCTGATTCCACGCTCATTGGCCATGCAGATCATCACGAACAGCAGGTCCGCCAGTTCCAGCTCCAGGTCGCCCGCGTCCTCGCCGGGCTTGGGCGTCTTGCCGTTCTCGTGGGCGATTACGCGGGCCACCTCGCCCGCTTCCTCGCTCAGGCGGGCCATCAGCAGCAGCGGCGGAAAATAGCCCTCCTTGAATTGCGAGACATACGCGTCCACACGGGCGCTGGCATCGGAAAAGGTCAGGGCGTCGGGGCTGGGCGGGGACATGCCCGCAGGCTAGCGCGTGGGCGGAGCGGAGCAGAAACAGATGGAGCAGATCAAAAAAAGCCCCTCTCCGCAATGGAGAGGGGCCAGGATCAGGGTTCTTTAGCGGATGTACAGGAAGGTTTCCTGCACGTCGCGGTCACCCACGGCGTAGGGGTCCAGATAGGCGGTGGTGGTCGAGTTCCAGCGGTTGCTGTCGTAGCTGCCGCTCAGCACGATGGCGGTGGTGGGGCGCACGCGGGTGAAGATGGCGCGCACGCGCTGAATGCCGCGCGGCTCGGCCAGGTTGTACATCACGCCGTCCTCAGCACGCGGGAAAAAGGTGGTTCCGGCGTTGACGTAGACGTTCTGGGCCAGCACGCTGGCAAAGCCGTTGCTTTGCAGGGCGATCAGGGTCACGTAGCCGGGCGTGCGGGCGCTGAACTGAAAGCGCACGGCCTCGCCCACGCCGTAGGTGCTGCCCTCGCCCCGATCAGGCCGCAAGCCGGTGATCAGGTTGCTGCGCTGGGGCTGAATCTGAACATTGGCGTTGGCGTCGGGCCGAACGGTGACGGTGCAGGCGCTGAGACCCAGGGCCAGCGCGCCGAACAGAAAGAGTGTACGCATACCCGGCAGCATAGGCGCTGAGGCTGACGGGAACCTGAGAAGGAGCCTGTCTTACATTTCAGATTCGTCAGATTCAGGGGAAATCTGACCTCAGCAAGTTGCGGAGCGGTGCTGAAATACCATGCCCGTATACGGTGCCCAGATACCGCCTCTGCTGACGGTTGCCCCGGCGGGTGCTGGCATAGCATGACGCATGTTTCGCGCCCTGCGCCCCCTGGCCCTGCTGTTGTCGTTGGCTATTCCTTTTGCCGTGTCTGCCGCCCTGGCGCAGGGGCAGGAGGTCTTGCCAGTGGCCGCCCAGCCCAGTGAGACCAATCAGTCCAGTGCCACCAATCAATCCAGCGCAACCCAATCGGCGGCGGCCATGCCCGGTGCCCCGGCGCGGTTGGGCAACCCGACGGGCGGCGGCTACAACACCAACCGCTTTTTCGAGGATCTGGGGGCGGGCCGGGTGGCCTCGGTCCGGCTGGACAGCGCCGGAAATGCCAGCGTGACCTTTCTGGCCGGGATGGGCACCTCGCAGGCGGTGCGCTCGCTGGTGGTGCCGCCTGACGGCGCGACGCTGGAAAAGATCCGCGCGGCGGGCGTTCCGCTGCGGGTGGTGCCGGGCGGCTCGCCCTTCGGCTGGATCACTCAGGTGCTGCCGCTGGTGTTGACTGCCCTGATCCTAGTGGTGCTGTGGCGCAGCATGCGCGGCGCGGGCAGCGGGGGCAACGCGGCCAGCAACTTTGGCAAGTCCAAGGCCGCCGTGATCGCCGAGGGTCAGATCAAGACCAACTTCACCGATGTCGCCGGCTGCGATGAGGCCAAGCAGGATTTGCAGGAAGTCGTCGATTTCCTCCGCCAGCCTGAGAAGTACCACCAGCTCGGCGCGCGTATCCCGCACGGCGTTCTGCTCGTCGGTCCTCCCGGTTCCGGGAAAACCCTCTTAGCTAAAGCAGTGGCTGGAGAAGCCAAAGTTCCGTATTTCTCCATCTCCGGTTCGGACTTCGTGGAAATGTTCGTCGGTGTGGGTGCGGCCCGCGTCCGTGACCTGTTCGAGCAGGCCCGCAAGAGTGCGCCGTGCATCGTCTTTATCGACGAGATCGACGCCGTGGGCCGCAAACGTGGCGTGAGCATGCAGGGCGGCAACGACGAGCGCGAACAGACCCTCAACCAACTGCTGGTGGAAATGGACGGTTTCGGCAGTGGGCAGGAAGTGATCATTCTCGCGGCCACCAACCGCCCGGATGTGCTGGACGCAGCGTTGCTGCGTCCGGGACGCTTTGACCGTCAGGTGGTGGTGGACGCCCCGGATGTACGCGGACGCGAACACATCCTCAAGATTCATGCCCGCAAGAAGCCGCTGGACGTGAGTGTGGATCTGAGCGTGATCGCGCGGCGCACGGCGGGCATGGTGGGCGCGGACCTCGAAAACCTGTTGAACGAGGCGGCGTTGCTGGCAGCGCGAGAAGGACGCAACCGCATCACCGCCAGAGATGTGGACGAGGCGCGGGACCGGGTGCTGATGGGGCCGGAGCGGCGCAGCATGGTGGTGCGGGAAGCGGATAAGAAGGTGACGGCGTACCACGAAGTCGGGCACGCCTTGGCCGCCCAACTGTTGCCGCACGCCAACCGGGTCAACAAGCTGACCGTGGTGCCGCGTGGCCGGGCGGCGGGCTTCATGATGCCGGATGCCGATGACCGCCTGCACGTCACGCGCCCCGCGCTGGAGGACATGATCGCCGTGGCACTGGCAGGCCGCGCCGCCGAGGAAGTCATCTACGGCGAGGTCACCACCGGGGCGCAGAACGACTTCCAGCAGGCCACGGGCATCGCCCGCCGGATGGTCACCGAATGGGGCATGAGTGACCGTATCGGCAAGGTGGCGCTGGCCTCCGATCAGGCCGGGTATCTGGGGGGCGGCTCGCAGATGCAGCCCATGTCCGAATCCACCGCGCAGGAGATTGATGAGGAGGTGCGCGCCCTGATCGACGCCGCCTACGGGCGCGTGCTGACCCTGGTACGCGAGCATCTGGCCGCCGTCCACGAGATCGTGCGCGTGTTGCTGGTCCGCGAGACGCTGTACGGCGAGGAATTTTCCACCCTGCTGGCCGGGGGTCAACTGGACGAACCCACGCCCGTCAGCCTGAGCAAGACCGTCAGTCTGGCGTGACCGTGGGGCCGGGGAGAGGTTGCGCCAACGGACGCCCCAGGTAATAGCCCTGGCCGTAATCGCTGCCCAGGGCGGTGATCAGGGCCAGTTCGCCGGGTGTTTCGATGCCCTCGGCCACCACCTCGATGCCCAGCGCGTGGGCGTAGGTGATCAGCGCCTGCACCAGCGGAACGCGGGGATCGTCCGCGTGCAGGCCCTGTACCAGCGCGCGGTCTAGCTTGACCACGTCCGGCTGAAGTTCGCTCAGGTAGGCCAGACTGGTGTGTCCGGCCCCCAGATCGTCCAGGGCCACCCGCGCTCCCTCGGCGCGGTAACGCTCCAGGATGCGGCGCAGCAGGGCCAGATCGGGAAACGCCTCGCTCTCGGTCACTTCAAACACCAGGCGGGAGAAATCCGCGCCCACCTGACGGCACGCCTCGAAGGTGGTCTGAAGGCAGATGTCGGGGTTGTACACCACGCTGGGCGAGAAATTGATGAACAGCCGCTGGCCCGGTGGCAGCGCCGGATACACCTGCATGATGGCGTGCCTGCGGGCGTGGGCATCGAAGGCGCGGGCCTGTCCGTGGGCGGCAGCGGCCATCAAGAGCGTCTCCGCGCCCAGTTCCTGCCCCTCCCAGCGGGCACGCACCAGCGCTTCATGGCCGTGAACCTGCATGTCGCGCAGGCGCACGATGGGCTGCACCATGAAATGCACCTGCTGGGCCGCTCCGGCAAACCAGGGCGTGTTCAGGCGGCGCAGCCACTGCTCCAGCGGCGCAATCTGCCACGGGTCCGGGCCGCCGTCCTGCCACGGCGCAGCCAGCAATTCATGCCGCTCAGAAACCGAGAAGCTGTCCAGCAGCGTGTTCAGGGCGGCGAAGCTCTCGGGCATCACCACCAGTGCAGGTCCGTAGTTCTGGTACGTCAGATGGTGGGCCTCCAGCGCCAGCCACAGCTTGCGCTGCACATGGGCGGAGGCGCTGTGCAGCGCGAGCCGGTCCGGTTGGCCCAGGTCTGTGGGAGACAGGGTCTGGCAGTCACAGGCCCCCAGCGAGGAAGAAGAGGGAAGGTCAGAACCCATGACGTCGTTCTAGCAGGAGGATTCTGACAAACACATCATTCAGGTCTGTTCTGCATTCGGATCAGTTCCGTGAGTCAGGGCTGGTTTTCAGGACAGGGCCATCAGTCCTCGTCCTCCGGGTCACGGCTCTGGCTGGGCTTGATGGGTGACTGGGTGCGGTTCTGCTCCGGCGGCCCCTGCTCGCTGCTGTCGCGGGTCAGCCTGATCTCGATGGGTGCGCCGCCAAAATTCAGGCTGCGCTGCGGAAAGGGGATCTCGATCCCGGCCTGATCCATGGCAATTTTAATGCGGCGGTTGAACTCGCGGCCCACCGCGTACTGGCTCTTGGGCAGCACCTTGAACAGGGCGCGCAGGGTGATGCCGTCGGCGGCCAGTTGCGTGACGCCCTGAATGTCGGGTTCCTCCAGAAAGAATTTCTTCCACTCCTCGTCGGTGTACAGTTCGTCGCTGACGGCCTTCAGGACGCGCAACGCCTCGTTGATGTTGGCCTGATAGGTCACGTCCACGGTGGCCACCACCCGGCTCCAGTCCTTGCTGCTCACGCTGACGGTGTTGATCTGGCCGTTGGGGATCAGGTGGACCGTGCCGTCCAGGGCACGCAGGGCGGTCAGCCGCAGGTTGAGTGTTTCCACGTTGCCGCTGAGGAGGCCGTTGTTGACGCTGATCACGTCGCCCACGCCGTACTGGTCTTCTAGGAGGATAAAAAAGCCGGTAAACACGTCCTTGATCAGACTCTGCGCCCCGAAGCCCACCGCCAGCCCCAGCACCGAGACCCCGGCCAGCAGGCTGGTGGCATTCACGCCCAGCGCCTGAAGGCCCGCGATCAGGCTGATGATGACGATGACGACCTTGAGGGTACTTTCCACCACGCCTTTCAGGGTCTGCACGCGCACGTTGCGGCGGTTGAATTCTTCGTCCTCGGCCACGATGCGCTGGCTGAAGGTGCCCACCATCCGCCACGCGATCAGGGCCAGCGCGATGATCACCACGGCCTGTCCGGCGGTGTTGCGGAAGCCCTCGGCAATGCTCTGGCCCAGCCCGAACAGCACCGGGATATTGGGCAGGTAAATCTTGTAGGTGGCGTAGGCGACGTAGCCCACCACCACCACCACCAGCCACAGCCATTTCAGGGCCAGCAGCATGCGCGCCCCGACCTGATCACGCAGGGTTCGCAGCAGCAGGCGGCCAAATCGGTGAACGGCGTAGGAAATGACCAGCGCAATCGCCAGCCAGAGCCACACGCTGGGTTTGGACAGTTGGACGAGCAGGATTTCCAGCATAACGGGAGCCAGTCTCTCACAAAGGGCCTGACGCCGGAATGACAGTCAGGTGGGAAAGACAGTCAGGTGGGAAAGAATGAGAGGCAGGCCCATGTACGTGCCGGATGAACTGTCCGTCTCGCCGCATGTGCTGCCCCCGCCGGCCCACTAGACTGCCCGGCATGTCTCCCGAATCCAGCAAACCCACGAATGCCAAACCAGACGCCAGCAAACCAGATGCCAGTAAATCTGACAAGCCCATCTCTCCTGATGACCGCGCCCGCCTGGACCCGGTGTTCATGCAGGTGGTGCTGGACGTGCAGGCGCAGGTGCAGCAGACCCAGCCCGAAGGGGCCGGGAATCTGGCCGCCATGTTCCACAAGGAAACGATGGGCGACGCCCTCCAGGGTCTGGCCATGCTGATCGCGGGCTGGAACGAGAACCGCATCGACGGCGCGGGCCTGAGCCGGACCGTCAAGTCCCTGCGCGCCCTGGACCTGCCGGAACTGGCCGAGCGGATGCATAAACTGCGCCAGATCGACGAGGGATGAGCGGGAACGGGGAAGTGGCAGACGTTCTGGCCTCTTCCCGTTTCTTCTGGAAGTTCGATTTTCCCGGAATTCAGATCAGGGCCTGACGCACAGGAACAGTCTGCTTTCCGACCCCAACAGTCACGGCCTCTTGCGCCGTGCCCGGAAGGTCAGCAGATCGGCGTACATGCGGGTTCTGGCCCACGCGCCGTTCCAGAACCCGCGTTTCTTCTCCTTCAGCACCTGCCCCACCTGCGGCAGTTCTATGTAATCCCAGCGCGCCCCGGAACTTTTCAGGTGCGCGGTGATGGCCGGTTCGGGCCAGCGTTCCTCGCCCAGATGCGGCACGGCCAGCAGCAGGTCACGGCGGCAGACCCGTTGCCCGCTCAGGTTCGGCGTCAGTTTGTTGCCCCAGTCGGTCACGAAACCGCCGCCCTCGAAGACCCCGATGCTCATGTCCAGTCTGCCGTCCAGCACGGGCCGCAGCATCTGCTGAAGGTGGTCCAGCGTCAGGCCGGTCAGATCGGCGTCCAGCATCACGATGAATTCGGCGTCGGTGGCGTCCAGCGCCGTGCGAAGGGCCGCGCCCTTGCCGACGTTCTCGCTCAGTTCCACCACTCTGGCCCCCGCCGCGCGGGCCACCGCCGCCGTATCGTCGTCGCTGCCGTCGGAGGCCACCACCACGTCCGGCGTGAGCTGAAGGGCCACGCGCACCACCTCTGCCACCGTTCCGCCCTCGTTGTAGGCAGGAATAACAGCCGCCACGGACGGGGCTTTCGGGGCGCGCGGGTCCGGCATGTCACGCATGGTACGGCGAAGGGGGTCCGCTCTGACAGATGGGGCCGGAGTGTAAAGGCTCCGTCTGCCCTAAACTCCACTGTTATGGACCTCAAGGCACAACTCAAAACCGCTGTGGAAACGGCGGCGCAGCAACTGGGCGCAACTGTGGACGCCGCCATTCAGGAAACCCCGGCGGGCAAGGCCGGGGACTACGGCACCCCCGCCGCCTTTCTGATCGCCAAGACCATCGGCGGCAACCCGGCGCAGATCGCCGCGCAACTGGCACAGACCGTGCAACTTCCCCAGGGGATTAAAAAGGTCGAGGCAGCGGGGCCGTTCCTGAACTTCTTCGTGGACGTGGGCGCGTTCGTGCGCGGTGTGGTGGAAAAGCCTTTCGAGATGCCCCGCCTGAGCGGCAAGGTGGTCATCGAACACACCTCGGTCAACCCCAACAAGGAACTGCATGTGGGTCACCTGCGAAACGTCGTGCTGGGCGACAGCATGGCCCGCATCTTCCGCGCCGCTGGGCAGACGGTGGAGGTGCAGAATTATATCGACGACACCGGCAGACAGGCCGCCGAATCCATCTTCGCCGTGAACCACTATGGCCTGAAGTGGGACGGCGTGCAGAAGTACGATCACTGGCTGGGCGAGGGTTACGTGCGCCTGAACGCCGATCCGGCCAAGCCCGAACTGGAACCCGGAATCCGCGAGATCATGCACCGTCTGGAAGCCGGGGAACTGCGCGCAGAGGTGGAAAAGGTGGTCCACGCCCATCTGGTCACCTGCTTTCGCCTGGGCGCACGCTATGACCTGCTGGCCTGGGAATCGGACGTGGTGGGCAGCGGTTTCCTGGGCCACGGGCTGAACATCCTGGAGGGCAGCCCCTTTACCTCCTGGCCCACCGAGGGTAAATTCGCTGGAGCGTTCGTAATGGACGTGTCGGCGTTCATGCCCAATCTGGAAGAGTCCAACGTCGTGCTGCGCCGCAGTGACGGAACCGCCATGTACGTCGCCAAGGATGTGGGCTACCAGTTCTGGAAGTTCGGGCTGTTTGAGGGTATGAAATTCAAGCCCTTTGCCACCGATCCCGATGGCCGCACCGTCTGGACCAGTGCGCCGGACGGTCAGCCGGATACAGAGGGGCGTTTCGGCCATGCCGATGAGGTCATCAACGTGATTGACTCACGCCAGGATCACCCGCAGAAGATCGTCAGGGCGTCGCTGGGTGTGGCCGAACAGCCGGAGAAGGAAGACCGCAGCATTCACCTGTCCTACGCCTTCGTGACGCTGGAGGGCCAGACCATCAGCGGACGCAAAGGGGTGACGGTCAGCGCGGACGCGGCGATGGACGAGGCGCAGAAGCGGACCCTGGCGGTGCTGGCCGAAATCAACCCTGAACTCTCACAGCGCGAGGACGCCAACGAGATCGCCCGCCGCATCGGTCTGGGTGCGATCCGCTTTGCCATGCTCAAGGCCGAACCGACGCGCAAGATCGACTTCCGCTGGGAGCAGGCGCTGGCCCTGAACGGCGACACCGCGCCGTATATCCAGTATGCGGCTGTCCGCGCCGCCAGCATTCTCCGCAAGGGGCAGGAGGCTGGATACGCGATTGATGGTACGGGGGCGGACTGGGACGCCCTGCCAGACGCTGATCTTACCCTCGCCAAACAGGTGGCGAAGCTGCCCGAAATTGTTGCCCAGAGCGTGCACGTTCACTCGCCGCATGTGGTTGCCCAGTATGCTCTGGACCTGGCAACTTCCTTTAACGCCTGGTTCAACGCCAAGGATAAAAAGGGCAAGCCCGCCACCAACGTCCTGCAATCTGAGGAAGGTCTGCGTGAAGCACGGCTGGCCCTGGTCGCCCGCCTGCGTCAGGCGTTCGAGGAAACGCTGGACCTGATCGGCATCGAGATTCCGGCAGCGATGTGAGAGTAGAGGTGCGTTGGGAATGAAAGCGTGTGGGCCTTTAGCCCTGCTTTTTCAACGTTCTTGGCCTTGCCGTAGCGTAGGGTTGTGCGCTCAGGACAGGGCATCGGTTGAGCCATCAGAAGTCCACTGCTGCACGGCGAAATCTACCAATGCCCGCTGGCACATGAGTTTCGCGGTGGCCGAGCCGACGGTTCCCACCGTGACCGCCCCACTGCTCTCAAAGGAGGCTTTCACGGGTGAGAAGGCCTCCTCGTCGTAATCGCACTCGTCGAAAGTCACCCACTGCGGCTGTCCGTCCACAAAAATAGAGCTGCTGAATTGCACGGTGGACTGCTTCCCGGACCGGACCTCCGCGAGATGCAGGCTGGTGTTGTTCCCGGTCCCCAGGAGCAGCACCCGCCCATTCAGGTCATACACGCGGGCCAGGGGTGAACCTTCGCCGAGCGAGAATGTCAGGGGATGGTCCGCCGTGATGAATTCGGCGTGCCTGCCCCACGCGGCAAACGAACTATGCGGGTGATCGCTGCGCCTGGCGTCCGGCCACGTTCTGAGCAGTTCAGCAGTGCGGCCCATTCCGCGCGAGGGTGTCAGCGCCGGATCGAAGGCGGGCATTTCGGCCCGGATGGTGGCCCACCAGGACGGCGGAACAGCGAACCTGCGCCAGTCTGCCGGATCGGTCAGGTGCAGGGTGAATGTGGGCATGACAATCGTTCCGGCTGATGTCACGGCGTCCTGAAGCGCCTGAATCACGGCCACCGGCCCGCCCGCCACCCAGCCCAGGCTGCTCAGGCTGACGTGGACCATCAGGACATCACCCACCCCCACCCCCAGTTCGCGCAGGTCGGCGGCGAGGCTAGTGCGGGTGCGCGGTGTGTCTGCCCGTGCAATAGCTTCTGTTTCTGTCATCCTCAGTCCTTCGCCAGCCCAGGTCCAAGATGGAGACCCATCTGCACAGATTCAGGGCATTGGGATGGTCTGTGAAGAGGTTACCGCCAGGCAGGATACGCCACATACGCCGGGTGGCTTATGGCCCGGCGTGAGACTCGCCCCCTGAACCTGCGCCGAGCAATCTGGGTCCGACTCTCACATTACTGCTGGCTCTATTTGACGGCCTTGACCGTGTCTCGCCCTTCCAGCCGTTTGTAGAAGGCCACCAGCTTCTGTGCCATGTTCGGGGTAAAGCGGTTGCCGCCCAGGTGGGGGCCGGTGAGAGAGATGAATTCGCTGGTGCCCAGGGCGGCGTGCGGGTACAGGCGTTCGCCGTTGGTCAGGGCCGGAACGGTGCCGTCGTTGACGCTGGCGGCCACGAACAGCGGCAGGTACGGCGCTTTGAAGGTCTGCATCAGTGGGTCCAGCCCCGGCGGCGGCTCATTGGGCGTGCCGTAGGCCGCGCTGATCTCCTTGCGGCGGGCGGGCGAGGCGCTCCAGGCCGCTCGCAGGTCCGTCCAGGCATCGATCAGAGCGACGCCGCCCACCCGGTAGGGGCTGCCGGGCAGGGCACTCCGAAGGGCCATCAGGCCGCCCATGCTGACGCCCAGGGCGTAGGTGCTTCCATTCCAGGAAAACCGCTTGAGGGCCTGCGCGTGGACCTGCCCCACTTCCTTGAGGGCGCTGGGGCTGCCCCAGGTGGTCAGGCCGCCGTCTCCACTGAGCAGGACGGCAAAATGTGCGTCCAGCAGGGCGTCGATCAGCACCCGGAAGGTCGCGCTGTCGCGCAGACGGGTCGCACTCTGGTTGCGCGGGTGCGAGACCACCACCAGCGGGCAGGGCAGGTAGGTACAACTGTCGGGAATACGCAGCAGCGATTCGCGCCCCGCAGCGCCCAGCGGCAGCCAGTCCACCGGCTGAGGGGCAGTACCGGGCGGCAAAGTCCCTGGCGGAAACGCGGACGAGAAACCGGCCCCGGTGGCGGTCCCGGTTCCAGTCGCGGCCCCGGCGGGGTGGGTGCCAGGGGGAAAGAAGGACGGGACGCTGGCCCTGGCCCCGGAAAGAACGGACAGGGCCACAAACGCAATCAAAGGAAGAAACCGACTCACAACGTTGCCGACTTTAGCGCGCCGGGCCTCACGCCAGACTGACATGGCCGGGCGGTGGCCTGCGGGCCGTCCGTGTTCAGCGCCCGGCCCATGTTCAGCGCCCAAAGAGCAGCCTGCTCAGGCGGGTCTCTACCAGCAGCAGGGCCAAGATGGCGGGCAGCAGCAGGGCCAGCAGGAAATAGCCCACAATGGTCAGCGCGAAGACCAGCGGGTCGCCGCCCGGCGCGTGCATGGTTTCCAGCGTTTGCAGGATCGCCGGATGGATCAGGTAGATCTGGAGGCTGAACATGCCGGTGATGCCCAGGGCCACCCGCCACGCTCCCGCGAAGCGTTGCAGGCTGTACGCCACCCCCAGCACGCTCAGGGCCATCAGGGTGGTGTAGGCCCAGCTCAGCCCCGAATAGATGATCGGCGTGACGGCCTCGCCGCGCACGTAGGCCAGCGCCTGTGGCATGTACAGCGTGTAGGCCAGGGCCGCCGCCGCAATCAGGAACACCCGGTTCTTGCGCCACCAGGCCGGGAACTCGTCCAGGCGTGCGCCCACTGCCACACCCACTGTGACCGGCAGCATGTACCACAGCACGGTACTGGCCGGAAAGGGCAGCCGCAGAACCTCGCGGTTGAGCAGATAGAGGCCCAGTTGCAGCGCCGCGCCGATCAGCAGCGCCAGCACGATTGGCGGCCTGCGGCGGGCCAGCGGCAGCATCAGCGGAATCACCAGATACACTTCCAGCGCCACCAGCAGGAAATAGAGGTGGTAACTGGCCTTGCCGTATTGCAGGTAGAACAGCCACTTGTCGGGATCGGTCAGGGTTTCCGGCGGGCGCTGCCCGGTCCAGACGTACCACGCGATGTACAGCCCGGACCACAGCAGATACGGCCACGCCCCACGCGTGACCCGCCGGAAGAAATAACGCCCCGGCCTGAAATTCTTCAGCAGGCTGCGGGTCAGCACCACCGCCGACAGGAACACGAAGGCGGGCACGGCAAAATGCAGCGTGCGGTTGATCAGTTGCAGCAGCAGGAAGCTCAGGGTGTCGGGCACCGCGTAGCGTAGCGCCAGGCCGGAACTGTGGTGGGCCACCACCTCCAGGATGGTGATGCCACGGAACAGGTCGATGGCCGTCAGTTTTGATGGTCTACCGTGCAGATCAACCGGCTCGGCCTCCGAGGGGGGGGTCAGTTCTTCCAGGGCAGAATCTTCCAGAGCAGAGTCTTCCAGGGCAAAGTCGAATTCAAGGCCGTCCGGCGGGCGCTGCGGCTCCGGCTCGGTGGGGATGGGAAAACGAATCTGGGTCATGGGAAGGTGCGCGTGCGCTGAACGCAGTCTAGAGGATTTGCTGGACGCGTCGGCGTTCCGGTGGGGTCATCCACAAGGCTCCGTCTCAGAGCCGCGCCCGGACCTCGAAGCCCACGCCGCGCAGGATGCCCGCCGCCTGCGCCACGGCGTCGGCAGATTCCAGACCCAGACGCAGTGCCCCGCCTTCCTCACGGATCGCCAGGACCTCAATGTCCTTGATGTTCACCCCCGCCGCGCCCAGCGTCTGGGTCACGACGCCGATCTGGTTGGGTTTGTCGGGCACGGCCACCACCAGATCGTATTTCTGCGGCAGCAGGCTGCGGCGCACCACTGGCAGGCTGTCGCGGGTGCGTTTGCCCTCGTAGGCGGCGGCCAGCAGTTCCTCGGGTTCCTCCAAATCGGCCTCAAGTCGGTCCAACTGGTATCTGAAGCGCCTCAGCGCCTCACGCAACGCCCCCTTGTTTTCCACCACCATGTCGCGGCTCATGCGCGGATCGCCGCTGGCCACGCGGGTCAGGTCGCGGAAGCCCCCTGCAGCCAGCAAACTTAAACGCTCGTCGCGGGCCACCATATGGGTCAGGGCCAGACTGGCCAGATACGGCAGGTGGCTGACGGTGGCCACCAGCGCGTCGTGGGCATCGGGCGGCATCACCACCGGGGCGGCCCCCAGCCCCTCCACCAGCGTGCGGGCGCGGCTCAGGGCGGTCAATGGGGTCTGATCGGTGGGCGTCAGCACCCAGACGGCGTTTTCCAGCAGCGCGGCGTTGGCGTGGGTGACCCCGCCGCGTTCGCTGCCTGCCATCGGATGCCCGGCCACGAAGTTGCGGACCTTCAACCGCTCCATCTCGGCGGCGATTCCGCCCTTGACGCTGCCCACGTCGGTCACCAGCGCTGCCGGGTTCAGGAAGGGGGCCAGTTCGTTTGCCAGTGGGATCAGGGCGCGCATCGGGGCGGCCAGAATCACCAGATCGGCGTCGCGCAGCCACTCTCCTGCCGCAGGGCGCACCTCGTCCACCAGTCCCAGCGCCTCGGCCTCGCGCAGCACGTCCATGCTGGCGTCCATGCCGATCACGTGGCGGGCCAGGAAACGCTGGCGCAGGCCCATTGCCACGCTGCCGCCGATCAGCCCCACCCCGGCCACCACCGCCGTCCCGAACAGCGGTGCGGGGGTCACGGGCGCGGGGAAAAGGTCCGTTTCGGGCATGACGGGGAGGCTAGCACGGCGGGGGTGGGGCGGTTTTGGACCTGTGCAGGCTCTGCCTCAAGTGACGCTCTGGCGCTGTGGGGCTGCCCGAGTTCTAGCTTTCGCTTGCTGCGCGTCACGGTGAATGGGGTAGGGAAGTCAGGAGGGTTTGTGCTGTCCAGCAGGAGGGCGTGCTGCGCCCGCCACCCCCCTCTCCTACGGAGCTGTACCAGTCCCAGCCTCCCCCGCAAGAGGGGAGGAGCCGAAAGTCAGGCCATCTTGCTTCATCCAACCCGTGAAATCGCCAATGAAACAGCAACCGAAGGCCGTCGGGCGCGAAGCGGACGGGCCGCATTGAGCGTCACGGAGCCGGGCATCAGCCCCGGAAGCCGCCGCCCACTTCCGCCTGCTACAGCCGAGAACTCGTGCCTAGCGCAGCGCTGCTCTGCCTCGCAGCTTTGCAAGTCCCCCTGCCCCCCTGGGGTAGGGGGCTGGGGGGTGGGGCTGCCCGAACGATATTTCGGCCCAGAATCCAGCAGTCATCCAGCTTCCCCGTATCAACTGCAACTTTCAGCGCACGCGTCCGAGGGCCTGCGCCTCTATGCTGCCCGCATGAGCGCCCCTCCCGCAATCATCGAAACCCATGAACTCCGCAAGGTTTACAAAGGCCGCGCGGTGGTGGACGGTCTGAATCTGCGCGTGCTGCCCGGCGAGGTCTTCGGCTTCCTGGGACCCAACGGCGCGGGCAAAAGCACCACCGTCAAGATGCTGCTGGGGCTGGTGCTGCCCACGGGCGGGCAAATCAGCGTTCTGGGCGGCTCCCCCGCCGATCCCGCCGTGCGCGCCCGCCTGGGCTTCCTGCCCGAGCAGTTCCGCTTCCAAACGTGGATGACTGCCGAGGAATTCCTGAATTTTCATGGACGGCTGGCCGGAATGAAGGCCGACGAACTGCGCGCCCGCGTGCCACAGGTGCTGAAAACCGTGGGCCTGGGCGGACGCGGCACCGAGTCGCTGGGCGGCTACAGCAAAGGCATGTTGCAACGCTGCGGGCTGGCCGGAGCGATTCTGGCACGCCCCGAACTGGTCTTTTTAGACGAGCCGACGAGCGCCCTGGACCCGATTGGCCGCGTGGAGGTGCGCGAGATCATTGAGGGGCTGCGGGCCAACGGCGTGGCCGTGTTCCTCAACTCCCATCTGCTTTCAGAGGTGGAACAGGTCTGTGACCGGGTGGCTTTCGTCAAGGAGGGCCGGGTGTTGCAGCAGGGCAGCATGCAGGAGCTGATGGGCGGCGTGATCCCAGTGGGCATCCGGGTGGACGCTATCAAGCCTGGGTTGCTGGACGCGCTGGCCCGATTGGGCGAGGTTCGCCACACCGACACCCAGACCCCCGGACGCGCCGACATTGAGCTGTGGCTGCAACACGCGGACGCCGTGCCTGCGGTGGCCGACGCCATCCACGCCAGCGGCGCACGCCTGCACGCCCTGACCCCGCGCCGCCCGGACCTGGAAACGATGTTCCTGGAGTTGATCGAGGACCGCCCTGCCCCCGTCTCTACCGCTGCCCCGGAGGCCGTCCGTGCGTAATGCCCTGCTCATCGCCGAACTCTCCCTGCGTGAGGCGGTCCGCAAACGGCTGGTCAGCGTGCTGCTGGTTCTCAGCGTGCTGTTTATCGGCTTTTACCTGTACGGCATTTACCGGCTGGAAATGAATCTGGACGAGCGGGCCGTGAATGCTGGGCTGGACGGGCGCAGCACCACGGGGCTATCTAACGTTCCAGTCATGTACTCGGCCATGTTCGGCATGTATCTGGTGTATTTCCTGGGCGCGCTGATGTCGGTGCTGTCCACCGTGGGCGCAGTCAGCGGCGACATCGAGAACGGCGTGATGCAGAGCGTGATTGCCCGCCCGATCAGCCGCGCTCAACTGGTACTGGGGCGCTGGATCGGCTTCACGGTGGTCAATGTGGTCTATGTGGCCCTGCTGGGCGTGTCGCTGCTCGTCGGCGTGTACGCCATCACCGGCTACCTGCCCCCGGCCCCCGCCCCGGCCCTGGGCCTGATCCTGCTGTCGGTCACGCTGCTCACCGGATTGACGGTGCTGGGCAGCACGCTGTTCACCACCCTCGCCAACGGCATCGGCGTGTTCGTGCTGTACGGTGCAGGCTTCACTGGGGGTATTCTCAGCGCCATCGGCACACTCTCGGACACCCCAATCCTGACTACGCTGGGGCGCGTCGCCAACACGGTCATGCCCACCAACGCGCTGTGGCTGGGGGC
This sequence comes from Deinococcus marmoris DSM 12784, assembly GCF_000701405.1. GTDB lineage: Bacteria > Deinococcota > Deinococci > Deinococcales > Deinococcaceae > Deinococcus > Deinococcus marmoris. The sequence continues at coordinate 22,262 of NZ_JNIV01000072.1, forward strand.
CAGTTACCTGTTGCAACCGGAGAGCCTGCTGGAGATCAGCCGGGCAGCGCGCGGGGCCAATCCCTTCTTCGCCTCGGACCCGATTCCGGCAGCGCTGGTCCTGTGGGCCGCCGTGCTAGCCGCGCTGGCCGTGGCGGCGGCGATGTGGCGTTTCAGTCGGCGCGACCTGTAGCTGGAAGGAGTCTCTGTCTCTACCCCTGACGCAACGATAGAGAGAGCCTGAAGTGGAAGAAGCGTTCAGCAGTCAACCCGCCCTGATATTTATTCGGGCGGGGTTCAGCTTCAAGGTCTGGCCGTCATCTCTGAACGATGATCGAAGGTTTCCGCGCCTGGGACTCTATTCCCCCAGATAACGCCGGAGTTCGTCGATGTTGTGGCTGGTCCCGATCAACACCAGTTTGTCGTGGGGGCGCAGCTCGTCCTCGGCGCGGGGCGTGACCTCGATTTTGCCCGCGCGGCTGATGGCGATGATCTGCACGCCGAAACGTCCGGTCAGGTTCAGGTCACGCAGGCTGCCTTTCAGGCGCTCGTTGGCCTCGATTTCCACGATGGCGTGGTCGCCGCCCAGGTCCAGCGTGTCCACGATGTTGGGGGTGGCGATCTGGCGGGCCAGCCGCACGCCCATGTCATGCTCGGGCCGGATCACCAGATCAGCGCCGATGCGCTCCAGCACGCGCCGGGCCATCTCGTCCACGGCCTTGGTGACCACGTAGGCCGCGCCCAGGCTCTTGGCGTTCATGGTGGCCAGGATATTGGCCTGCACATCGGTGCCGATGGCCACCACCACCACGTCAAAGTCGCCCACGCCAATGGAACGCAGCGCCCGTTCGTCGCTGGCGTCCACGATGGCCGCGTGGGTCACAAGGTTCATGACCCGTTCCACGTTTTCCTCGTTGTGGTCCACCGCCACGACTTCGTGGCCCATCTCGTAGAGGGTGGTGGCGACGGCGGTGCCGAAACGGCCCAGGCCGATCACGAGGCATTGTTTGGTCTTCATTGGATGGGGTTTCCTTTGTGGAGATGTGGGGGCTTGGGACTTCGTTGGAGAGGTCTAAGGGTCTGAAAGTCTTAGAGCGCGTTTATAAAGGGTCAGACCCGGTGGCAAGCTTGAGGTGTGAAACGCAAGCCTTACTCGTCGGACCTGACCCAAGCCCAGTTTAAGCGGCTCGAACCACTCCTCCCCTCTGCCAAGCCAGGAGGGCGGCCACGCACGGTCGATCTCTACGAGGTGCTGTGCGCGATCATGTACGTCTTGCAGGGCGGCATTGCCTGGAGAAACCTGCCGCATGACTTTCCAGCGTGGCAGACGGTGTATTCGTACTTTCGCCGTTTTGAAGCTGACGGTTCATGGGAGGCGATCAATCGCGTCCTGGTGCGGGAAACTCGGCAGGCA
>NZ_JNIV01000073.1 GCF_000701405.1 Deinococcus marmoris DSM 12784
ACACCTGGGCGGTGTACCGATTGCGCTGGAGCATCGAGTGTACGTTCAGCAGCATGAAGTCGCGTGGCTTTGACCTGGAACGGTCAGCGGTGACCCACGCTGACCGATTAGAGCGGTTGTTTGGACTGGTCACGCTGGCCTGGGTGTGCTGTCTGCCGGTGGGCGTATGGATGAACGCGTCCAAACCAATTCCAGTCAAAGCGCATGGTCGTCGCGCAGTCAGCGTGGTCCAGTATGGCTGGCAATATCTGGCGAGAGCGCTGAGATGGGATCACCCACAGGCCGAAATATACTTCGGCCTCTTAAATCAACCTTTCTCCGCACCCAGCGCCACTTAAACGCAAGTTGTCCGGTACTGAAGGTAGTTCCACACCCGCCATCCTGGCCACAGCCACCACCAGTGCGTAAATCACAGCGCCAGTTGTGATTAGCGCGCTCATTTCATTAGCCCAGTCCCGCAATCTGATCAACTGCGATTCACCGTTTTCACCAGCCCTCCGCGCCTCTTCAAAATTCTCGATCAAAGTCTCGCCTGACTCACGAATAGTGGGAAAGGCAACTTCATTTACTGCAAGCCTTAGTTCTTTGATTGATTGAATTAAATCTGGACTTACATTTGAGTCAATTGACTGATTCCGCTTTACATTTCCGTGGCCCTTAACCCGAATCTTAAAGCCTGCCCGATCTCCCACATGACTATTATCTTCAACATCGCCGCTACCTAATTCCACATCAAAAGCGGGTTCCTTATTTTCGCTCATTTTATCTCTCCTCATTTTATTATTATTTAAAACACTTCTGCCGACATTTCTCAGTTTAACATCGAATAAATCATTATTCTTAAATTGACTATTTGTTATACTGACATATGCCGCACCGTCCACGTCTATACCTTGCGTACTTTCTTCGAACAAACACTCATTAAGCTGAAAGATACCAGTGCCAAATCCACGAAAGGTTTCATCATACACTTGATTAGACTCATCAGCAGCAGCATAACTCAGAGGTGGGATATCAATATAATCAGATAATAATTCTCTTACATCTCTTAGCATCTGGTTGTCGGGCGGAAGTTCATGCTTAGAATCAAATGAAAAAGATGGAATGTCTGCGTTATATAAAAATAATACTCTTAATTTTATGGAAAATTCATATCTTAGTGCTTCACTCAATCTTCTAAGTACCTCCCGTCTTTCTTGAAAGGAAATCGGCAGGACTAAAAGGACTTCTGGTTCCACTTCTTCACCTCGATTTACTCCCAGCCACTAGTTTTACGCTTTACTGAAGTCCCCACCTCAGCGGCCTCCAACGGCCCAACAGCACCCTGCGTTTCTTGAGCGGGGTGTTCTGCTGAGGCTACCGCACAGGCAGAAGTTTCAATGCCTCAGAGCAGTCCCGGTACGTTCAGGTATCGCGCCGAGTATCGGCCAGTCCCAGCCTCATCCCCGAGCAAGCAAAAGCCCCCGCCAGTGCGGGGGTCTATTGCTGGAAAGGTTAACCTCAGCCTCTGATCAAGCCGTACAACAGCAACAGGACCATCACCACGAGCACGAATTCCCATACCCAGTCCTTCACCCTGGTCCTGCTGAACCTGCGCCACCTGCGTTTCACATGACAGATCCTATGTATCTTTTGTCAGCCTAGAATCCTTAGCCCCCGCCTACCAGCGGGGGTTTCCCTTTGCCCATCGGAGGCCCCATGCCGTCAATCTCAAGTCTGCTGGCCCTGCTCGCGGGCATCCGCGTCAGCCCTGGCTCAGAGCTATCGCCCCGGCCCACCATCCTGTTCACTGGTTCTGCTGGCCCAGTCACGGCCTCGCCCTACCCCTTGACCGTCACCCTGAGCGACAGCAGCAACGTCGCGCGAGTGGACTTCTTCAAGAACACCGTCCAGATCGGCCAGCGCCTCAGCTTGCCCTACACCTTCCCCGCCGAGCTTACGTTCGCCGATAACGGCGAGGTTCGGTTCCGTGCTGTGGTGGTGGATCGACAAGGCAAGGCACGCGAGGCCAGTTTCACCGTGACAGTCGGCATCGGTGCGCCGGACACCACTGCGCCCATCCCCGTCCTGACCGCCAGCAGCCTGAACTTCACAGTCAACGGCACCCTGACCCTGAACGCCAGTGGCACCGATGCGGGCGGCGCAGTCACGCTGCTGCTCACGCGGGACGGCACGCCCCTGACCATCCCACCCGGCGGCGAGGTCACCGAGACCATCACCCGGTCCAGCAACGGGCAGCACACCTATCTTCTGCGGGCCACGGACGCGGCAGGAAACTTTGCAGAAACGTCCAAGACCGTCAACGTCGCCATCCCCCTGCCCGGAGCCACCGTGGGCGTCAGCGCCTCCCCCGGCAGCGTGACCACCGCGAGGCCCGTGGCCGTGGGCGCAGTGGCGACACCTCCGAGTGGTCTGACCATCAAGTGGGTGGACTTCTACCGGGGCAGCGTCAGTCCGGCCAATTACATCAGCCGCGCCAGCAGCCCGCCCTACACGGCTACCATGGACGTCACGGCAGCCGACAACGGCACCCTGACCCTGATCGCCGTCTCCACCGACAGTCTGGGCCGCACCGAGCAAGGGACCACCAGCATCGGCGTGACCATCGCTGGAGGGACGCCGCCGCCCACGCCTGACCCGGTCCTGTACGTGGAGCCGGACCCCAGCACGATCACCTGGACCGCGCCCGTGGTCATCAACGACGCCTATCTGGACAGCCGGGGCATCGTGCCCATTGCCAGCGGGCCAGATGCCGGACGCTACCCAGTCACGGGCCTGACCGCCCGCACCCTGATCCGGGGCGAGTGCGCCATCTACGTCAACACCACGCGCCCGCTGCTGCTGACGCACAGCACGGCCAGCGCGCCCAAGGGGTTCACCACCGGGCAGGCCGCCATCGGCAACGCCAAATTCGGTGCACCTCCCGGCAACAGCGTGGCAGCCGACGTGGTCATCCGGGATTGCTCGGTGATCACGCCGGGCCTGGCCCTCGCCGACGGCCACCGGGCAGGCGGGATTCTGTTCGCCTACGCGAAGAACGTCATCGTCGAGAACTGCAACCTGAACGGCACGAGCATCCTGGTGGCGGAATCCTGCTGGGGCGGTGGCACCTTCCGCGCCGAGCGCAACCGCTTCCGCAACATCGACGGACGCTTCCGGGACCGCAGCAGCCCGAACGGCTTTTCCCTGGCCGGATCAGATGTCGGGTGGGAACGCGTGCAGGCCGTCCAGCTCGACAAGGTGCGCGGCGTGGCCGGAATCAGCATCAAGGACAACTGGATCACCAACCTGCCCGGAGAATCCCGCGTCGAGGACAACATCAACACCTACCAGAGCGGCGGCACCCTGGCCAGCCCGCTGATGATCGACCGCAACCTCATCGACGGCGCGTATGACACGGTGCCCAGCAACATCTTCTCCGGCAGCGCCGTGGTGATCGGGGACGAGGGCGGCGATCACACGACGGTGCAGCGCAACACCGCCGTTCGCACTTCCAACACGGGCATCTCGATGTCCAGCACGAACTACGGCAAGATCATCACTAACCGGATCGCGCAGACCGGCTTTGCCCCGGACGGCAGCCGGGTGGATCAGAACGGCGCGAACATCGACGTGGGCATCTATGCCCGCAATTACGCCAGCAACTTCATCATGGACAAGACCACGAACATCGTGGATGACAACGATGTGGCCTGGGGTGCGCCGCTGGCCGGACAGCCGGCGCGGCGGCTGGACTTCGGGTTCAGCGACAACGCCACCGTGGGGCCGATCGGCAACCGTTCGTACACGGCGGGCGCGGTGCCTGAATCGCTGATCACCGGCTGGATCTCCGATCACCTGGCGGTCTGGGCGGCGGCGAGCGTCGTGGTGGGGCGGCGGGTGCCTTGAGATGGGTGGCCCTGCTCCTGCTCACGGCCTGCGCTCCAAATCTGCCCCCGGACTCCCCGACAGTCTGGGGGCTTCCCTATCAGGCGCTACAGGTCCCTGATGGCAGCCTCGCGCCACTGGCGGCGTTTGCCAGCCGGAACACCGTGCGGATCGAGGCCGGCCAGGTCAGCACGCGGATGGTGGCCCACGAGCTGACGCACATCTGGCAGCAGGCGCATCAGGCCGTTCCCGTGGCGTTCCTGGGTGCGCCGTGCCTGAGACAGCCCGCCTGGAACTGCAACGCCCTGGAAGCCCACGCCGACGCGGTAGGGGAAGCGGCGGTGCAGGCCGGCTGTGGGCCTGGGGATTTCGGCTGGCCGGACGGACAAATTACGGGATGCAGGATCCCTGACCCATTGGAGGTGAAACCTTGATTGAAGTCGCATTGACCCTCGCCCTGGTGGCCGCTCGAACACCGCCGCCGGGCTGTTACCTTCAGGTCATCCCAGACTACGTGTTCGGGGTGATCTATCGCCCCGTCCTGCGGCCCTCGCCCGACTGCCCAGCAGATGTGAGCCTGCGCGTCCGCAAGACCAGCACCACCAGCCGCAAGCGCGACGGCGCACCGTACCAGCCGATCATCCCGGACGGCAGCGCGAAGTACGGCGGCGCGTATAGCTGGACGCTGGGCAAGTTTGGCAGCACCATCCCCGCTTCTGCGCTGTGGACGCTGTACTCCTGGCGCTGGCAATACGAGCCGATACCGGGCACCAACATCTGGCGCTACGGATGGCAGCCGTGACGGGGTGGCGCGGCGCGGGAGGTGAGCCGCTCCGCATGGCCCTGGGATCGCTTCACCTGGGCGTGAGCGCCATCGCCTTCATCCGCCCGAACATGGTCGCGCTGGTCCCCGGCTACTTCGGCTTTCAGGCGATTGCCAGCACGCTCACCTGGGGGGTGATCGCCCTGGCTATTGGCCTGGGACTGCTGTTGATCCCGCGCGGCAAACCGCTGCTGATCCTGTGGCAATTCGCCAGCGCCACGTTCTTTCTGTTGTTCGCCATCCTGATCACCAATGGCCCGGCTGGCCTCAACTGGGGCAGCGCGGTTTACGGCCTGCTCGGCCTGTGGAGTTCGGGGCTGGCCTACGTGACGGCAGACGACTGGTTCCATGAAACGCGCAGCCCTCAGCACTTCCGAACGTGGCTAACGAAGCGGTGGAGGCAACGTGGCAACCCCTGACCCCAGCAACCTCTACGACGCCGCGTGGGCCGCGCTGGGATTGATCGGCGGCGGCATTTTCACGGCCTTTGCCAAGAACTTCTTTACCGCAGATGGCAAGGATGCCCGCGAGTTCAGGACCGAGTACCGGGAGGAAATCAAGCGCCTGCGCACGGATGCGGCCACGTTTGAGGAGGAAATCGCAAAACTGCGTGAGGACGTGCGCGCACTGCGGATCGCCATTGAGGATCAGCAGGCGGAACGCGCCAAACAGATCAGGGATTTGCGTTTGCAGATTGAGCGCCTGTCCGCCCGGAATCAGCATTACCTCATCACACGCACGGAGGCCCGCGCCCTGCTGAACGCGCTGGAGCGGCTGCAGGGGCTGACGGAAACACCGTGGGGGAACGACCCGGAAATGGGACAAGGAGTGGTATGAACATCGAACAATACCCGGCTCACCCCGGCAACTTTTCAAAGGGACGGGAAGGCGTCAAGGTTGACCGGATCGTCTGCCATGTGACGGACGGCGGCTTTTCTGGAACGCTGGCGTGGTTTGCCGATCCCGCCTGCAACACCTCCGCGCACTTCACCATTGCAATGGACGGGCGCATTGCCCAGCACGTCCCCCTCACAGATACCGCCTGGCATTCCGGCCTCTGGGCCATGAACCTGCGCTCTGTGGGCATTGAACACGAAGGCCAGCCGAGTAAGGGGCCGTGGACGCCCAGCGCCCTACAGCTTGCCGCCTCTGCTGAACTCACCACGACCCTGTGCCGCCAGTTCGGTATCCCGGCAGACCGTCAGCACTTGATCGGTCACAACGAAGTGCAGCCGGGCCGCGCCGCCCGTGCGAACTGTCCCGGCAAAACATGGCCGTGGGATGCCTACGTGCGCGACGTGCAAGCCCGCCTGACGCCCAGCCCGCCCGCGCATGTGCCGGACGCGCTGGATAAGCGGGCGCTGCGGCTGTTCGATCCTGAAACGAATACGCAGATCGGCACGGCCTCACTCATCAACGGAACCGACAAAGCCTACCTGACGCCTGAAACCCTCGCCTCTCTCCGAAAAGGAAAGTGACCATGAAAAAAGCCCTTCCACTGCTGGCCCTGCTACTCGTGAGCCTCGCCTTTGCTCAGGACGCCACCCCTGGCATTCCTGCTGAATATCAGCCCTACGTGACGGCGGCTGTGGCGCTGCTGACGGGCATCCTCGTGCAACCCCTCACCGCCGTCTTTAAGAAGCTCTGGAACACCTCTGGGCCGTCCACCGTGGGCCTGAGCGCCGTGCTGTCCCTGCTGATCGGCGTGGGCTTTACCGCCTGGGCCGCTGTGACCGCTCAGGGTGACGTGCCGTGGGCGCAGGCGATCATGGCCGCCGTGTTCGGATTCTTCAAAGCAAACGGGGATTACATCACCCGCGTCTTTGGCAACCTGAAGGCGCTGGAACAGGCTGCCCCGCTGCCCACTGCGCCTATCACCCCGCCCGAAGGCGGACTGGAGCAAATCCCATGAAGGAACTGTCTGAACTCATCACCGGAATGCTGGGCAACAAAGTCTCTATCGGCACGCTGTTCAAGCTGGCCCCCGTGCTGGCCCCCGTGATCGCTGATCTCGCAGACGGGGACGCTGAACTCAGCCGGGAAAATCGCCTGAAACTCATGGAAGTCATTGAAGACATCAAGGAAGGCAAACTATGAAAAAGCTGCTGATTCTGCCCCTGCTCCTCCTGGCCTCCTGCGCCCCGATCCTCCAGACCGTCCAGCAGGAAAGCGCGTCACTGGCCGACGTGGGCGGCGCAATCATCTTTGCGAACCCTGGCCCCGAGACGGCAAAAGCCCCGGAGCTGCTGCTGGCAGGGACCATCGAAACCACCGATCCGAACTGCGTGAAGCGCGCCAGCGGGCGGCTGGGATGCAACCTGCCTGACACCGTAGCGGGCCAGCAGTACCGCCTCATCTACACGGGCAAGCTGTCGAGCGCATCGGTGAGCTTTTACAAGGCCAGTAAAGGTGACCGGCCAATCTACCTGCGATTGAACTAACGGACAGCTCAGGCGATTGACTGCCCCCACCCTGGCCCTCGCGGCTGGCGGTGGGGGCTGCTTTTTGGTCTATCCCACCAGTTCCCCCGCCCTGCCCTCTCTGCGCCGCACCCCTGGTTCTCCCCCTCGCCTCCGCTGGTGCTGCTGTCAGAGTCCCGCAAGCACGCCATCGATAAATTGAGGAATGCTCCATTCGACGCCTAGACGTGAGGGTCCACACATCGTTGCCCTCCTGTCACTGCTGCTGGCCGTGATCAGTCTCGCCAATGTCGTCCTCCTGTTGTCGGTCAGCGATTCAGAGATCGGCCATTCACTTCTGATCGCCGCCCTCTGCGCCGCGCTGACAGCAGTCGGGTGGCGGCGACGGATACCATTCGTCGGTGGGCCGCTGAACGCAGCGTTACGCGCCCATCAAGGGCCGCTGCTGCTGGCCGTGGGTGTGTCTATGCCCGTACTGGTAGGTCTGGGCCTGCCCTTCACGCTGCCGCTGGGGGCCACCTGGGTGGCGTTTGTTCTGATGATCATGATGATTGGCGATTAATTTCTTTCAGCAGAGCTGCCCCTCCTTTCTGTGCTCCCGGCGTGGGCTGGTGGGGGCCATTTGCTGTGATGCTAGGGATCAAGACAGGCAGAATGATCCCCAGGAAAACCGAGGCTACGCCTCTTGATCTAGCATCATTTGGTCACGCCCCGCATCCTTGGCGCGGTACAACGCCTGATCCGCACGAGACAGCAGACTGCTGAAGATGTCCTCTGTCTCCACGGTGCTGCTGCCGATGCTGACGGTGACCTTCAACCCATAGGGCCATGACGCAAGGCGAAACTCTTGCAGGAGAACGCTGGCCCGTGTCCGACTGCGCGTCCGGTCCGTGCCCGGCATGACCACGATAAATTCCTCCCCGCCCCAGCGCCCGACAGTTGGTGGCGCGGTGCCCGGTAACGTGTCGCAAGTGGACAGCAAGCGGGCCACTTCCATCAACACCTGATCGCCAACGTCATGGCCGTGCTCATCGTTGATGTGCTTGAAGTGGTCGATGTCGATCAGGTGAAGTGTTCCTGGTACGCCGCGCCGATGGTCTGCCAGCAGGTCCTCGACAGCAGGGTAAACGGCCCGGCGGTTAGGCAGCCCAGTAAGCGAATCTGTGAACGCCAGAGCGCGCATCCTCTGCTCGGAACGGTCTGTTTCGTCCATCTGTGTTCGCAAGGCGGCCATGGTGCCCAGCAGCACCGTCACGATCATGACGGACCCCTGCAACCGCAAAAACAGGGCTGGGTGCCCAAAGGCGTAGGCGCTGTGGGTCAGCCACGGCACCAGCAGACAGACGCTGAGCAGCGTGAGATTAAACCACCAGGCCCGCTGTGGGGGCAGGGCCAGGAAGCCGACGATGCAGGTGCAGATCAGCGTCCAGTACGGGCCGCTGTTCGGATAGATTCCAGAAGGAACTGGCAACAGCGACAGCAGGGCGACATGGAACATTGTTGCGGCGGCGAGAACAGCGTATCCAGCGTATTCCGCCACGTAGAGCGGGCGGCGGGTCCAGAGCCACCACAGGTCAACCAGGCCCAGCAGGACCAGAACAGGACTGACGTAATGCAGGTACAGGTCACTGGGGCCGGCCACTAGGCCGCCAACGAAGACCAGGATCGTCCCGGCGGCCACCACAAAAAGGTAAACGCGGCGGCGACGGGCCAGGGCGGGAAGTTCAGAAATGGAGGGAGCTAAAGAAAAAGGGGTCATGGGGTGATCAACGTCACGACGCCGCGTCGCAGCCTGGTGAGACGATCACAAAAAATTCTAAGGCACGTCTGGGAGACGAGCGCTGTCCGGTCTGCTCAAGGTGAATCCCTGTTCTGCCGTACGGGGCTGGTTGACACCACGCGGCTGGGTCAGCGGGTAGGCTTTCCCTCATGCGTCCAGTTGACCTGACCCCTGCCGAGATCGCTGATCAACTGGCCCGCATGTACAACGCTGATCTCGGCCAGTCAGACGACATCCCTTCCCCTGCCGAGCGGACGGCCCTCGCCGACTATCTGGGCTGTCACGAGGAAGCCAGAGCTGCCGCTTGGCTCGCGTGGACGGCAGAGCTGAACCCGCTGGACTGGGACCAGGCCGAATACTGGCTGGACGTGGAATTCATCGAGCCGTGCCCTGAGCATTAGCCGTGAAAGGGGGAGAGCAACAATGGCAGCAACCCCACCCCACCCCAGTTGTTTCCAATCCACTCTAACGGGTGATGCAACGGTTTCAGGCACGCGCTAAACGGCTCCAATCGGTTCCAGTTTTGCTCAGTCGGTGGTGTCTGATCAGATTGACACTGTAGGGGTCAGCAGTTCAAATCTGCTCGGGTCTACCATCAGCAAAGCCTCCGCCCCGGCGGGGGTTTTTTCTTGTCGCCTCCATGAGCATTCCGCCAGATGCTCATGAAGCGATTCGCAATGGTGCCGTCAGGCGCGCGCTGCCATACTTTTAGTCATGGTAAGTCTCGTTCTGATCGTGTTGTTCGGCGTCCTGGCCATTGCATTGCTGCTGGCCCCGCGCCCTTCGATGCCGCTCAGTCCGGTGGCACGGCTCAGGTCCACGGCACCGGGGCGCTCCCGCGCAGATGCCATTGACCGGGCAAGACCACAGGCAGGCTGAGTTCAGTCCCTGGTCGCTCTGGAGGAATGATTCACAGGCTGTCCCAGGAAGACCGATGGTCAGCATTAAGAAAGCTTTATCATTGAAGGCATGATGCTGCCTTTCAAGTACCTCGTGGTGGATGACAGCCCGCAGGATCAACTGCTGGCCCAGGAGGCTTTCGAGCATCTTTGCCCGGATTGCGTGTTGACCTGTGCCGGAAGCGGGCGCGAAGCGTTGGCATTGCTCCAGGATCAGGACTTTCAGGTCGATGTGGTGCTGCTGGATCTCAACATGCCGGGCATGAGCGGCTTTGAACTGCTGCGCGAAATGAAGAAGGATCCCCGTCTGGTCCGCATCCCGGTGGTGATCCTGTCTACCTCCAGTGCCCAGCAGGACATCAGCGAGGCGTACACGCTGCATGCCAGTTCGTATCTGGTCAAATCGTCGAGTTTCGCTGAATTTCTGTCCCAGATCGAGAAATTTCTGGATTACTGGCAGTCCAGTCGCACCGTCAACCACCTGGGTTAGGGCCATACGGGAGTACCCATCATTCCCGTCTCGGCGGAGCTTTCTGCTGTGGCTACGGCGGGGTCGTGTCCCCGAATTTCTCTAGCCCAGCATCAGCGCGTGCAGCTCTTCCATCAGGGCCTCGCCCTCATCGGTGGTGCGGGCCACCACGAAGATGGTGTCTTCCCCGGCAATGGTGCCCACGATGTCGTCGCGGCGCAGGCGGTCCAGCAGCAGCGCCACCCCGGACGCGTGGCCCTCGGCGGTGCGGACCACCAGCACGTTCTCGCCCCGGTCCACGTCCTGCACGAAGTTCTGGAACAACCGGCCCAGCTCACCCTTGACGTCGCCGTGGCCGCCCGACTGTGACAGGGCGTAGCGGTGGCGGCCCTTGCCCACCGGCACGCGCACCAGCCGCAGCTCGTTGATGTCGCGGCTGACGGTGGCCTGCGTGACCAGCACGTCTTCACGCCGCAGAAATTCCACCAGTTCGCCCTGCGTGGAGACACTCTCACGGGCGATGATGTCCTGAATGCGCTTCTGACGCTGTTCCTTGCTGAGCTTGCCTGGCACGCCCGCCACTCTATGCAGTGCGGATGAATAATGCAATCGCCGGAGGGGCTTAATCTGTCGTCCGCTGCTCCCGAACCCGCAAATCCCGGACCCGCAAAGCCTCGTTCAGCAATTGCCGCGCCACCTGGCGCTTGCTGGCGCGGGGCCAGTCCTGGTGGGAGCCGTCGGCGCGGACCAGCGTGACCTGATTGTCGTCGCCACCAAACGCCGTTCCCTCCTGCGTGGGGTAATTGAGCAGGATAAAATCGGCGTTCTTGCGCGCGGCCTTGGCGGCGGCCCGCTCCACGCCCGCGTGCGTTTCCATCGCAAAACCCACCAGCACGCGCTCCCCCTTGTTCTGCCCCAGTTCGGCCAGGATGTCGGGGTTGGGCGTGAGATGGATGCTCACGTCGCCCGCCACCTTGGCCTGCTTCTCGCCCTTGAGTTCGGCGGCGCGGTAGTCGGCCACGGCGGCGGTCATGACCACGATATCGGCGTCCTGGGCCGCCTGAACCACGGCGTCGCGCAGCTCCAGGGCAGAGTTGATCCTGACCACAGCCATGCCAGAAGGACCAGGCAGATTCACCGGACCCGTCACCAGCGTGACCCGTGCGCCCCGGTCCCGCGCCTCCATCGCCACTGCGAAGCCCATCTTGCCGCTGCTGGGGTTGCTGATAAAACGCACCGGGTCCAGATACTCGCGGGTGGGGCCAGCAGAAACCACCACATGCAGGCCGTCCAGATCACGCCCTTTTGAATCAGACACAGCGGCGGGTGCCAGCAGCTTCAGCACGGCGGCGGCAATGTCCTCCGGCTCGGCCATGCGCCCGATGCCCGCGCCCTCGCCGCGTGTGCCGAACGATCCTACCTCCGGCCCCAGGAAGTGGTGGCCCCAGTCCCTCAGCCGCGCCACATTGGCCTGAACGGCCCGGTTGTGCCACATGGCCGCGTTCATGGCCGGAACCCACAGCACTGGCCCCGGCACGCTCAGGAGGGTTGCCAGCGCCAGCTCATTCGCGTGGCCGTGCGCCGCCCCAGCCAGCAACTCGGCAGAGGCTCCCACGATCACTGCCGCATCCACCTTTGCCAGCGTCAGATGTAGGGCGTCGGGGCGGGGCGAGAACCACGCCGCGTCGGTGCCCACCGGGCCGTCGGCGGCGGTGGACAGGCTCAGCTCGGTGATAAAGGCCAGCGCGGCGCGGGTGGCGATCACGTTCACACTCACGCCGCCCTCGCGCAGCCGCCGCAACACAGAGGGCGCTTTGACTGCCGCCATGCTGCCGCCCACGATCACCAGCACCGTTTTTTGACCTTCTGCCGCCGTATCTGCTCTCACGACTGGAGTCTAGCGGGCAGGCGGCCTTTACCCCAGCATCGGCAGCAGCGCCACCACCGCCGCGATACTCAGCACCGATCCCAGCGTCGTGACCAGCACCACCCCGGCCACCGTCTCCGAGTCTCCGCCGTATTCCTGCGCGATTAGCAGGGCATTGACGGCGGTGGGCATACTGGCCGACAGCACCAGCACGGCCAGCGATTCGGCCCGCAGTCCTACCAGATAGCCGACGCCCAGCGCGATCAGCGGGCCGCCGATCAGCCGCGCCGCCCCGGCCAGCCACACCCGGCGGTTCAGCGGCGGCCACCCGCCCGCGCCCAGTTGCAGGCCCAGTGACAGCAGCACCAGCGGCAGCGTGGCCTGTGCCAAGAGCGCGACCCCGCGCGTGACGCCCTGCGGAACGGGCACGTTCAGCACCCGCAGCGCAATGGCGATCAGCGCCACCCAGATGGTGGGCAGCCGGAACACCGACTTCAGAATGTCGGCCACACCGTATTTCTGCCCCGTTTTAGAGGCCGAGCCGTAGATGGCCGGGCCGACGATATACATGGCGACGATGGACACCAGAAAAACCACGGTGGCCCGGTCAAACCCGCTGTCGCCGAACACGAACAGCGCAATCGGCAGCCCCATGTTGCCGCTGTTCCAGATGCCAGAGGAAGCGCTCAGGCTGCGGCGTTCAGCGTCGGGACGGCCCAGGCCAGCCAGCCAGCCCAGACCCAACGACACGGCCATCACCAGCAGGAAGGCCAGCCCCAGTTGCCCAGCCTCGGCGGCCTTGACCGGTGTCCGCAGAATCACGTCCAGCACCAGCGCCGGAATCAGCAGGTACATGGTGATGCGCGAGATGGTGACCTGATCGATTTTCATGCGCGAGGCCAGCAGCGCCCCCAGACCGGCGACGATCATCACGGGCAGCAGGACGTTGCTCAGGGCCTGGAACATTCAGCCAGTATCCTGGCACAAACAGGGTGTGGAAGGGCCGTCCGCCGTAATCGGCAGACATGAAAAATCCCCCTTCGCGGGGAAGAGGGTGGATTGAATCGGTTCAGCCTGCCAGCAGCCGCAGCCGTGTCGGGCAGGGCGCGACAACTTCCTCCACGCCCGCCAGTTCCGCCCAGTCGCGGCGCACGCCTGCCTCGTCGGCGCGGCGTTCCAGCAGGTATTCCTGAATGCGGGCCATGCTCAGCATACCTTCGGGTAGACGGGCAGCCAGTTCGCCGACTTCTGCCGCATTCCACCCCGGCCAGAAGCGGCGCAGCATCCCGGCCACCTGGGCGCGGGTGGCGTTGTCGATCAAGAGGTGGCGGTCCGCGCGGCCCGGACGGATCAACGCGGCGTCCAGCCCGGCCAGATCGTTGGTGGTCATGAAGGTCACGCGGCCCCCCTCGCCCGCCGCCACGCCGTCCAGCGCGTTCAGCAGCCCGTTGAAGGAGAGTTTGACGCTGGGGGTACGCGGCTCGCGGCCCAGGAACACGGCGTCGATGTCTTCAAGCAGCAGCAGCGCGCGGCGCGGCAATTCGCCGAGCAGGGCGGTCAGGCGGTCATCACTCAGATCGGGGGTAGCGAGGTTCAGCACGCACACGTTCAAACCAAACGCCCCCGCCAGCGCCGACACCAGACTGCTCTTGCCGTTACCGGGGGGGCCGTGCAGCAGGTAGCCCCGGCGGTAGGGGATGCCCATGCCCGCGTACCACTCACGGTCCTCGAAGAAACTGCCCATATCGGCGTGCAGGTTGTCCAGCAGGCCAGCCCCATAGATCAGACTTGCCAGTGGGCGGGCGGCGCGGCGTTCTACCAGCTTCCAACCGTGGTACTCGGGCACGTAGATTTCCACGCGCCCGTCGCTGCGGCCCGCCGTGAAGTCGTAGGCCTCGCGCAGCAGGTCGGTAATCACCGGACGCGCCCCGGACAGCATCCTGAAGGTCAGGCTGTGGGTGAAGCCCAGCCCCCCCTGGTTCGCGCCCTGCCGCTCGGTGCGCTGCGGGTAGGCCAACATCCAGTGGCCCCGGAAACGCAGCAGCGCCGCGCCGATCAGCGGAACCAGACGGGCGGTGATCTCGTCGCCGTCGCGGTCCGTGCCGATGGCGACATTGTGCCCGCCCATCTGCTCGTTGAAACGCGTGACCACCCCCAGGTGCCGCAGGTTGCGCCCCACCGGCTGGGCGGCCAGCCACGCCGCCAGCCACGGAAAGGCCGGATCGTCGCCCTGAATATCCAGCGTGACGGTAAAACGGCGGTCCAGCCGCGAGAGCAGTTGCGCGGGCAGCGTGCGGGCGTACATGGCCGCCGCGCTCAGCAGGCCGATCAGCAGTCCGCCCTGCGCCAGTTCATTGGTCGCCAGCGTGTGTTGCACCGTGCCCAGAAGCTCGGTCCAGAAGGTGTGCAGGATGTTGGAAAGTTCAGTGATGTTCATGGTCAGGTCCAGGGTCAGAAGATGGAGACGTGGTGCGCTCTCCTCGCCAGTTACCCTAGAGCTGAGCCTGCCGCCTCCGCCTGTGCCGAATGGCTGAGGCTGGGATGCGCCTGGGAGCTTACCTTTGACCTATTTTCCGAACTGATCAGGTACGAAAAAACCCCTCCATTGCGGAGGGGCGGGCTGTCAGCTTTCTTCTGATGAGGTTTCTCTTCTGATTGCCCTGCTAGTTGCCCTGTTCGATGTACGCCTTCAGCGCTTCCATGCGGACGATGATCGGCGCGCGGGCACGCACGATGGCCCCCTCCTGCTTGAGCTTGCCCAGCGAGTGGCTGACCGTCTCGCGGGTGGCCCCCACCATCCGGGCGATGTCTTCCTGATTGAGTTTCAGGTTCAGCTCGACGCCCTGGCTGTGGGGCCTGCCGAATTCGCGGGCCAGTCGGTACAGCAGGCTGGCGACGCGCTCCGGGGCGCTGTATGCGCTGACGGTGGCACTCCACGCCTGCGCCTCGAACAGCCGGGCAGCCATCAGGCGAATCAGTTTCATGGCCAGATCGGGTTTGCTGCTCAGCAGAGACTGTAACTCGCTGCGGGGCAGCACGATTAAAGTGGTGCGCTCCAGCGCCTCGGCCTGGGTGGGGCGGCGTTCCTCAGGTTGCAGCAGCAGTTCGCCGAAGGTGTCGTGCTGACCGATCACCCCCAGAATGGCCTCCTTGCCGTTGGGAAACAGTTTGCTGATCTTGACCAGCCCACTTTTGACGAAATAAAGCGCGTCGGCAGGGTCGTCCATGCGGTAGACGACCTCACCCGGCCCGTACTGACGGTAGGGGGTCGTGGCAGCCACCTTTTCCAGCTCTGCCAGTTCGAGGTCGGCAAACAGCTCGGTGCGTTTGAGGTGCCAGACCAGGCTCGGATAATTCATGATCCTTCGCAGGATACTCGAATTCGGCGGTCCAGGGGGGCGGATGTCCCGTACCGGGCCAGGATGCCGGAGATCAACAGAGGATGAACACGAGGTCATTCCCCCTGTCGCCTTCTCGGCCTGTCCTGAGCGCCTCCCGGTTCCACTGCCACCTCCCCGTCCATGAAGGGAAGACGGGAGAAATCCGCGTGACTTTTGCTCACAGAAGTTTTATACTCGGTCTAAACAACAGTGCCGGGTAATCGTGCCGCAGGGGCATGGGTCCTGCACCGCCGTGTTCTACACACGAAGGAGTCCACATGCCGACCTACAAAGCACCGCTGCGCGACATCAAGTTTCTGATCAACGAACTGCTCGACGCTCCCGCCGAACTGGCGAAGATGCCGTACTACGCCGAGAACGAAACCGCCGACGGTGCCCTGATGGAACAGGTGCTGGACGAGGCCGCCCGTTTTGTGGAAGGCGAACTGGTTCCGCTGAATGCCGTGGGCGATCAGCAGGGTTGCGTGCGCCACGACGACGGCGAGGTGACCACCCCCGACGGTTTCAAGGCCGCCTACGACAAGTACCGCAAGGCGGGCTGGACCGCGCTGGACGCCGATCCCAATTACGGCGGTCAGGGGATGCCGCATCTGGTGAGCAACGTGCTGGTGGAACTGCTGAACAGCGCCAACGTGGCCTGGAGCATGTACCCCGGCCTGAGCCACGGCGCGTACTCGGCCCTGCACGCGGTGGGCAGCGATGAACTCAAGGACCTGTACCTGCCCAAGATCGTCTCGGGCGAGTGGACCGGGACCATGTGCCTGACCGAGCCGCACGCCGGGACGGACCTGGGGATCATCCGCACCAAGGCAAAGGACAACGGCGACGGCACTTACGCGGTCAGCGGCACCAAGATCTTTATCAGCGCGGGCGAGCATGACATGGCCGACAACATCGTTCATCTGGTGCTGGCACGCCTGGAAGGCAGCCCGGAAGGGACCAAGGGCATCAGCCTGTTCCTGGTTCCCAAGTACCTGCCCACGCCCGAGGGCAAGGTGGGCGAGCGCAACGGCGTGGTCTGCGGCAGCCTGGAACACAAGATGGGCATCAACGGCAACGCCACCGCCCTGCTCAACTTTGACGGTGCAACTGGCTTTCTGGTGGGCGAGATCAACAAGGGCATGAACCACATGTTCATCATGATGAACGCGGCCCGTCTGGGAACGGGTTTGCAGGGCCTCGGCCTGGGCGAAGTGGCCTATCAGAACGCGCTGGCCTACGCCAAGGACCGCCTCCAGATGCGCCACAACCCGCGCATGAGTCCCAGCGAAAATGCCGACCCGATCATCGTCCACCCCGACGTGCGCCGCATGTTGCTGACTGGCAAGGCCTACACCGAGGCGGGCCGCGCGATGGCGATGTGGCTGGCCCTGAGCATCGACACCGAACACCACCACCCCGACGAGGCCGCGCGCCAGGAAGCGGGCGATCTGGTGGCCCTGCTCACCCCGATTGCCAAGGCGTTCATGACCGACAACGGCTTCAACATCGCCGTGCAGAGCCAGCAGATTTTCGGCGGTCACGGCTACATCCGCGAGTGGGGCATGGAGCAGTTCGTGCGCGACGCCCGCATCGGCCAGATCTATGAAGGGACCAACGGCATTCAGGCGCTGGACCTGCTGGGCCGCAAGGTGCTGATGGACGGCGGCAAGAAACTTCAGAAGCTGGCCGGAATGTTGCAGGAATTCGTGGATGACAACGAATCCGACGAACATATCGGCGAGTACGTCACGGCGCTGGGCAAGGCGTCGCAGCAACTCGGCAGCATCACCATGGTGGTGGGCCAGAAAGCCATGAGCGGAGAGGGCGGTGCCGACGAGGTGAACGCCGCCGCCGTGGATTACCTGCGCTTCTTCGGCCACGTCGTTTACGGCTACCTGTGGGCGCGCATGGCGAAGGTGGCCCAGGCCAAGATCGACGCCGGGCAGGACAAGGACGGCTTCTACCTGGGCAAGGTCCAGACCGCGCGCTTCTACTTCACCAAGCTGTTCCCCGAGATCAAGGCGCTGGCCGCCACCATCAAGGCGGGCAACGAGCCGCTGGCCGTGGACAACCGCATGTTCGGCCTGGAACGCGAACTCGTCACCGCGTAAGCACTTAGATTTTTGAACGGCGCTCACTCC
Organism: Deinococcus marmoris DSM 12784; assembly: GCF_000701405.1. Taxonomy (GTDB): domain Bacteria; phylum Deinococcota; class Deinococci; order Deinococcales; family Deinococcaceae; genus Deinococcus; species Deinococcus marmoris. The sequence continues at coordinate 17,650 of NZ_JNIV01000073.1, forward strand.
TGCGGGGGTGGGCGCTTTTTGCTGGATGGGTTTCTGGATGCGGGCGTGGGCGGCGGCTCCGAAGGACGACGGGGGAGTGGCCCGCACGATGTGAGAAAGCAAATTGAAGAAGGTGGAATGAAGTCCTGGCCTGTTACCATCCAACCCATGACCCCCACCGTCTTTCTGGATATGAACGAGACGCTGCTGGACCTCTCGGCGCTGGATGGGCTGTTCATGGCGGCCTTTGGCGATCCGGGGGCCAGGAAGCAGTGGTTTGGCCTGGTGCTGCAACTGGCCCTGACCCACACGGTGCTGGGCGACTACCGCGACTTCCCGGCACTGGGGGGGGCTGCCCTGACCGCGCTGGGCGAGGCGCGTGGGCAGGACGTGCCAGACAACTTGCCCGGCGACGTGGCAGGAGGAATGCGGATGCTCCCGGCCCATCCCGACACCCGCGAGGGCCTGGAGATCCTGCGGGCGGGTGGGGCGCGGCTGGTCTGCCTGACCAACAACCCGCAGGCGGTGCTGGACGCCCAACTGGAGAACGCGGGCTTTGCCGATCTGGTAGACGGCGCGGTGTCGGTTGATCCGGGCCGGATGCTCAAGCCGGGGCAGGCGGCCTATGAATACGGCCTGTCACGCACGGGCGCGCACGCCCACGAAAGCTGGCTGCTGGCAGCGCACGGCTGGGATATCGCGGGGGCAAAAGCGGCGGGACTACACACGGCTTTCGTGGAACGCCCCGGACAGGCCCAGAATCCGCTGATGCGCGCCGATATTTCCGGGCCACTGCCCACCGTGGCCCGCGCGCTGATCGGACGGCTGGGCGGTCAGGCGTGAGTGTGCCGCCCAGATCGGCCATTCGCCCCGGCCTGGATGTGGATATCGTTCAGAAGCACCACCAGCGCAGCGGAGAGCTGACGCGCGGCGTGGTGGCGCAACTGTTGACTTCCTCTGCCACGCACCCGCACGGCATCAAGGTCCGGCTGACCACGGGCGAGGTGGGGCGCGTTCAGGCACTGGTCAATCCTGAGTCGGGCGGCTGAGCGAACCAGACAGACGCCCTGAAGCCCGCTTTCCTTACCTCTGCGTTACCCCTTTGTCTGCCGACGGGGCAGCGTGATTCCCAGCCCCAGCAACAGGCCCCCGATCACGGCCAGTGCGTAGGTGATCAGCACGTTGTTCAGCGGGCTGGGAAAACTGGTGGAGCGGTTGGCGTTGGCGACGGCGTGGAGCTGGTTGATGTCGATGACATCTTTGCCCAGCAACAACAGCGACACGACAAAGACCACGAGGCCCAGCGCCACGACGATGCGGGAAACGATTTTCATGACCGCATCTTACGGGCTGACGTGTCACCCCGTCAGGAACCCCCGCTCCCCCCACTTTGCGGGGGCGTCAGAGGGCACCTTTAGGCGGCGGGGGCGGGGTATGCTGGGAGGCGTTATGACGCAGCGGCAGACCATCATGTCCGGCGGGAACGCGGCCTTTATCGAGGGGCTGTACGAGACCTACCTGACCGACCCTGGAAGCGTGGACGCCGAGTGGCGGGCCTACTTTGACGAGTTGCGCGGCGGGACCCAGGAGGCCCTGCACTCGCCTGTCCAGCAGGCATTTTACGAGCTGGGCCAGAGCCGCCGGGGGGGCGGGGGCGCTATTCCAGCCCCCAGCGCCAGCGGCGCGCATCAGGCGGGGAGCGCGATGGTCACGGCCTACCGCGTGTACGGCCACATCAGCGCCCGCAACAATCCCCTCAAGATGCGCGGTCAGCCGGTGGTCCCCGAACTGACCCCCGAGTTCTACGGCCTGTCAGAGGCAGACCTGAACGAGACCGTCAGCGAGGGGCCGTTCAACGGGTCTTTGCGGGACGTGATCGCCCAGCTTCAGGACACCTACTGCGGCTCGATTGGCTTCGAGTTCAACTACCTGCCCGCCAACGAGCGTAAGTGGTTCCAGGAGCGTATCGAGAAGCAGCAGGGGCAGGGGCGCTACGCCTTCAGCCGCGACGAGCGCCGCCGCATCATGTTCAAACTGAACGCCGCAGAAGGGCTGGAGCTGTACCTCAAAAATAAATATCCCGGCGTCAAGCGCTTTGGCCTGGAAGGTTCCGAGAGCTTCATTCCGCTGATGGACCGCCTGATTCAGCAGGCCGGGATACATGGCGTCAAGGAAATCGTGATCGGCATGGCCCACCGGGGCCGCCTGAACATGCTGGTCAACATCTTCGGCAAGCCGCCCAGTGCGCTGTTCGATGAGTTCGACGGCAAGAAGAAACTCAGCGATAACCCGGACGTGGCCGGGGACGTCAAGTACCACATGGGATACTCCAGCGACGTGCGGACCCCTGGCGGGCCGATGCATCTGGCGCTGGCCTTTAACCCCTCGCACCTGGAAATCGTCTCGCCCGTCGTCCACGGCAGCGTGCGCGCCCGTCAGGACCGGCGTGGCGATGCCGAGCGCAAAACAGTTCTGCCCATCACCATCCACGGCGACGCGGCGGTCAGCGGGCAGGGCGTGGTCATGGAAACGCTGAACCTGTCCCGTTTGCGCGGCTTTGCCACCGGGGGCGCGGTCCGCATCGTCATCAACAATCAGGTGGGCTTCACCATCAGCGATCCGCGCGACACCCGTTCCAGCCGCTACTGCACCGATATCGCCAAGGTGGCGAACGCCCCCGTGCTGCACGTCAGCGGCGACGATCCCGAAGCGGTGGTGTTCTGCGGGGATCTGGCGCTGGCCTACCGCCAGGAATTCGGCAAGGACGTGTTCATCGACCTGATTTCCTTCCGGCGCAACGGCCACAACGAGGGCGACGAGCCGCGCATGACCCAGCCGATCATGTACCGCGAGATCGACAAGCACCCCGGCACCCGCTCCATCTACGCCGCAAAGCTGGAACAGGAAGGCGTGCTGGACGCGGGTGAGGGCGACGCGCTGATCGATGGGTTCCGGGACAAGCTCGACGCCGGGGAGCCTGTGGTGACCGAGATGGAAAACCTGGCCCAGAGTGAACTGGCCGTCGACTGGTCTTCGTACACCGGTACCCACTGGCGCGACGAGGTCTCCACCGCCGTTCCCCGCGAGAAGCTGGAGGAGCTGGGCCTGAAACTGGCCAGCGTGCCGGAAAACTTTGTGCCGCACCGGGGCGTCGAGCGTGTGGTGAAGGCGCGGGCGGCGATGGCGCGCGGCGAGCAACCCCTCGACTGGGGCATGGGCGAGAATCTGGCCTACGCCACGCTGCTCGATGAGGGGTACGGCGTGCGGCTGGTGGGCCAGGACAGCGGGCGCGGCACTTTTGTTCACCGCCACGCCGTGCTGCACAACCAGAACGCCGAAGATCCATTGAACGAGGAATATCTGGCTCTGGCCCATCTGTCCCCTGAGCAGGGCCGGGTGGAAGTGATCGACAGCACCCTGTCCGAAGAGGCCGTGATGGCCTTCGAGTACGGCTATTCCACCTCTGAACCCAAAGGGCTGGTGGCCTGGGAAGGCCAGTTCGGCGACTTCGCCAACGGCGCGCAGGCGGTGATCGACCAGTTCCTGAGCGCGGGCGAGAGCAAATGGCTGCGCCTGAGCGGCCTGACCCTGTTGCTGCCCCACGGCTACGAGGGCGCGGGGCCGGAACACTCCAGCGCCCGTCTGGAACGCTACCTGCAACTGTGCGCCCAGAAGAACATGCAGGTGGTCGTGCCCAGCAGCGCCGCCCAGATGTTCCACCTGCTGCGCCGTCAGGTGCTGCGCCCATACCGCAAGCCGCTGATCATCATGACCCCCAAGAGCCTGCTGCGAAACAAGCAGGCTATGAACCCGCTGAGCGACTTCACCGATGGCCGTTTTTCCGAGGTGATCGGGGATTATGACGTGACTGGCGCACACCGCGTGGTGATCAGCAGCGGCAAGCTGCACTGGGAACTGGTGGAGGCGCGAGACGCCGATCAGGACGCCTACGCCGGGACCGCCCTGATTCGCCTGGAACAGCTTTACCCCTTTCCCGCCGAGGCGCTGCGGACCGAACTGGCCCGCCACCCCGGCGCGCAGGTGGTCTGGGCACAGGAGGAACCCGAGAACCAGGGCGCATGGCTGATGATCTGGGAAGATCTGGAAAGCGTTCTGGCCCCCGGTCAGGTGCTGAGCCACTCCAGCCGCCCCCGCAGCGCCAGTACCGCCGCCGGATACGCCAGCGTCCACGCCCGCGAGCAGGCCACCGTGATCGCCGCCGCGCTGGGCGAGAAAATCGATCCCGAAGTTGTGGAAGAGCAGGAGAAGATCGCCGAGGAAGCCGCGCAGCCGGGCTGAACTGGGGATAAGGAATGGGGCCGGAGCGAATGCTGCTTCGGCCCTGTTTCGTTTTGGGTGAATGGGGGCTGATTGCGGTTTGACCCCTCTGCTTCGCAGCTCTGCGAGTCCGCCCCTCCGGGCCACCTCACCTTAAAATGGAGGCAAGAGTTGCGGAATTGCTCGGCCAGCAGCGCACTCCTGGCTCCCCTTGAGGGGAGCTGGCGGCGAAGCCGACTGATACGGACTCCGATTAAATATTTTACAATATATGCCATGAAGTCCAACGCTTTCAGTCAACCTCTTCAACATGACGCCGCCGATTTCTGGCAGCTCTTCAAAACCAGCACCTGTGCCGTTCAGCGTCGTAGAGCGCAATTCTTTGCGCTCCTGGCAGAAGGACGCTCCCTTCCTGACCTGTTAGCGCTCACCCGCTACAGTCGGATGAGCGCTTACACCCTGCTCGCCCGGTATCACGCTCAGGGCCTGGACGGTCTCGCGGATGCACGACACGGCAATACAGGTGCACCCACGCTGTTAACGCCAGATGAGCAGCAGCG
>NZ_JNIV01000074.1 GCF_000701405.1 Deinococcus marmoris DSM 12784
CATCGTAAAAGTCCCGCGACAGGTTTTTGAGCGCATGTCAGACGCGTTGTGTTACGCAGCTTGATTCCCAAAATGGACAAAGTCGAACTAAGTTCTGACACTGATGATGTTCTCAAACTCCCCTTCAGGACTAGACGTTCGTTTCGCTTTCGCCTATACTCCGGCGGTGTTGTTATGTTGCTAGCAGAAATTATCAGCGTGGGGACGGAGCTGCTGTTTGGTGAGATCGTGGACACCAACGCCGCCTTTCTGGCACGCGAACTGGGCGAACGGGGCGTCATCCTGCACCGCAAAACGGTGTTGGGCGACAACCTGGGGCGCGTCAGTGCGGCCATTACGCTGGCCCTGTCGCGCGCCGATCTGGTCATTCTGGGCGGCGGCCTGGGACCCACCGACGATGACCTGACCCGCGAATCCATTGCCGACGCCCTGGGAGAAACGCCGGGTGAAGACCCTGAACTGCTGGCGTGGCTGGAAGGTCTGTACGCTGCCCGTGGGCGCGAGATGCCGCAGGTGAACCGCAAGCAGACGTGGCTGATTCCCAGCGCCGAGGCATTGCCTAATCCGGTGGGGACCGCGCCCGGCTGGTTCGTGCGAACCGGGGGTAAATACGTCGTGGCCCTGCCCGGACCACCCCGCGAGATGCACCGGATGTGGCGTGAGCAGGTGCTGCCGCGCCTCCCGCTGCCGGATCACGCGCTGGTTTCCACCACCATTCATACCCAGGGCATCGGCGAGAGCAATGTGGCCGAGCTGCTGGCCGGGCTGACCCAGAACGCCAATCCCAGCGTCGCCACCTACGCCCGCAAAACTGGCGTGGACGTGCGCGTGGCGGCCAGTGCCGAAACCGAGGCAGGGGCGCGCGAACTGATGGCCCCGCTGCTGGAAACGGTGCGCGCCCACCTGTCGCGCTGGACCTGGGGCGAGGACGGACAGACGCTGGCCGGGGCGCTGGGCGACGGACTGGCAGGCCGCAGCCTCGGCGTGATCGAGGCAGGCAGTGCGGGCGCGTTGTGTGGCCTGCTGGCCGATACGGCGGGCTTTCTGGACGCCGCCGTGACCGGGGACCACGCCCGCCTGATCACGCTGGGCCTGACCCCCGTGACCCTGCGCGACGCCGGACTGGTCAGCGAGGGGGCCGCGCTGGAGCTGGCCGCCGGGGCGCGTGAACACTTGGGCGCAGACATTGGGCTGGCGGTGGTGGTCAGCGTGACGGGCGAGAACGCCGGGCAGGTTCACGCCGCCATCAGCAGCGAGAAGGGCCACAAGGCCGCCAGCGTCAACTGGCCCGGCGACGCCGCGCAGATGCGGGAGCGCGCTGCCGTGACCGCGCTGGCACTGGCTTACCGGGCACTCAGAGCAGGCGGGGAGCTGGCATGAAGATCAGAAAATCACAGACCAAGCAGAAGGTAGAACAGAAGGCTGAGAAGCCGCGTGTGTCCGATCTGAATGCCGCCTTGAAAATCCGGGCGGAAGCGGATTTGCCTGCCGCCCCGGTTCAGGGGGTCCGGCGGGTGACCCAGCCGCGCCGGAAGGACGAGGCCGAAGCCAGCGCGCCCCGCAAAGCGCAGGAGCAGACCGCATCGGCGGAGTTCAGACAGCGCACAGAACGTCAATCCACGCAGGCCACGCGGGGCAGACAGGCTCCAGAGGAACACACGCCCACCACCGGACGTTTCTTCTACGCCCTGAAGGTTCCCGCCAGCATCACTGGCCCGCTCTCCGAGGCGCAGCGCAAGCTGAAGGGCAACTGGCGCACCACCGGGCGCGAGCAGATGCACGTCACGCTATGTTATCTGCCGTCCGCACCGCTGGACCGACTGGCCGAACTCAAGGCGCTGGGCGCACGCCTGACGGAGAACCTGGGACCGATGGACGTCAAATTGCGCGGCACCGGCTACTTTCCCAACGAGGGTAGCCCGCGCGTGTGGTTCGTCAAGGTGGAGGCCGAGGGACTGGACGAACTGGCCGCCGCCCTGCGTGCCGGGGTGCAGGAACTGGGCATAGAAACCGAGGACATGGGCTTCAAGGCCCACATCACCCTGGCCCGCCGCAAAGGACCCGCGCCGCGCGTGCCGCCCATGAATTTTGAACTGGGCTGGAAAGCGGGCGGGGCAACCTTGCAGCGGTCCCACCTTCAGAAGACGGGGCCGATCTATGAGCAGGTCAGCACCTTCCGCTTTCAGGCAGAAAATCCGCCCGTACCAACCCCGAACGAAACACCCTTACCTCAACCTGCCACCGACAATTCACCCTCTCCCACACAGCAAACAGAGACACAGGAGCCATCATGAGCAAAGAGAATCCGAAGGAAATCAGCGCCGCCCCCAGCGACAGCAAGGAACGCCAGAAGGCCATTGAAACGGCCATGAGCCAGATCGAGAAGGCGTTCGGCAAGGGCAGCATCATGAAGCTGGGCGCGGAGAGCAAGCTGGACATTCAGGTGATTTCCACCGGCAGCCTGTCGCTGGACCTCGCGCTGGGCGTGGGCGGCATTCCGCGCGGGCGCGTCACCGAGATCTACGGCCCGGAAGCGGGCGGCAAGACCACGCTGGCCCTGAGCATCGTGGCGCAGGCGCAGAAAGCCGGGGGAACGTGCGCGTTTATCGACGCCGAACACGCGCTTGACCCGGTGTATGCCCGCGCGCTGGGCTGCAACACCGATGAACTGCTGGTCTCGCAGCCCGACAACGGCGAGCAGGCGCTGGAAATCATGGAATTGCTGGTGCGTTCCGGCGCAATCGACGTCGTGGTGGTGGACAGCGTGGCCGCCCTGACCCCCCGCGCCGAAATTGAAGGCGAGATGGGCGACAGCCTGCCCGGCCTCCAGGCCCGTCTGATGAGCCAGGCACTGCGCAAGCTGACCGCGATCCTGTCCAAGACGGGCACCGCCGCCATCTTCATCAATCAGGTGCGCGAGAAGATCGGCGTGATGTACGGCAACCCCGAGACCACCACCGGGGGCCGCGCGCTGAAGTTCTATTCCACCGTGCGTCTGGACGTCCGCAAGATCGGCCAGCCCATCAAGGTGGGCAACGACGCCGTGGCGAACACGGTCAAGATCAAGACCGTCAAGAACAAGGTGGCTGCGCCCTTCAAGGAAGTGGAACTGGCACTGGTCTTCGGCAAGGGCTTTGATCAACTGTCCGATCTGGTGGGGCTGGCCGCCGACATGGACATCGTTAAAAAGGCAGGCAGCTTTTACAGCTACGGCGACGAGCGCATCGGCCAGGGCAAGGAAAAAGCGATTGCCTATATCGCCGAGCGCCCCGACATGGAGCAGCAGATCCGTGACCGCGTGATGGCCAGCATCAAGAGTGGGGGTGCGTCCGAGAAGCCCGCGCCACCCGTCGAGCAGAAAATTACCGCTCTGGCGGAATAAGAGGGAAAGACAAGAACGCCCCGGCCTTAAATTTGGCCGGGGCGTCTTTTGTGCTGGTGGGCAGAGCTTGTCATGCGTCGGGTTTTGAGCTTGCGCCGTGATCCCTCTCCCACACTGGGCAGGAGTTCAGGCGGCGGTTACTCGTAGCCAAGCTCCCGCAAAGCCTCGGGGTCCTCGCGCCAGCCGTTGATCACGATGACTTCCAGACCCAGAAAGACCTTGCGGTTCAGGAAGATTTCCAGTTGCTTGCGGGCCGCTTGACCGATCTCGCGCAGTTGCTTGCCGCCTGCGCCGATGACCATGCCCTTGTGGGCGTTCTTTTCCACAATGATCTCGCCCTCGATGCGTTGCAGGCCGTCCTCGCGCTCGGTCCAGCGGTTGACGCGGGTGGCCACCGCGTAGGGCAGCTCGTCGCGCAGCTTCTTCATGGCTTCCTCGCGGATGATCTCGGAAGCCCACATCTCGCGGGTCTGGTCACTGGCCGCGCCGCGCGGGTAAAAGAAGGGGTTTTCGGGCAGCACTTCCAGAATCTGCTCGCGCAGGGTGGCCACCGCCTCGGGCTGGTTCTGCGCGCTCAGGGCAATCTCGCCAGTCTGGGCGGTGCGGCCTTCCAGCAAAGCGCGGTAGAGCTTCATGGCCTCTTCCGGGTACTTGGAGACGTCCAGCTTGTTGCCCACCATGAACAGCGGCTTGGGCAGATCACGAATCTGGCGGGCCACCAGTCGGTCCTCGTCGCCGGGCGGGTGGCGCAGGTCCACCACCCACAGAATGGCGTCCACGTCGCTCAGGGCGCTGTGGACCTCGTGGTTCATGTACTTGCCCAGCGCGTCTTTCGCTTTGTGCAGGCCGGGGGTATCCACGAAAACGATCTGCTGCGTGTCGGTGGTGTAGATCCCGCGCACGCCGCGCCGGGTGGTCTGCGGACGCGGGCTGGTGGGCGCGACTTTGGTGTTCAGGAACGAATTGAGCAGCGTGCTTTTGCCCACGTTGGGCTTGCCGACAATCGCCACGAACCCGGAGTAGGTCTGTTCACCCTCGGGGCTGGTTCCGGCAAAGCTGGGAGAGGTGGCATCGTGCGAGGCAGCGTTCGGGCCGTCCTCGACTGGATCGGGTGGAAAGAAAGAATCAGTCATCGGGTGCATTGTCTCACGCCGGAGCGCGGGCAAAAGGAAGTCGAGGCTGGGACAGACGCGGCAGACGAATGGAGGCGGGTTACTCCTCCCGCCGCGCCTGCACGCCCGCAATGATCCGGGCGGCGGCGGCGCGCGGCAGCAGCCGGAAGGCCGACACCTGCACCTTGTTGGCGAGTCCGGCCACCGCCACCCCCTGACCGCGCAGCATGGCCTCCACCCCGATGCGGGCCACCGTCTCCACATCCAGCATGGCCAGCCGGGTCACGCCGGTCATCAATTTGCTCTCGTTCAGCGTAGCCGCGTCCTGAAAGCCGGTGTCCACCGGGCCGGGGCACAGCGCCGTGACGCTCAGGCCGGTGCCCCGCAACTCCTCGTTCACGGCCTCGCTGAAGGACAGGACATACGCTTTGGTGGCGTAATACACCGCCATCAGGGGACCGGGAATGAAGCCCGCCGTGCTGGCAACGTTCAGCACCCGGCCCCGCCCACGCTCCAGCATGGCGGGCAGAAAAAGGCGCGTCAGATCGGTCAGGGCCGTGACGTTCACCGCGATCATCTCGCTGATTTCCTGCGGGTCCTGCCGGGCAAATTCGCTGAAGCCGCCAAATCCGGCGTTGTTGACCAGCAGGTCCACCTGAAGGCCGCGTGCCTCGGTCTCCTGCTGAAGCTTCCTGCCCGCACCCGACTGAGAAAGGTCGGCGGCGATCACGGTGGCCATCACCCCATATTGCTGCGAGAGTTCGGCGGCCAGCGCCTGAAGCCTGCGCTCACTACGGGCCACCAGAATCAGGTTCGCGCCGTGGGCGGCCAGTTGCCGGGCTATCGCCTCGCCGATGCCGCTGCTGGCCCCGGTGATCAGGGCGGTGGATATCGGGGTGATCATGCCTCCAGCGTAGGGGGCGGGAGCGGGTGACGCCACATCCCAGGGAACCCTTACGCGCAGGATAGACGCTGAAAGGGCGGAAAATAAAGGTTTTATAAAGGCAACGCGCATGACACCGGACGCGTACTGTAGGGCATGAGAAGCCCCACCAATTCCGGCCCCGAAGTCAGTCTTCAGGACATGTTCGCGCAGAGTACCGCCGTCGTTACCCAGCCCAGCGTGGCGACCTTCGAGCGCTATGAGAAGCGCGGCGGCCTCCAGAGTGCGTTCATCTACGTGATGGTGGCCGCCGTCGTCTCGGCCCTGATCGCCGCCCTGTTCTCGTTCTTCCACTCGGACGTGACCTTCTTCGGGCAACTGTTCTCGCGCCTGATCACCATTCCCGTACAGTTTCTGATCTTCACCGGGGCTGTCTACCTGATCGGCGGCAGCCTGTTCAAGGGCACCGGCACCTACCCGGAAGTGGCCTATACCTTCGCGCTGTTCTTCGTGCCCCTGAGCATCATCGGGACCATCATCGGCATCATTCCCATCCTGGGGTGGCTGGTGTCGTTCGTGATCAGCCTGGCCATGATTTACTTCGGCTATCTGGCCGTTCAGAGCAGCATGAACCTGCGTGAACAGGTGCCCGCGATTGCCACGCTGGTGCTGGCCGGGATCGCCAACTTCGCGGTGGGAGCCGTGCTGCTCGCCCTGTTCTAGAACAGGGACAACAGAAAGGGGCGAAGTCGAAATGACCTCGCCCCTTTCTGCGGTCTACAACGCTTTACTGATCGGCGTAGACATGCACCGCCACATCCAGCTTGCCCTGGCCGCCGCCAAAGTACGTGCCGCGCACCGGGGACACGTCGCTGTACTCGCGCCCGTGCCCGATCTTGATGTGTTTTTCCAGCGCCAGACAGTCGTTGGTGGGGTCATAGCCCAGCCAGCCGTAACCGGGAATCAGGCACTCCACCCAGGCGTGGGTGGCTTCCGCGCCGCGCATCTCGCCGCCGCTGTACAGGTAGCCGCTGACGTAGCGGGCCGGAATCCCCAATTGCCGGGTAATGCCCAGCATGGCGTGGGTAAAGTCCTGGCACACGCCATGCCCACTCAGGGCGAACTCGGCCAGTGGGGTCCGCACGTCGGTGGCCCCCGGATCGTAGGTAAAGCGGCGGCGCAGGTAACCCGTCAGCTCCAGCAGAAATCCAGGCAGGTCGTCGCCGGGGCCGGGGCGGGCGACGCCGAACAGCTCCGGCCACTTGCCGCTGGGAACGCGCGGACTGGGAACCAGAAATTCGGAGTTGCGCCCACGCTCGGGCCGCAGCTCGCTGAACGGCGTGGAAATGGGCAGCGTGACGGGATGCGTGTCCACAATCGCCTGCGCCTCGATCAGCAGGTGGCGGTGGTGTTCGTGGGCATGGACGTGGTGGACGATGGCCCCGAAGTAGTCCTTGTGCGAGGTGATCTCAGCGTCGGGGGTCACGTTCAGATGGAACAGCCGCACGCTCTGGCGCGTCTCGTTAGAAGGATGCAGCCTGACCTGGTTAAAGGAGTTCCAGGCGGGCTTGGGGTAGTGGTACTCGGTGGTGTGCCGGATTTCGCAACGCATAAGTGGGGGAACCCTCTAGCGGTTCTGCCGGGCAGTCTGACATGCCACGGGAGACAGGATGCGGCGCAGGGCAGACGAATCGGGAAACGGGAACCGCAGGGGCCGCCTCATTCCTCCTCGAAATAGGCCGAGGTGATGGCCGCGCCGACCCGGTTGAAGTCCTCCAGCAACGTCTCGATGCCGGGGTCCTCCCTGTCCAGGACGTCATTGACGCGGGCGTATTGCAGCCGGGCCACCAGCCAGCGCGACAGCCGCAGAATTTCCGGGTGTGCGCCGGGGTGATGGCGGTCGATCTGCTCCAGCGCCTCGCTGAGATTCATGGCGCTGTAACGGGCGCTGCGCGGAAAATACTCGTCCAGCAGCAGGAACTCAGTTACACCCCTGGGGGTGATCCCGGTCTGCACGCGCTTGCGGTACGCCTCGTTGGCGCTGGCCCCCTTGAGGGTGCTGACCCAGCGCTGGTCCTGCAAAGCGCGGCCCGCCGGATCGCCGCGTGCGGCCAGCGCGTCGGCATCCTTGAAACGGCTTTGCAGCACGCGCAGGCTGTTGTCGCCGCGTTCCAGCATCTGCCCGGCGCGCATGAACGACCAGCCCTCGTCGCGCGGCAGGGTGGCAAACGCGATCCCGAAGAAGAACTGCGAAGCATCGCGCGCGGCAGTGCAGTATTCGAACAGGCCATCGCGGTCCAGCACGTCCACATTCTCGAAGCACAGCGTCAGGTAAGAGCGGTTCAGCGATTCCCACATCTCGCTGGGCAGGCGGTCACGCAGGCCACGGGCATTCTCGCGGGCGCGGGCCAGGCTGCTGGCGATGCTGGAGGGATTGTCGCGGTCAAAGGCCATCCACGAGCTGACGCTGCGCGCGTCCAGGCGTCCGTACTTGGCGCGCAGTTGCGCCTCGCCCCCCGTAAGTTCCAGCAGCGGCGTCCAGTACTCGCGGGCGCGGCCCGAGATTTCCAGGCCCGCGTAATAGTTGACGTTCAGCAGGCGGGCGGTGTTCTCGGCGCGCTCCACGTAACGTCCGATCCAGAACAGGTTCTCGGCCAGTCGGGATAAGAGCAGCATTATTTGTCCTCCCCGGCGGGGCCTTCCGGCGCGGCGTCTTCCGGCACCGTGTCTTCCAGAGTGGCGTCCTCAAGAACGTCTTTCTCCAGTTCCTGCTGATACGAATGCCCGCCCGGCGAACTCTCGGGCTGAGGCTCGGATTGAGTTGGGGATGGAGACTGGGTCTGGGATTGGGTCTGCGACTGAGCCTCTGAACCGCCAATAGTCTGGGACTGAGATTGACTCTGGCTCTGGCCGTCGCCGTGCATCATCTGGCTCTGGCCCTGTGGCGTCACCGGGCCGTCGTGGTCCAGCACCCAGGTGTCCTTGCTGCCGCCGCCCTGCGAGGAATTGACCACCAGACTGCCGCGCCGCAGCGCCACGCGGGTCAGGCCGCCGGGCACGATGGTGACCTCGTCCTTGCCGCACAGGATGTAGGGGCGCAGGTCGATGTGCGCGCCCTCGAATTCGGCGCTGTCGGGGTAGAACGTCGGGTGGCGCGACAGGCCCACCACCGGCTGACCGATAAAATCGCGCGGATTGTCCTTGACCTTGACCAGGAATTCCGCCACTTCCTCCTCGGTAGACGCGGGGCCGATCAACATGCCGTAGCCGCCCGCCTCGCCCACGGCCTTGATGACCATGTTGGCGGCGTTCGCCAGGATGTGTTCCAGGTGATCCGGCTCGCTGCCCAGGAAGGTGGGGACGTTGTTCAGCAGCGGTTCCTCGTTCAGGTAATACTTGATCATGTCGGGCACGTAGGCGTAAACGGCTTTATCGTCGGCCACCCCGGTTCCCACCGCGTTGGCGATGGCCACGCGGCCCTGGCGATAGACCTCGATCAGCCCGGCCACGCCCAGGGAACTGTCGCGGCGGAAGGCCAGCGGATCGATGAAATCGTCGTCGATGCGGCGGTAGATCACGTCCACCTGCTGCCGCCCGCCCGTGGTGCGCATCCAGACCCGGCCCGCGTCCACGAACAGGTCCCGGCCCTCGACGAGTTCCACACCCATCTGCTGCGCGAGGTAAGCGTGTTCAAAGTACGCGCTGTTGTACATGCCGGGGGTTAAAACAACAACCGTGCCGTTGTCGCGCGGACTGACCGATTGCAGCAGCGTCAGCAGCGAGGTGGCGTAATGCTGCACCGAACGCACACCCTGGCCCTCGAACATCTTGGGGTAGATGCGGCGCATGGCGTCGCGGTTGGACAGCAGATACGACACGCCGCTGGGCGAGCGCAGGTTGTCTTCCAGCACCAGATACTCGCCCTTCTCGTCACGGATCAGATCACTGCCGACGATGTGGGTGTACAGTCCGCCGGGCGGCGTGACGCCGTGTACCTCGCGCCGGAAATGGGCCGAGGTGTAGACCAGTTCACTGGGGACGACGTTGTCGTTAAGAATCTGTGCGTCGCCGTAAATATCGTTCAGGAAGAGGTTGAGTGCCTTGACGCGCTGCGTCAGTCCAGCTTCCACATGCGCCCACTCGGAGGCCGGAATGACGCGCGGAACCGGATCGAAGGGGAAAGTCCGCTCGGTGCCCTTGGAGTCGCCGTAAACGGTAAAGGTGATGCCCTGGTTGCGGAAGGCCAGATCCAGCATGCCGTGCCGCCGCTGAAATTCAGTGACACCCAGAGAATCGATATATTCCTGCAATCCCTGATAGTGCGGACGCACCTGCCCGCCCGCCGTGAACATCTCGTCAAAAAAGCTCTCGCCTGGCTCATATTTCATGCGCCTGTCCCCCTTGTGTCGTGCTGGTGAATGCCCGCAGAATAGCGGCTCGGCAGGACCGGGAAGGCAGTGTGGCTAGGCGAACTCCTTAAGATGCGGCAAGGTGCGGCGCAGCGCGGGCCAACCGGAGAAGAAGAAGCGCGCGCTGGCTAGGTCCAGGGCGCGTTTTCTGAAGGCGGGCCTCTCCCCTACCCCTCGGTTCCGGTCAGTGGCGCGGCCCCCTCCCCGAAGGCCACTTCCAGGCGGGGCAACAACCTGCCCTCGTGGGCGCGGGCGGCACGCAGCAGCGCGTTCTTGACGGCAGTGGCATTGGCCCCCCCATGCCCGATGAAGGCTAGGCCCTTCACCCCAATCAGGATGCTGGCCCCGTAGGTGCTGGGGTCCATCCGGTCAGCCAGCCCACGCAGCGAACCGCGCACCAGCAGGCCGCCCAGCTTGCTTTTCAGGCCACTGTTCAGGGCGTCCCGGATCCAGCCGAACATGACTTTCGCCTCACCCTCGGCCAGCTTGAGGACCACGTTGCCGGTAAAGCCGTCGGTCACGACGATATCGGTGGTTCCCAGGAAGATGTCGCGGCCCTCCACGTTGCCGTGGAACTTGATGCCCTGGCCGTGCAGCCCGCGCAACAGGGCGTGGGCCTCGATGACCAGCGCGCTGCCCTTGTGGTCCTCCTCGCCAATCGAGAGCAGGCCCACGGTGGGGTTGTCCTGATCCTCCAGCACCTTCAGGTACACGGTGGCCAGCCGTGCCCACTGGGCGTAGTAGCTGGCCTTCACGTCCGCGTTGGCCCCGGCGTCCAGCAGCGTGGTCATGCCGCCGCGCGCGGGCAGGTGGGTCAGGATGGCCGGGCGTTCCACCCCCTTGATGCGCCCGAAGGTCAGCAGCGCCGAGGCCATCGTCGCGCCGCTGTGCCCCATGCTGACGGCGGCGGCGGCCCGGCCCTCCTTGACCAGCCGGGTGCAGATGTTGATGCTGGCCCCGGTGCGGCTGCGGACATCGCTGGCGTGTTCGTCCATGCCGATCACGTCGCTGGCGTCCACGATTTCCAGCGGCAGGGCCGCGCTGCCCGGAAACTTGCCCAGTTCGGCGTGCAGGGCCACCCGCTCACCCACCAGCAGCACACTCACCCCCGCCCGCGCCGCCAGAACCGCGCCCTCCACATTGGGCACCGCGCCGTGGTCCCCGCCCGCCGCGTCCAGCGCAATGGGCAGGCTGCCCGCCGCTGCCCCGGCTTCAGCGCTCATCGTTTTCGGCCAGCGCGGCGGTCATGTAGAAGGGACGCCCCTCTGCCGCCTTCGTGTCCGGGCTGCGCTGTTCCCCCCGCCCCTCGCTGGGCAGGCGGTAGCCGGGACGCTCGATCTGGGCGCGCAGGTCACCCAGGTCCACGTACAGATCGGCGGCGTTGCGCAGTTCGTAACTGGTCATCTCGGGGATGCTGGCGACGATCACGCGTTTGCCCCGTGCCCGCAACACCTCCACCGGGCGCTCGAAATCGCCGTCTCCGGTCAGCAGCACGGCGGTGTCGTACAGATTCGTGGTGGTCAGCAGGTCCGTGACGATCTCGATGTCCAGGCTGGCGCGGCGGGAGGTGTCGCCGTTGTCGTCGGTACTCTCCCGCAGGGGGCGGGTGCGGACGGTGTAGCCCATGTAGGTCAGCGCGTCGGTAAAACGGCGCTGCTTGTCGTCAATGGGCAGGGGCACAGCGGTGTAGTAAAAGGCGTTGTAGAGGGTGCCCTGCGCGGCAAAGTGGTCCAGAATCTTGCGGTGATCGAAATTCCATCCCAGCCGCTTGGCCGCCGAGTAGACATTGGCCCCGTCAATAAAAAGTGCAATCCGTGGTGCGTTCATATCCATAAAATCCGTCTCCCGATCCTTTAAATTCTCTACCCCGGCAGATCGCAGGGGCATCCCGGCAGGATAGCGGACGAGAGGCAGACAGAGCCTTCACCCGCTGGGGGGCACCTGGGGAAACATATCCGGCGTGTGGAGCGCCTCCCAGACCTCCGCGCGCAGCCGGACCAGATCCACGCCGCCGTATTGATCCGGCAGGGTATCCAGGTATTTGACCGCCTTGTGGAAATTGCGCCCGGTCAGGCTGCCGTGGTGCCAGCGCTTGTGCAGGGCCGCCGCCAGCAGGATCAATGCTTGCAGGAAGGCGCGTTCCTGGCCGCCAGCCTCCAGCCACAGTTCCTCCCAGGCTTCGTGCGCCTCCCACCACTGGCCCAAGTTGAACAGGGCCGCACCTTTCCCGAAGGTCTGCTGATCGGCAGCGCTAAACATGGCCCCACCCTAACCCGCCCACATTGCAACCGCCCCCACCACGCATGAATGACGCCTAAGCTCGTGCCCATGCCCGCCCAATCCACGCGCGGGGCACGGGGCGTATAGTTGTTTCCATGAAGCCTTTGGAACTGACGGATACTAATTTTACTGACGAAATTGCCAGCGGACTGACCCTGGTGGACTTCTGGGCACCGTGGTGTGGCCCCTGCCGCATCATCGCCCCCGTGATCGAGGAACTGGCCGGACAGTACGAGGGCCGCGTCAAGATCGGCAAGGTCAACGTGGACGAAAATCCCGTGACCCAGGGCCAGTTCCGCGTGATGAGCATTCCCACGCTGATCCTGTTCAAGGATGGGCAGCCCGTGGAAGGCGTGGTGGGCGCGCAGCCCAAGCGGGCCTTTGAAACCCTGCTCGATAAGCACATCAGCACGGCGGCGGCCAGCAACGACAGCAGCACCGTCAGCGCCAACTAAACTCCGCATTCAGAAAAAGGCCACCCGCACGATGGGGTGGCTTTTTTACTGTCCTGCAAGCTTTCTCAGAACCGCACCACATCCGGCGGCGTCCAGGCGTGCAGCACCTCACTGAGCAGGATCTCGCCGTCCGGCCACTCGCCATGCCCGCTCTCGGCATTGATATGCCCTGCCTCGCCCGCCGAGACCGCAGCCGCGCCCCAGGCTTCGGCCATCGCCTCGGCACGTTCCGGCGTGCAATACGGATCGTTCTCGCTGTAGACCAGCAGCGCAGGAAAGGGCCATTCATCCAGGGGTAACGGGGCCAGCGCGAGAAGCTGGGGGTGCAACTCAGCCATGCCCGGCTGTTCTGGATCGGCGGGAGCCACCAGCAACGCGCCGCGCACCCTCTCCATATCCCCACCGCCGGAAAGCCGCGCCCAGTGGGCCACCGTCGCCACCCCTGCCGAGTGGGCCACCAGCACCAGTTGCCCCGGTGTGGCCTCGATCACCTCATGCAGCCGGGCGGCCCAGACTTCTGGTAGGGGATTTTCCGGGGCGTCCTGGCGCACGCGTTCGGCACCGAATTTGTGCTGCCACAGCGTCTGCCAGTGCTGCGGCCCGCTGTCGCCCAGTCCAGGCACGATGATCAGGGTGGGGGTCATGGGGCAAAGGGTAGCAGGCGAGGAGAGAGACCGTGAGATTGAACATCTCCTGGGTCCGCTGGCAGGATCAAAATACCCCACAGCAAAAACCCCCCGCACAAGGCAGGGGGCATTCAAAAAAGGTCTAGCTCAGACCAGTTCGATCAGGGCCATCGTCACGCCGTCGCCCCGGCGGGTGCCGATGCGCAGGATGCGGGTGTAACCGCCGGGACGCTCGGCGTACTTGGGGGCCACTTCATCCATCATCTTGCGGACAACGTCGTTGTCGTGGATGTCGCGGGCCACCAGACGGCGGGCGTGCAGGTCGCCGCCCTTGGCGGTGGTGATCAGTTTCTCGACGTAGGGGCGCAGCTCTTTGGCCTTCGTGAGGGTCGTCTGGATGCGGCCCTCGCGCAGCAGTGCCGTCGCCTGGGCACGGGCCAGGGCGGTGCGGGCACTGCTGTTGCGGTTGAGCTTGCGTCCGGCTTTACCGTGGCGCATGGGTGTTCTCCTTCAAAACGCGGCCCCAGAGTACAGGGCCGGAAAGTGGTTTAGTCGCGCAGAGCAAGCCCGAACTGGGCCAACTGCTGCTTGATCTCGTCCAGGCTGCGCTCGCCGATGCCGGGAACCTTCTTCAGGTCACGGTCACTCAGCGCGCACAACGCGTCCACGCTGTCGATGCCTTCTTCCTTGAGGGAATGCAGCACGCGGGTGGTCAGACCCAGCCCTTCCAGCGTGACACGCGGCGAATCCATCTCGGCAGGGTAATCGCCGGGGTTCAGATTCAACGTCGTGGGGCTGGTGGGGGGCAGATCGTACACGCCGGTCTGCGGCATCACGGGGGCGCTGGGGGTGTACACCGGCTGCTGGGTAAACTCCGGGGTCAGGGCGGGCAGGTTTTCCACGTTGCCGAACACGTTCAGCTCTTCACGCAGAATCTCCACCGCCTTGTCCAGGGTGTCCTGCGGGCCAGTGCTGCCGTCGGTCCAGACGCGAAGGATCAAGCGGTCCAGATCGGTCTGCTGTCCCACGCGGGTGTTCTCGACGTGGTAAGCCACGCGGCGCACCGGGGAGAACACCGCGTCCACCGGAATGGAGTTGATGCGGTCCTTGGTGGCGTGCTTGTCGGCGGGAACGTAGCCCTCGCCTTCTTCCACGCGCACTTCCATGACCAGCTTGCCGTCCTCGGCCAGGGTGGCGATCACCAGATCGGGATTGACGATCTCGGCGTCACTGGGCACCTCAAAGGCGCTGGCCTTGACCACACCCTCGCCCTGCGCGCGCAGGGTCAGGGTCTTGGGACCGGGAGCATGGAATTTCACGACCAGTTCCTTGAGGTTGAGGATCATCTGAATGACGTCCTCTTTGACTCCAGGAATGGTGGAAAATTCGTGCAACACGTCTTCGATGTACACGCTGGTAACAGCCGTGCCGGGGATCGAGGACATCAGGATGCGCCGGATGGGGTTCCCGATGGTGACGCCGTAACCGCGCGTGAGCGGTTCCAGGACGAATTCGCCGTAATCGCCGTCCACGCGGGCTTTGAGTTGAGGGCGCTTTTGATCCATGGGTCCTCCGTTAACGCGAGTAGTACTCGATGATGAAGTTCTCGTTGATCGGCAGCGCCAGATCTTCACGCGCCGGGAGGCGGGCGAAGGTGCCGGTGAAGGTTTCGGGGTTCAGTTCTACCCAGGGGGCCACGCGGCGGCGCTTCTGCGCTTCCATGTTTTCCTGGATAAAGCCCATCGAGCGGCTGCCTTCGGCCACGACGATTTCATCGCCGATCTTGACGCGGTAGCTCGGGACGTCGACCTTCTGGCCGTTCACGAGAATGTGACCGTGGCCGACAAACTGCCGGGCCTGACGGCGGGTGCTGGCAAAGCCCATGCGGAACACGACGTTGTCCAGGCGGCGCTCCAGCAGTTGCAGGAACACGGTGCCGGTCACGCCGGGAACTTCGGAGGCTTCGGTAAAGAGGTTGCGGAACTGTTTTTCGCCCATACCGTACAGACGCGACAGCTTCTGCTTTTCACGCAGACGCACGCTGTAATCGCTGGGGCGACCACGGCCACGGCGCTGGCCGTGCTGGCCCGGCGGGTAGGGGCGCTTGTCCAAATATTTCTGGACTTTCTCTGTTTCCGCGAGGTTGATGCCCTCACGGCGACTCAGTTTAGTAATTGATCCACGGTAACGACCCATTGATTGATCTCCTTGGTGCGGTCAGGAACGATGCCCTGCCGGGTCTGCGGCCCTCTGCTTACCCGCCGCCATTGCTGGTGGTTGCAGCTTTCATTTCCCCAAAAGGAAACAGCGGCGGCGGGACAGGTGGGCGCGCGCGAAAACTCTAGTTCAGCACTCTTCTAAAAAACACTAAGCGCGGAACTTTTTCTTGGGGCGGCAGCCGTTGTGAGGCACGGGGGTGTCGTCCATGATGGACTTCACTTCAATGCCGCTGGCCTGAATGGCGCGGATGGCCTGTTCGCGGCCCGAGCCGCTGCCCCGCACCACCACGTCGACGATGTTCATGCCGAAGGTCTGTTGGGCCTTCTTCACGGCGTCGGCGGCGGCGAGCTGGGCAGCGTAGGGCGTGCCCTTCTTGCTGCCCTTGTAGCCGATGGTCCCGCCACTGCTCCAGGCGACAGAGTTGCCGTCCAGATCGGTGATGGTCACAATCGTGTTGTTGTAGCTGGCATGCACGTAAGCGCGGCCAGCGCTGATGTTGCGCCGGGCGCGGCGCGGGGTCTTGCCCTTGGTAGATTTCGCCATGGCTTACTTCCTCGCGGCCTTTTTCTTACCAGCCACAGTCTTGCGCGGTCCCTTGCGGGTGCGGGCGTTGGTCTTGGTGCGCTGACCGCGCACGGGCAGCCCACGGCGGTGGCGCAGGCCACGGTACGCACCGATGTCCATCAGACGCTTGATGTTCTGACCGACTTCGGAGCGCAGATCGCCTTCAACCTTGTAGGTCTTCTCGACGGCTTCACGCAGGGTGGACTGGTCCGCTTCCGAGAGGTTCTTGACGCGGGTATCGGGGCTGATCCCGGTGCGCGCCAGCACTTCCTTGCTGCGGGTCAGGCCAATGCCGTAGATGTAGGTCAGCGCGATTTCAATGCGCTTCTCGCGGGGCAGATCGACGCCTGCAACGCGGGCCATCAGCCTTGCCTCTGCTTGTGCTTGACTTCCTTGCTGCAAATGATCAGCACCCGTCCGTGACGGCGAATCACCTTGCAGCCGTCGCACATTTTCTTGACACTGCTGCGAACTTTCATGCTTCCTCCTCGCGCCGCCTGCTGTGCATTAGCAGCGCTCGACCCCCACCCACTGTCTGCAAGTGGGAATCTGTGGTGTGCCTCAGTCCTGATCCGGTCAGCGGCGGTAGACGATGCGCCCGCGCGACGTGTCGTACGGGCTGATTTCCAGAACCACACGGTCACCAGGCAGGATGCGGATGTAGTGAATCCGCATCTTTCCGCTGATGTAAGCCAGGAGATCGTGTCCCGTATCCAGCTTTACGCGAAAGGTGGTGTTGGGCAGTGCCTCTGTCACCACGCCCTCGGCGCGTACGGTATCGGACTCTTCCTTCTTCTTCTTTTCCCGCTGTTCCGGCATTCTTCGTCTCGCCACGCAACCTCCAGGCCCAATACAAGCCAAACGTAAAGGTATCACGCGTGCGGGCAGGCAGACAAGACGCAACGACAATCTTTTGAGAGGATGAGGGGACGGTGGAGACCGTCGTTCGGCTATTCGGGACATGAGCTTTTCAAGTGAGAGGCGCAGCTTCGCCCCACAGCTTCAGGCCGGAAAATGAGGCTGTGCCTCCTGACCAGCTCATCCAGGCGTTGACGCTTGTTCAGCGTGCCTCAAAAGACCTCTGGCCAGGATTTGTCCCAGCGACGATTCAGACACTGGTTTTCGATGGAAACGACACCTGGCTCAACGGAGCGACGCCTGCAACGCCTGGCTGGGAGGCCAGTTCATCTGGCTGGCGCTGGCGGGGGCGACATCCAGCATTGGTGGCGAATACGGCGGTGAGGTTGCCAGACGGAACCACAGCAGCGGGCATTCTGCTCTCCAGCCTGGGAACAATCTCGGCTGAGCGGCTGGCCTCCCTCGTGATCCACGAGGCGTTTCATGTCTGGCAGGCCGCCCATCCCTCGCCTGCCTGGGAGGCCAACGAGCTGGACGCGCTGACCTATCCGGCAGGCGACGCAGGGGTCCTGCACGCCCGCGCAGAAGAAACGGCCTGCCTGGGGGCCGCCTTGAGCAAAACCGACTGGCAGGGCGACGCCGCGAAAGCTCTGGCGTGGCGTGCGGTCAGACACGGGCTACTCTCCGCCCGGCAGCGGGAGTACGAACAGCGTGCCGAGACGCTGGAAGGATTGGCGCAGTTCATCGAGAGCCAGTTTCTAAAGGGACTTCCTCTCCTCGACCCGCTGGCCGCCGTCAGTCTGGGGATCAGACCATGGGCGTATTTCAGTGGCGCGGCCCTGGCTTTTCTGCTGGCACGCAGCGGGGAGGACTGGCAGGCGGAGGTGATGTCAGGAACGCCGCTGGACAGCATTCTGGCCGCCCAGCTCGGCGCGTCAGATCGGACATCAGAGATCACCCCAGCCCTTGCAGAAGCAGCCGCCCATGCTGCACAGGCGCACACGCTCAGGCTGGAGCATTTGAGGCGGCAATTCGAGGCCCTGCCTGGCAAAAGATTGAGGTTGAGCGGCAGCAAGTTGCGGGTGGTGGGCTTCGATCCGCTGAACCTTCACGCGTTGCCAGACGGGCAGGTGTTGCACACGCGCTACGTGGCTGTGGAGGTGAATGACGGACGACTGGAAGTCCTGGCTGCTCAGGCCCTGGCCGAAGGAGCCGATCTTCTCAATCCAACGGCCTTAAGTATCGCCAGCGTTCCTGAACCCAGCATTGTGGGCGGACGGTGGCAGATTCAGACCGCGACTCTCAGGGCCGATTTTCCTGCTGCCAGAGTCAGGGCAACGCTGGACGGCTGGGAGGCCGATCTGGACTGACCCCACTCCCCTAGCCCGCCGCCCCGCCCCTGGTCACGATGCCCTGTGTTCCGGCCCACGCCGCCACATCGTCGCCGCGCATGGCCGCCGCCATCAGGCCGGGGAAATGATCGGGGGTGCAGGCGAAGGACGGAATGCCCAGGCCCGCGAAGGCCCGCGCGACGCCGTGATCGTAACTGGGTGCGCCGTCATCCGATAGGGCTAGCAGCGCGATCACGTTCACGCCGCTGTCCTTGAGGGTACGAGCGCGGGCCAGCATCTCGCGCTCGTTACCGCCCTCGTAGAGATCGCTGATCAGCACCAGGATGGTCTGTTCGGGGCGCTGGATGATGCCCTGGCAATAGGCCAAAGCGCGGTTGATATCGGTGCCGCCGCCCAACTGGATGCCGTAGAGGACATCCACCGGATCACTCAGGTTCTCGGAGAGATCGGCGACTTCGGTGTCGAAGACCACCACGCGGGTGCTGACGGCGGGCAGGCTGGCCAGCACCGCGCCGAAGACGCCCGCGTAGACCACGCTGCTGGCCATGCTGCCCGACTGGTCCAGACACAGCACGATGTCGCGCAGGCTGCGGCGTTTGCGCCCATAGCCGATCAATCGTTCCGGGATGATGGTTCGCTTCTCGGGCAGGTAGGACCCCAGGTTGGCACGGATGGTGGCGTTCCAGTCGATCTCCGGGCCACGTGGGCGGAAGTTGCGCTGGGCGCGATTCAGGCTGCCCGTGACGGCGGCGCGGGTAGGTTCTTCCAGGCGTTTGGTCAGGTCATCCACCACCTTGCGGACCACGGCGCGGGCGGCGTCCTTGGCTTTGGCCGGCATCACGCCCTTCAAGGTCAGCAGTGTGCCCACCAGATTCACGTCGGCCTCGACGTTCTCCAGCATCTCCGGCTCGAATAGCAGTTGCGTCAGGTTCAGGCGCTCGATGGCGTCTTCCTGCATCACGCGTACCACGTCTGAGGGGAAGAATTCGCGCAAGTCGGCCAGCCAGCGGGCCACCTTCGGCGCGCTGGCCCCCAGACCGCCACGCCGGGAACCCGTTGGCGCGTCATAGAGGCCGCCTAGAGCATCGTCCATGCGTTTATCTTCGATGGAGAGACTGATCTCCTGCCCCCCCTCACCAGCGCTGAAGCCATCGGCTTCGCCCCCGCCCAGGACCAGTCGCCAGCGGCGGAGGCGTTCGGGGGTAGCGTGTGTTGACCGGGTTGAATCGCTCATTTCCGTGAACCCCCTGGCCCGCTGCGTGGCCGGTCCTCCTCAAGAGGCGAGAAAAGATCGGGATTCATTCGCGCACGCCCAGCAGCCGAAGCACCACCGGAACCACACGCATGGCCCGTTCCTCGTCCAGTTGCGTCACGGCCTCTCCCCTGTCCGGCCCGCCACCACGCAACGCCTCTCCAATTGCGCGGCGTTCGGGCTTTTCGTAACGGGCAAAGACGCGGCGCAGCAGGGGCAGGGCTTCCTGAAAGGCTTGATCTTCCAGACCCGCCAGCCAACCGTCCAGCAGGGCCAGCAAGGCCGAATCGTGCAGCAGCAGCGCGGCGCTGTGGCCCAGGAAGCCGTCCAGCCACGCGGTTACGTCGCCGGGACGGTCTGCACCCAGGGCCAGTGAGACGCGGCGCTCGACCTCTGCGCTTGCCAGTTCGCCGCTGTCACGCAACCTTCGCACGGCGTCCCCGGCCAGCAGCGGGTGGGCTTCAGCTCGGTCTGCCAGACGCAGCAGGGCGGCCCGCCACTCGGCCAGCGCATCCGCCTCGTCCAGCAGGCGCACGCTGGCGTCTCCGGCATCCACAGCGCGTTGCAGGCTCTGGGCCGCGTCTTCGGCCAGCCCGATGGCGGCAGTGGGCAGGCCCACACAGGCGCGCGTGAGCAGGGTGCGGAACACGCGGGCGGGGGCCTCATCGGTCCCCTTGGACTCTGTATCGCGCCCACGCACGTCGCCGTACCGGGCCAATCGGGCCAGTGGGGCCAGCGCAAAAAGTAAGTCGGCCACATCCGCCCCCACCGCCGCACGGGCATCCAGTGCGTCCAGCGCGGCGGGCAGGGCGTCAGGTAAATCAGCGTAACGTACCGCTTCCAGTAGCGTGGTCAACTCGGAAAGAGACGTTCCTGTGCGGGCCGCTTCCACCGCCTGTGCGCCTGCCGCGTCCGCCACCGTTTGCCCATAACGGCTGGCCTGCACCAGCCGGACGCTGAATTCGGGTTGCCACGCCAGCGCCCAGGCTTCCTTGAAGGTGCCGCGTCCGCTGGCAAACCGCTCCTGCGCCCAGGGAATGCCCAGCAGGTTCAGGCGGTGAAACAGGGCGCTGCGGGCCAGATCGTTGTCCTGGCGCAGATCCAGCGTCAGTTCGAGTTGTTCGGGCTGAACCTTCAGGCGAAGTTTCTTCTGCTGACGGGCCAGATCCTGCGCCAGCGGCACGGTGGGGGTGTCGGACGGCACCTCGCCCAGCGCTTCACCCACGATCAATTGACGCTCAATCAGGCGCAGCGGCAAATTGCTGTCCCAGCCGAAGACGCTCAATGCCGCCTCGTTCAGCTCGTCCAGGCCGGGGAGGGCGCGGCCACGCAGTCCAGCCAGGGTGTTCGCCAGTCGGGTGGCCTCGATCACGCTGGCACTGCTGGCCTCCAGTTTCTCGCCGCGCAGCAGCCGCGCCGCCCGCGCGAACCAGCGTTCGGTGACGTGTTCAGGCGTGGTGAACAGGTGGTGGTAATACCCCGGCGAGCGCACGCCCGCGCCGTAGCCGCTGTGCATGGACAGCCGTCCGTGCGTCCACGGCACCCAGGTCAGCGTCACTTTCGCTTTGGGCAAACCTTTGAGCAGCGCCGCGTCTTCCTTGACCGGGTAAGCCATCGGGTCTGCCAGCGCGGGGGCGTGCCACGCTCCGCAGACGACGGCAATGTTCCCGAACCCCTCCTTCTGCGCGGCGCGAATGGTCTGGCGAATGTGGGCTTCGCGCTGGGCCTCGCGCCCCATTGCGGCAGGAGCATCCGCCCGCACCGCCGCCATCACTTCCAGCACCGCCGCGAATACATCGGTGTCGTCGCCTCTGGCCTCCACCAGGGTTTCCCACCAGCGTTCAAAATCGCTGTATCCGGCGGCCTCGGCCAGCACACGTAGCGGGTCAGAATGGAGGTCAGATTCAGTCTCGTCCTCGCGCTCAAACCCCAGTGTCGCGCTGGCGGGCAGGTCCATGAAACGGGCAGGAACATTCAGCCGCACCGCCCACTGGAACGCCACAAACTCCGGGCTGAAGACGGCGAAAGGCCAGAACGACGCACGGGCCGGATCGTCGTTCACATAGCCCAGCAGCGCCACGGGCGGCTTGAAGTCCTTCTGCGCCAGAAAGGGCAACACAGAATCTGCATCCGCCGGGCCTTCCACCAGCACGATGTCGGGTTTCAGGGCCTCCAACGCCCCCGCCAGCGAACGCGCCGAGCCGGGGCCGTGGTGACGAATGGGGAAAACAGAGAGGTTAGACGCCGACATTTAAAGTACTTCTACCCCGACAGATCGGAGTAGATCATCTAACGTCTCATTAGTATGCCTAAATATTTCATTTTTGAGAACGGCTATTTTATAGGGTAGGGAATTTCTATCCAGTAAAAAGGGTAATCCGTGGGTTTTTAAGCTGGGAATAGGCAAAGTATACCTCCCACCATCGCAAACAACAAAGCCATATGACTTCAAAAGTGGTAACTACTCAGCGCGAGAAGTCGGGCATGAGGATGTCACCGCGAAATACACTCACGAGGCCCTGCCAGACATGTATGCCCTGCTTGCGAAGTGTGGAGATATAGCTGCGAATCCGGCAGAACGCCGCTCCACCAGTCAGAGACCGAAACCCACCTGACACTTTGCGCTTGATACAGAACATCCGAATATCCCGTTCCGCCTGGTTGTTGTCGAAGGGAACGTCGTCCCGTTCGAGAAACAGAAGCACCGCATCTCGGTGCTTCTGACACCGCAAGGCCAAATTCCGGC
>NZ_JNIV01000075.1 GCF_000701405.1 Deinococcus marmoris DSM 12784
ACCATTTTGGGACTTTGAACATCTCCAAATGGTTTCAGGCGGCGCTGAGATTTCTCTCAGCGCCGCCTGAAAAAATGGACAAAGTCGAACTAAGTCTGCTTCGCAGCCAGCTCCCCTCAAAGGGAGCCAGGAGTGCGCTACTAGACGGGCAATTCTGCAACGCTTGCCTCCCTTCTAAGGGGAGGTGCCCCGGAGGGGCGGAGGGGTCAAGCGGGCAGGGCAACCCCAGAACCAAATTCCATCTGCGCTTCCTCTCGGAGAGTCATACCCATCAAATCCACCAACCGCATGAGGCCGACCTTCACCCTCTTCATCTTGCCTGTTGCCTGCCCACGCGCGTAGTTTGGGGCCTATGACATCGACTGGTTTTGCCAAGATCGCCGTGGGCGTGGATTTCTCGCCCTCCAGCCAGAACGCGCTGGCACTGGCCCGCTCCCGCTTTCCCGGCGCGCAGATTCGGTTGCTGCACGTCACGGACGCCCGCGTGACCACCTCGCCGGACCTGATGGGCGGCGTGACCCCCGCCGTATTCGACGCCGGGCTGCTCAACTCGCTGGAAGATGCCGATGCTAGGCGGCTGGCCTCGATCATGCAGGAGGGTGAGGAAACCGAGCAACTGGTGGGCGATCCGGTGACGGGCATCGTGGAAGCCGCCGCCCGCTGGGGCGCGGACCTGATCGTGGTGGGCACGCACTCGCAGGGGATGCTGGAGCATTTCTTCATCGGCAGCAGCGCCGAGAAGATCGTGGGCCGCAGCCCCATCCCAGTCCTGACCGTGCGCCTGCCGGATAGCCGCTCTTGAAGGGCCACCTATGAAGGTAGGTGTCGTCGGCGCGGGGCTGGTGGGGGCCACCGCCGCCTATGCCATGACCCTGCGCGATTCATGCAGTGAGATCGTGCTGGTGGATCAGGATGAGAGCCGGGCGCAGGCCGAGGCCCAGGACATCGCCCACGCCGCGCCCATTAGCCACGGGGTCCGCGTCAGCAGCGGCGATTACGCGGCGCTACAGGGCAGCAAGCTGGTTTTAATCGCCGCCGGGGCCAACCAGAAGCCCGGCGAGGGCCGCACCGAGTTGCTGGAAAAGAATGCTGAGATCTTCCGGCAGGTCATCCCGCAGGTGGCCGCGTGTGCCCCAGGCGCGGTGCTGCTGATCGCCACCAACCCGGTGGACGCGCTGACCGATCTGGCGGTCCATCTGGCCCCCGAACACGCGGTGATGGGGTCCGGCACGGTGCTGGACAGCGCCCGGTTGCGCTGGCTGATCGCGCAGCGGGCCGGGGTGGACGCCACCAACGTCCACGGCTACGTGCTGGGCGAACACGGCGACAGCGAGGTGATCGCCTGGAGCAGCGCCACGGTGGCCGGGCTGCCGGTGGCCGAGTTCATGGCGGCGCGCGGCCTGCCCTGGACCCCCGAAATCCGCGCCGAGATCGAGACGGGCACGCGTGACGCCGCCGCCAGCATCATTGGCGGCAAGCGGGCCACTTATTACGGCATCGGCGCGGCGCTGGCGCGGATTGCCGAGCGGGTGCTGGGAGACCGCCGCGCCGTGCTGACCGTCAGCGCGCCCACCCCCGAATTCGGCGTCAGCCTCAGCCTGCCGCGCATCGTGGCGGCGGGAGGGATCGAGGCCAGCGTGATGCCGAAGCTGACCAAAGACGAAAAAGCCGCACTGGAACGCAGTGCGGCGGTGCTTCGGGCCTCTAAGGCGAAGTTGGGCCTGAAGGATTGAGCGGGGAAGCGTTGGGATCTTCCGAGGGATTGGGCGGTGGGAGCGGGCGTGTGCCGGGAGCTGTGGCCGGGGCACCCGCTGGAACACCCCCAGGCGTGTCCCCCTCTTCCACGAATTCCCCGGTGATGGTGCCGCCCTCGGCCTTGACCGCGTAGACCTCGTTCTTCTCCAGGTCGTACAGGATCGTTCCGGCGCGCAGGGTGTCGCCGCCCTTGACGCTCACGGCGGGCTGCTCCGGCGTGCCGATCAATCGGGCCAGATTCGCCGCGTCGTCGTACTCCACGCGCCCGGCCCGGCTGACGCGCCCGCCCTCGCTGTTCAGGACCACGTTGCCCACCAGCGTGGTTTTCTCGTCGTCCACATTGACCTCGATACGCTCGCTGCTGCCGGTCAGCGGGTCCGTGTCGTTGGCCCGCCTGAAGGTCACCGGGCCGTCGATGCGGGCAATGCCGTCCGTCTCGTCGTAGACCAGTTTCTGGCCCTGCAATTCGGTCTTGCCCTGGGTCACGAACACGGTGTCGGGGGCGGGTTTTGGGGTGGCCTCCACGCCGCAGCGGGTCAGGCGGGCGGTGGCGTCGGCGGGAACATCATCCAGATAGCGGGCGGTTCCGGCGCTGGCCTCTACCCGTCCGTCGCTGCCGTCCTGACCCTCCTTGGGCTGCTGCTGCGTGACCACCGCCAGCGGCACACGGATCACGTTCTTGTCGATGGTGATCCGCACGCCCCCTGGCCCGGTCTCGCTGAACACCGCCAGATTGGGGGCGTCCTCCGGGTCATCCTCCTGCGGGCTGCATGTGGCGAAGATGCCGGTGTCGTCGCTGGTGCCCGTCCGCACGATGCGGATGCGGCGTTCCTTGCCGTCACCTTCACTCTTGCGGACCAGATCCAGGCTGGCGTTTTCTGCGCCCGGCTCCGCTTCTGGCGTGTCAGTTTCGGGGGGGGTGGTCTGCTCCGGGGCGGCTGGATCGGCGGCAGGTGCGGGCGTCTGCTGCGGCTGCGTCTGGGCAGGAGGCACGGCGGGCGTTGGAGTCGCTGGCGTCGCGTCCTGCGCCAGCACCCACACGGGCAATGCCGCGCCCACAGCCAGTGCCACCCTGAGCCGAAACTTCAGCCGAAACCTCCGCATAAGCCTCAGTTTACTTCTCGCCGCTCAGCTTGAACTGTTCGGTTGGGATTTTGTACGCCGAGTTCAGGGCGCGCACTCGGGCCAGATCGGTGCGCTGTTCCAGGTAGCCGCTGGCCGGGGCGCGCACGGTGACCTTGCTCTTGCTGTCCACGCTGACCGCGCTGCCCACCACGTAAGCCACGTTCTTGCGGTCGTCGTAGTACACCGCGTTGCCCGTGGTGGTCTGCGTTCCCTGCACCAGCTTGACGCCGCCGGACACGTACAGCGTCTTGGTCTTGGTCAGCGCGCGGACTTCCTGACCCGTGATGGTCAGCTCCTTCTGGTTGCCTTTTGCGGCGCGGGTCAGGCTGGGGTTGCCGGTCATCTGGGCCAGCTCCTTGTCCTCGTCGAAGATCAGCTTGTCGGCCCGTCCGGTCTGGTTGCCGTTGGTCAGGCGCACGCCCCCGGTGCTGGTGGAAACGTTGTTGTCCACATCCAGGCTCATCTGCGAGGCGTTGATGCTGACCTTGTCGCCGTCTTCCCTGTCCTCGGGCACGAAGGTGGCGCTGGGGCCGCCGCTCAGGACGCCCTGCCCGGTGGCCTCGCTGTAGGCCAGGGCGCTGCCCGACGCGCTCAGGCGTCCGCGCTCCACCTTCACGTTGCCGGTGAAGTTGGCGGTGCGCTTGCCCTCGGCGTCCAGCAGAGAAATCCCGCTGGGGGCTGCCAGCGTGGCCTGCGCGGACTCGATCTGGAGGGTGCTGACGGTGGCCTTGACCGGATTGCCGCTGTAGGTCAGCGGTCCGGTGCGGACATTGCCGCGCGCTCCACCCTGAATTTTCACAATGCGGTTGGGGTTGGAGGCGGTCTGTGACGTTGCGGTCTGGGCCAGCGCGGTCAGGCCCAGCAGGCCGATCATCAGGGAAATTCGTTTCATGGTGGGACTCCTTGGAGTGCTTTAAAAGAGGTTGGTTCGGAAGTTGACGGCTCAGGTTTAGCTTTTGGCTCTGGGCACCAGTTTTCCGTTTTCGCAGATTTCCTCGGCCTCGGTATTGATGGTGGTTGAGGAAGTGTCGTTGTCCATGTCGTCCAAATCAAACTGGAACGACATTCGTAATTTCTCGGCGTGGGCATCCATCAGGGGCGAGGTGATATCGGCCACCGGCGCGATAAAACCGTAGCCCTGCTCGATCTTGACTGGATTTTCTGGCGTCCCTTTCATCACGATGTCCGCACACTCCTTGACTAGCCTGACGCTGGCCTTAACCGTGGTCATGTCGTCCTGCCCGTCGATGGTCAGGTCTGGCGCATCCAGCGTGGCGTCCAGCACTTCGCGGCCCGTCAGCTTGCCCGCTGCGTCGCGCTCCTTGATGACCCGCTTGCCGCCGGAAATTCCGGTCAGCACCGTTTCGTTGGAGACCGGATCGCTGCTGACGTTCTGCGCCGAAAAGCTCCAGACGGCGTCCGCGTCGCGAGATGGGAACAGGCGCAGTTCAACGCCCTGCAAGGTGGCGTCCGTCTTGGCCCCGCCCCTGTCTGCGCCCGGTAAGAAGGCGAAGATCAGGGCGAAGGCAAGGATCGCCAGTAGCGCGTAGAGGCCCGTTTTCTGCACGTCGGCACTCTAGCGTCCGGCCCTCATGAGAGTGGTGGGCCTGGGATGGGTGCGGTGGGGGACGGCGGGGGCACAGCGGTGCAGGCTGGGGCCGCCCCA
This sequence comes from Deinococcus marmoris DSM 12784, assembly GCF_000701405.1. Taxonomy (GTDB): domain Bacteria; phylum Deinococcota; class Deinococci; order Deinococcales; family Deinococcaceae; genus Deinococcus; species Deinococcus marmoris. The sequence goes on from NZ_JNIV01000075.1 coordinate 4,547, forward strand.
CTCATACCGCTTACCCTGTCTTGCATGATCGACACCCACTGCCACCTCGATTACCTGGAAGACCCCAATTCCGCACGCGGCGAGCTGAGGCTGACGGGCATGGTCTGTATCGGCGCGAGTCCCGAACACGCCCGCAATGCCGTCGCTTTAGCCGAACAGTTTCCCGACGTGTACGCCACCGTGGGCCTGCACCCCACCGACACCGAAGAGGACAGCCCGGAGGCCCGGCGTGAGCTGGAAGAACTGGCCCGGAATCCGCGCGTGGTGGGCATAGGGGAGAGCGGGCTGGACGACTACTGGGACGACACGAAACGGGCCGCGCAGCGCAGCGCTTTTGAATGGCAACTGGATCTGGCGGGGCGGCTGGGCAAACCGCTGGTGATCCACACCCGTGACAAGCAGGGCGAAGACAGCGCCCACCGGGGCGTCATGGACGTGCTGCGTGGCTGGCCAGACGTGCCCGTCATCCTGCACTGTTTCAGCGGCCACCCCAAATTGCTGCGCTTTGGCCTGGAGCGCGGCGAACACACCTTCTTTGGCCTCGCGGGCAACACCACCTACAAGAACGCCCACGAGATTCACGCCGCCGCCCGCACCCTGCCCCTGGAGCGGATGCTGCTGGAAACCGACGCGCCGTTTCTGGCCCCGGTGCCCAAGCGCGGTAAGCCCAACCGGCCCGGCTACGTGCGCCACACGCTGGATTTCATCGCTGGCCTGCGCGAGATGCCCGCCGAGGTGCTGGAGCGCATGACGGACGCCAACGCACGGCGGGTGTATGGACTGGGGGCTGAAGGTAGAACTGAGGGTTGAGGGCAGAGGCAGACGAGTTGAACTTCCCCACCTGTGGCCCCGGCTCCGGCTTGCCCCTCCCGCCCACAACCCGCTATCCTGAACACATGAAGTCACGCGCCCATCACTCCGGTCTGGTGATGGCAGCCGTGTGGCGGCGAATGCCCCAGCGGCCCGGTCTGAACACGCGAACTCCACGCGCCTGAAAGCCTTTATCGGTTTTCAGGCGTTGTGCTGACCTCGCGGCCAGACCGGGCTTTGTTGTGTTGAATTCAAGGAGTTAAACCTATGCACGTTTTTTTACCCGATGGAAAACAGTTGGAATTGAAGCAGGGCGCAACCGCGCTGGACGCCGCTCAGGCCATTGGCCCCCGGCTGGCCCAGGACGCCCTCGCCGCCACCGCCAACGGCGTGCTGACCGATTTGCAAACGCCCTTGCCTGAAGGCGCAGAGATCACCCTGATCACCAAGAAAAATCCGGGGCAGGCCCAGAGCGTTTTCCGGCATTCGCTGGGCCACGCCATGAGTCAGGCCGTGGGCGAGTATTACGAGCGCAAGGGCCACCCGCGTGAAGCAGTCAAGCGCGGCGTCGGCCCCAGCATCGAGAACGGCTTCTACCAGGATTTCGATCTGCCCGAACCGCTGAGCGAGGAAGAACTGCCCGAGATCGAGAAGATCATGCGCGAGATCATCGGGCGGGGTCTTGACATCACCCGCAGCGAGGTCAGCAAGGCGCAGGCGCTGGAACAGTTTGGCTTCGATCCGTATAAGGTGGAGCTGATTTCCGCCCTGCCCGACGACGAGCCGATCACCTTCTACACGCAGGGCGAGTACGTGGACCTGTGCCGGGGGCCGCACTTCCCCAGCACCGGCAAGCTGCCCACCGCCTTCAAGCTGACCTCTACCTCGGGCGCGTACTGGCGCGGCAACGAGAAGAACCCGATCTTGCAGCGGGTGTACGGCGTGGCCTTCGCCACCCAGAAAGAGCTGGACGAGTATATGGAGCGGCTGGAAGAGGCCAAGAGGCGCGATCACCGCAAGTTGGGCCGCGAGCTGGAACTGTTCACGATTGACCCGCTGGTGGGTAAGGGCCTGCCGCTGTGGCTGCCCAACGGCACGGTGCTGCGCGAGGAACTGGCCGCGTTCCTCAAAGAGCAGCAGTTCCAGCGCGGCTATCAAGGTGTGATCACGCCGAACATCGGCAATCTGGAGCTGTACAAAACTTCCGGCCACTATCAAAACTATTCGGACAGCAACTTCTCGCCGATCACGGTGGACGACGAGCAGTACATGCTCAAGCCGATGAACTGCCCGCACCACGTCCGCATCTATGACAGCAAGCCGCGCAGTTACCGCGATCTGCCCGTGCGTCTGGCCGAGTTCGGCACGGTCTACCGCTACGAGCAGTCCGGCGAGCTGAACGGCCTGACGCGGGTGCGCGGCTTCACGCAGGACGACGCCCATATCTTCTGCCGCCCAGATCAGCTCAAGAAAGAGTTCCTAGACGTGCTGGATCTGACGGTGCTGGTGCTGCGAACCTTCGGCATGAACGACGTGCGCTTCCGCGTGGGCACCCGTGACCCCGCAGATGAAAAGTACGTGGGCGACGCCGCGAACTGGCAACTGGCCGAGGATCAGATTATTCAGGCGGTGGAAGAAGTTGGCCTGCCCTACAGCATTGAGCCGGGGGACGCCGCCTTTTACGGCCCCAAGCTGGACTTCGTGGTCAAGGACGTGCTGGGCCGCGAGTGGCAACTGGGGACCATTCAGGTGGATTACAACCTGCCCGAGCGTTTCGACATCTCGTATGTGGGCGAGGACGGCCAGGACCACCGCCCGGTCATGATTCACCGCGCCCCCTTCGGCAGCCTGGAGCGCTTCGTGGGCATCCTGATCGAGCATTACGCCGGGGATTTCCCGCTGTGGCTGGCCCCGCGTCAGATCGCCATTGTGCCCATCGCGGACCGCCACAACGCCTACGCCGAGGAACTGCGCGCCGAGCTACACAAGGCCGGGCTGCGTGCCGAGGTGGACGACACCTCCAACCGCATGCAGGCCAAGGTCCGCAACGCCGAACTGTCTAAGATTCCCATGATTCTGGTGGTGGGAGACAAGGAGCAGGAGGCCCGCGAGGTCAGCACCCGCGAACGCTGGCCGGACGGTCACAAGGAGCGCAAGGGCGTCAGTTTTGATGATCTGAAGGCCGAATTGCTGGAACGGTACAAGAGCCGCAGCTAAAGCAAGTAGGGGAGAGGCCGCCTGCCGGGATTCGGGGGCGGCCTCTTTACTTTTGGCCCTAAGTTACGTTCAACCCCTCTCATACAGAGGCATACTTCTCCGATGACCACGAACGCCCCTGATGTCCACATCGCTGCCGATCCATTCATGCAAGAAGAACTGGAATTGCCCGGCCTGAGCGCCCTGACCGAGCAGTGGCTCTCGGCGGTGGGTGAAGACCCCCAGCGCGAGGGCCTGCTCAAAACCCCCCACCGCGTTGCCAAAGCCTGGAACTTCCTGACCGACGGCTACCGCATGACGCTGGAGGAAGCTGCCGGAAACGCCGTCTTCGAGGCCGAGGGCAGCGAGATGGTGATCGTCAAGGACATCGAGTTCTATTCCATGTGCGAACACCATATGCTGCCGTTTTATGGGCGGGCGCATGTCGCTTACATCCCCGACGGCAAGATCCTGGGCCTGAGCAAGTTCGCGCGCATCGTGGACCTGTACGCCCGGCGTTTGCAGGTGCAGGAGCGCATTACCACCCAACTGGCCGACGCCGTGGTGGAACTGCTGGCCCCCAAGGGCGTGGCCGTGCTGATGGAAGGCACGCACCTGTGCATGGCGATGCGCGGCGTGCAGAAGCAGAACTCATCGACGACCACCAGCGCCATGCGCGGCATCTTCCGGGATGATCCCCGCACCCGCGCGGAGTTCATGAGCGCCACGCAGACGACCCTGCGCTCACGCTGAAGCCCGGTTGAAGAGGCGAGGGGGCCGTGATTCGCGTCACTGGCCCCCTCTCTTTTGTTGTCACCCCTGTCGTTCCAGCCAGCCTGCCAGCCACGGCAGCTTCTTCTGCACCTTCTCCTTCATGCCGCCCCAGTAGCGCCGTGACCAGCCCTCGATGTTGCGCTGCTTGCCACGGGCGACGGCCATTGCGCCCTCGGGGATGTCGTCATGCACGGCGCTTCCGGCGGCGATAAAGGCGGCGTCGCCCACCGTGCGCGGCGCGATGATCGTGCTGTTGCTGCCGATGAAGACGCCCGCGCCGATCACGCTGGGATGCTTGTTGATGCCGTCGTAGTTGGCGACAATCGTTCCCGCGCCGACGTTGGTTTCCGCGCCGATCTGCACGTCACCCAGGTAGGCCAGATGCCCGGCCTTGACCCCGGCGTCCAAGCGGGCGTTTTTGGTCTCCACGAAGTTGCCGATATGCACGCCCGCGCCCAGCACGCTGCCGGGGCGCAGGCGGGCAAACGGCCCCACATCGCTGCCCGCGCCGACGTGTGCGCCTTCCAGCACGCTGTGGGGCTTGACCACCACGCCCGCCTCCAGCACGCTGTCGGTAATGATGCTGTACGCGCCGATGGTGACGCCCCCTGCCAGCACCGTCTGCCCGCGCAGGATCACGCCGGGTTCCAGGGTCACGTCACGCGCAATCTGCACGCTGTCCTCAATGCTGATGCGCTCGGGGTCTTGCAGGGTCACGCCCGCGCGCATGTGGGCAGCGTTGGTACGGCGGCGCAGGATGGCCTCCAGTTCGGCCAGACCAGTGCGGTCGTTTGCGCCCATCACCTCGTCGGGGTCACCCAGCTTGAAAGCGTGAGCGGCCTCGCCCTCGGCCCGGTACAGACCCAGCAGATCGGTAAGGTAATACTCGCCCGCCGCGTTGTCGTTGCCGATGCGGTGGGCCAGTTCGCCCGCCCGCGAATCCATCAGGTACACGCCGCTGTTGAACTCGCCCACCGCCTCTTCTTCGGGTGTGGCGTCTTTTTGCTCCACGATGCGCACCACGTCGCCCTGCGCGTCGCGGATGATGCGCCCGTAGCCAGTGGCGTCCGGCAGTTCTCCGGTCAGGATGGTCAGGGCGCTGCCGCGCGCGCGGTGGTCTTCCAGCATGGCTTCCAGCGTCCCGGAGCGCAGCAGGGGCGTGTCACCGTACAGGACCAGCACGTCCGCGTCTTCATGGCCATTGCCCTGAAGCGAATCGGCCAGCACGTCAATGCCGCAGATGAAGGCGTGACCGGTGCCCAGCCGCTGTTCCTGGCGGGCGAAAACGACACCCTGCCCCCCCAGTGCCGCCTCTACTTTTTCTGCGCCGTGCCCGGTCACCACCACGACGTTTCGTGCGCCCAGTTCGCGCGCCGCCTTCACGGCCCACGCTACCATCGGGCGGCCCGCCACAGGGTGCAGCACCTTGGGGAGGGCCGAATTCATGCGGGTTCCCTGACCCGCCGCAAGGATCACCACGTCCAGCGGACGTCTATATGCAGTCATTCCATTTCACCTTTAGGCCAGTGTAGTGCAAGCCCCCCCGTTTGGGAGGCGGCTGGTCAGATGTGTGGCGTTCCGGCCCGCGTCAGGCCCCACAATGCCCCGTATGCAACGTTCCACTGTGCCGCCTTCCACCGTGCAGCGTCCCGGCAAGCGTCTCGCCGTGATCCATACCGGCGGCACCATCGCCAGTCGTCCCAGCCCCGACGGGCGCGGCCTGACCCCCCAGCAGGCCCCCAGCGTGCCGGGTCTGGCGGACGTGGAGGTCCACGACTTCCATCCCTTCAACCTGCCCAGCCCGCACATCACGCCCGCGCATATGCTGGAGCTGGCGCACCTGATCCGGCAGCTTGCAACCCAACATGATGGAATTGTCGTGACGCACGGCACCGACACGCTGGAGGAAACGGCTTTCGCCTTGCATCTGCTGCTGGATACGCCCACGCCCGTCGTCCTGACTGGCAGTATGCGGCACGCGGGAGAGGTGTCCTGGGACGGCCCGGCCAACCTACTGGACGCCGCCGGGGTAGCCCTGAATCCGCAGAGTACCGGACGCGGTCCGCTGGTGGTCTTCGGCGGCGACATCTTCGACGCCCGTACCGTGACCAAGGTGCATACCACCGCCGTCGACGCGTTCGGCGGCTATCCCGGCCCCATTGGGCGGATTGACCGCACCAGCAATGGAACAGTGGACACGGCGCATGTCCGGTTCTTCGCCACCCCTGAACAGCGCCGCACCTATGCGCCCGGCAGCCTGAATGCCCACGTGGACATCCTGTACGCCTACGCGGGCTGGCGCGGCGAGGGCTACGCCGGGGCGCAGGTAGACGCCGACGGCATCGTGATCGCTGCCCTGGGAACGGGCAACCTGCCCGCCGAGTTGCTGCCCCTGATCGCCGCCACCCAGCAGCCGGTGATCATCGCCACCCGCACCCATGCCGGTCCGGTGCTGCCGATCTACGGCTACGCGGGCGGCGGCGCGACGCTGGTGAAAGCCGGGGCCATTCCTGCCAGTTTTTTAAATGCCTACAAGGCCCGCATCCTGCTGCTGACGCTGCTGGGATCGGGCCTGGGCAAAGGGGAGATCAGGGCGGTGTTCGGGGAGGCAGGATTTTAGGGGGGGATCAGCCGAACTGACCGCGCTTCCTTTACTCCGCCGACTCCAGATCCAGCCGGATCAGGAAGCGTCCGCAGGACGGGCATTTCACGGGAGGCAACTTGCCCAGCGCGGCTTTCTGCTGCACATTGATGGGCAACACCACGTTGCAGCCGGTGCAGCGACCGCCCCTGATCTCCACCACGCCCAAGCCCTTCTTGGCCTTGCGGATCATGTCGTACTCGCGCACGGTGCGGGTGTCCAGGTCACTGACCAGCCCGGCGCGTTCCTGGCGGTCTGCCTCACCCTGGGCGCGCAGGTCCTCGATCCGGGCCTCGTCCTTCTCTTCCATCGTGTTCAGGCTGGGGCGCAGGGCGCGGTGCTGGGCGCGCAGATCGGCGGCCCGTTCGTTCAGTTCGCGCTGACGCTCGCGCAGGGGCACCAGGTCTTCCTCCATCTCGTCGGCGCGCTCGCCGAGTTGCTGGATGCGGCTGCCGTACTGGCTCTGGGCGCGGGCGTCGAAGGCGTTCTTCTCCTGCTCCTCGGCGGCGCGGGCCATCTGTTCGCGGGTGCCGCCCAGGTCCTGCTCCTGCTGGCGCACGCGCTTATCCACGCCTTCCAGGGTGATCTCGGTGTCTTCCAGATCGTTGTTGAGGCGGCCCTGCTCGGCGCGGGCGGCCCGCAGGTCATCGGGGAAATTCTGTTCCTCGTCGCGCAGACGGTCAAGGCCCAGGTCAAGTTCCTGGACGCGGTGCAGGCGACGGAGGGGGGAAAGATCAGTCATCACCCGCCAGTGTACCCCCCAATCGCCAGGGCCGGTTCCGAAGGGGCAAGAAAACGTGAGGGCGGCGCAGCGTTGAGTGCAAGTCCTCGTCCCCTCGCCGCCGGATATGGGTGCCCTGAATTGTTCCCAGGGTTGCCATAACCCTCGCATTCTGTTATGCTATTAACGTAATAAGTATAGCCCATTCAATCTGCTCAGGAGGTTTCCCATGCTCTACCGACACGGTGATGTTCTCGTCCAAAGCGTTTCTTCCTTGCCCGAAGCCCACTCCCGCCCCGGCGTCACGCTGGCGCGCGGCGAGGTCACTGGCCACAGCCACCGTTTTGCCGAGGCTGCGGCGGTGCAACTGTACTCGGCAGGCGCAGACACCTACGTGCAGGTGCTGGCCGACAGCGCCGATCTGATCCACGAGGAACACGCCACCATCACGCTGCCGCGCGGCTTTTACAAGGTGTGGATGCAGCGCGAATACAGCCCCGAAGCGATTCGCCGGGTGCTGGACTGATGCCACAGGTGTTGAACGCCGCCGAGGCGCGGCAACTGCTGTTAAGCGGCGAGGCGCAGGGGCCGCTGAAGTTCCGTGGACGGCTTGATCTGTCTGGTCAGAAGGGGCTACGTCGCCTGCCCGCTGGCCTGAGCGGCGACACCCTGGACATCAGCGACACGGGGCTGAGCGAATTGCCCGAAGACCTGCATGTGGGCGAACTGATCGCCCGCAACCTGCCCCTGATGGGCGTTCCGGCCAGCCTGCGCGTGCAGTTTCGCCTGACCCTGGACGGCTGTTCTCGCCTGCAAACGTTGCCCCAGGGGTTGACTGTCGGCTCGCTGAACTTGCAGGACTGCCTCTCGCTGGAAGCGCTGCCCGAGGGGCTGGACGTCTGCTTCCTGAACATCAACCGCTGCGAGGCATTGGCTGGCTGGCCCACGCACGCCCAGGTCCGCTTCGGCCACCTGTCGGCCCGCGACTGCCTGAGCCTGCGCGAATTGCCGGGCTGGCTGACGCAGGTGGCGCAACTGGACATTTCCGGCTGTCGGGGCATCACGGAGTTGCCGCCGGGTCTGCGCGTCAGTGGCTGGCTGGACGTGGCGGGCAGCGGTCTGACCGTCTTGCCTGCCGGATCGATTCCCGCCCTGCGCTGGCGCGGCGTGCGCGTGGACGAGCGGCTGGCCTTTGCCCCCGAAACCATCTCTGGCGCGGAAATCCTGGCCCAGCCCAACGCCGAGGTCCGCCGCGTGATGATGGAGCGCATCGGCTCCGAGCGCTTTCTGGAGGAAGTGGGCGCAACCGTGCTGGACCGCGACACGGATGCGGGCGGCGAGCGCACCCTGGTGCGTGTGGACCTGCCCGACGACGAGCCGTTCGTGGCGGTGTGCGTGGGCTGCCCGTCTACCGGGCGGCGCTACACCCTGCGTGTGCCGCCCACGATCACCCGCGCCCAGGCTGCGTCGGCGTGGCTGGCGGGGTTTGACGACGCGGGGCTGTATCAGCCGGTGATCGAGGCATAGGGGACCCCTCACCCCCAACCCCTCTCCGCTACGGAGAGGGGAGTTTTATTTCCGCTCTGGCAGGGCCGGAAACGATCAATCCGTCAGTTTCTGACCCTCTCCGCAGGGGAGAGGGTGCCGCGTAGCGGCGGGTGGCTGGTACAGCTCGGAACGAGAGGGGTTTTTCCCACCCCCCGCGCCCGCGCCAGATACGCCTCCAGCCTCTCCCTGTCCGCCCACACCGCCGGATCAGGAATGCGCGCCAGCAGGCCGTCGCCGTACACCTGCGCCGCGTCCAGTTCGCTCAGATGCACGTAGCCGATGTGGCACTCGCAGCTTGCACGGGAGCAGGGGCGAGGGCGCAGCAGTTCGCGCACGTCCTGGGTGTAGATGTTGCCGATGGGCCGCTCGATGAAGTGGCAACGGCGGGCGGTGCCGTCGCCCTCCACGCTGATGACCGTCTCGCCCGCGCCGCATGGCAGCCCGCGCGTGCGGTAGCGGCGGGTGTTGACCTCAAACAGTGGGTCCACCGCGCCCAGCCGGGCCAGATCGTGCGCCGAGTAATAACCCGCGCCCACCTTGAAGGCATTGATCCACAGGTAGACGTGCGTGGGCAGGGCAGCGCGCATCGCCTCGATATCTTCAAAATGCCCCTTCTTGCCCACCACGCCCACGCTGTAGCGCACGCCACGGGCATCCAGTTCGGTGCAGCGGGCCAGGAAACGGTCCTGCCCCACCTCGCCGGGATGATAGGTGGCCCATAGACCGATCCTGGATTTATCCGCATCCTCCAGCCATTTCAGGGAGCCGGACAGATTGGTCTGAATGGCGAGCTGACGGACGTGCGGCAGGCGGCTCAGCCGCGCCAATGCCTGTTGATAGCGCGGCCTGACCAGTGCCTCGCCCCAGGGGGTAAAGAAGACGGAGAGATCAAACGGTTGCGCCTCTGCCCAGGCCACGAACCGGGCCAGCGCCCGCGCGTCCGCCGCGTGTTCCGCCGCCGTCTCGGTGTGCTTGGCGAAGGGGCAGTAGGGACAGGCGTAATTGCAGCTTGAGAGCGGTCCCCGGTAGATCACGCTCAGGTGGTCTAGCTCCACTCGTACTCCTCGCTCAACTTCCTCACGGCGGGCGAGTACAGCCACGGCCCCAGCGCGTCGGACTGCTCCAGGCCAGCAGGGGTCAGGGTCAGGATTCCGGTTTGCAGGCGGGCGAGGTCCGTATCCGGCAGCGTTGCAAGCTGCGGAAAGTCGGTCAGCGAGTCGCTCCCGAACTCCTGACGGTAAGCGCTCAGATTCAGCCCGGAGATGTGCAGGAGCGATTGCAGGGCATATCTGCGTCGCCGCTCGTCTGCGCTTAAATGGATGCCGTGCGTGATCTGACCGAACCGTTCGGCAGGCTGCTCCACGAAATCCTGAATGATCTCGCGCACGCCCACGCGGCCCACGGCGTACTCGCTGGAATAGTGCAGATGCCGTGTGTAGGACCGCGCCCCGCAGCCCAGGCCCACCATGCCGTCCAGTTGGCAGGTGTACTCCGGCTCGGATTCCAGCGGCAGGCTGGCCTTCTGAAAACGGCGCATGGAGGTCTGCACATACCCGCGCGACAGCAGGAAATCGCGCCCCAGCCGGTACAGCTCCAGCCGCTCGTCGTCCCAGGTGCGTCCCAGTCGCCCGATTCCGGTGAGTGGGCGCACATACAGCGGATACAGGAACAGTTCCTCCGGCGTCCACGTCAGCGCCGTTTCCAGCGAATCCAGCCACGTCTGCGGTGTCTGGTGCGCCAGGCCGTAGATCAGGTCGATGTTCAGCCCCGGCAGCCCGGCGGCGCGGATGCTGTCCAGCGCGGCGAAGACCTCCGCGTTGCTCTGGGCGCGGCCCACGCCCCGGACCTCGGATTCCAGAAAGCTCTGGATGCCGATGCTGACGCGGGACACGCCCCGCTCGGCCAGCACGCGCAATCGCTCCGGCGTGGTGGTGGCGGGCGAGGTTTCCACGCTGGCAGGGAGTCCGGCCACGCCGAAATGCGTGTCCAGCAGGTCAAAGACCCGTTCCAGCTCACTCGCCTCCAGATAGGTGGGTGTGCCGCCGCCGATGGCGAGACGCGAGAAGGTGGTCCCGTCCAGCGCGTCCCGCACCACTTCCATCTGCCGTTCCAGTGCGTCCAGATACGCCCGCTCCAGGCTGACCGGGGCGTTGGCGACGGTGAACAGGTTGCAAAAGCCGCAGCGCATCTCGCAGAAGGGAATGTGCAGATAGAGGAACAGCGAGTCGCGGTTCTCGGCGGTCCAGGCGTCGCGCAGCGGCACAGCTTCGGTCAGCGGACGGTACGCGGTTTTGTGCGGGTAGCCGTAGGTGTAGCTCTGGTACGGGCCGCCCCGGAGCAGTTCGGACAGTGCGGGGGGCAGGGTGGCGGTCATGCTTCAGTTTCCCCTAAAACCAGTTCTGCGTATGGCACCGTCCACACCAGCGGATGCGCGAGGCGGTGGCCGTGGTAGCCATCCTCTCCGAAGCAGGTGCCGTGATCGGCGCAGATGATCAGGAGGGTGTCGCCGCGTGCGCGCAGGGCGTCCAGCAGGATGGGAAGGGCGGCATCTACCGTTCGCAGGGCCGCCCGTTGCGTTTCCGGCGAATCCTGCCGCGCGCCCGGCACATAGAAATGCGTGGGCGTGTGGGTCGCCGCCACGTTCAGCAGCAAAAAAGCCCGTTGCTCAGATGGGACGGCGCGCGATGCTTCCGCCGCCACACGCATCTGCACGTCTGCCGAATCCGGGTTTTTCACGCCGCTGGCCGGGGACCAGTGCGTCTCCGCGAACAGGGAAGGCAGCGCACTGCCCAGCGCCGAGCGCCCGTTGAAGAAGCCCACGCCGCCCACGCAGACGGTGTGGTATCCGCGTGCAGCCAGGGCGGCAGGCAACGTCGCTTCCTCGAAGGTCAGGGTCTGCGGCGAGGTGCTGCGGCTGCCCTCGAAGGCGGCGGCAAACAGGCGCGGATGCCGTCCCGGACGCGCGGGCGTGGGTAGAAAGCCCGATAGAAAGGCTTGGTGCGCGGCATAGGTGAAGCTGCCGGGCGTGTGCCGCTCCTCCCACACGCCGCCGGGCAGAAGGGCGGCCAGATTCGGAGTCTCGCCCGCCTCCAGCGCGGCCACGGCCACGTCGTAACGCAGGCTGTCCAGTGTGATCAGGGCCACGTCGCAGCGTCCGATCAGCTCACGCGCGTCGAGCATTCCGCACCTCCAGCGCCAGCAACTCCGCCGCGTAGGTGTCCCGTCCGTCCACCAGCACGCCCCGGTGGTAGTCGCCAAACGCGTTGACCTCCAGCACCGCCTGTCGCTTCCATCCCGGCGTCAGCAGCAGGTCCACGCCGCCGTAGAGTGCGCCAGGAAAGGCGGCGAGGGCAGCCTCGGCGGTGCGGCCCACCTCGGCCCAGCGTTCCGCGCCCAGCTCAGCTTTCAGCGCCTCGATGTCGCCCCGTTCATTCCCCAGATGCAGATTGGTGATCGGCCCGCGTGACGCCCTCACCAGCGCGTGCTGCGCCCGCCCGCCGATGACCACCACGCGCAGATCGATGGTGCCGCCGCCAAAGTTGGCTTTCGGGAGCCAGCGTTCCACATGCAGGCGGTGCGGGGCCAGCGCGTCGATCAGCGCCTCGATCTCCGCCCAGTCCTCCAGTTTGATCAGCCGCCGCGAGTTGAACAGCCGCCCGCCTTCCTGACGCACGGTGGTTATGGCGCTGACCCTTTGCCCAGCCCACTGCAACGCCACGATGCCCGAACCGCTGGAGCCGTAGGCCAGCTTGACGAACAGCCGTGACCAGCCGCGTTCCTTCGCCGCGTGCATCAGCTCGTCGAATGATTGAACGTCCGGTAGCGCGTCTGGCACTGGCACGCCTGCCGCCTGTAAAAGCGCGTGGGTGGCGGGTTTGTCGAACATGGTCAGGATGTGGGCCGTGTTTTGCATCCGGGTGTGGGGCGGCGCACCCTGCAACTGAGCGTCCAGCTCCCGCAAAACCTGACTGAAGCCCGCGTACCACGCCCGCGACGGCGCAAGTTCGCCTGCCTCAATGTCCACGGGCTGCCCGCCGCCCAGTTCGATCAGCGCCAGCTCGGTCTGAATATCCTCGCCCGGCGACTCGAAGCGCACGACGCTGCCGGGGCGAACCTCATCCGCCAGATGGACCCGACCTGTCATCAAATCCAGATACGACAGCACCCGCGCCGGGGGCCAGTCCAGGCTCTCTAACGTGGCCCCGAAAGCGCGGGCGCGTCGGCCATCGGGCGGGGCGATCAGCAGCACATCGCGGGGCGGCAGTCTGGTTGAAAGGTGTGCCGGGTTCATTCCCCCAGGGCCACGAACCGCCAGTCGTCCTCGTCGTCCTGATGATCGGAGGTGTCCACCTCGATGGGCAGCGCCCCAAGCTTTTCCATCATTCCCTCGGTGCAGAAGTGGTGGGTGAGGACCAGTTTCTTCAGCGTTCTGACGCGCTCGCTGTCCAGCAACGCCGCCGCGCCCTCGTCGGTCAGGGTGCCCAGCGACAGGTCCAGCACTTCAAGCTGGTCCAGGATTGGCGCGTGGGCGAACATCTGCGCAATCTCGTCCTGATGCTCGCTGTTCTTGACCCCCAGATACCTCAGGACTGGAAAGCGCGAGCCGTCCAGCAGCGGCGTCAGGTCGTCGGCGGCACTCGTCGCCCCGTAATCCTCGGTGCCCAGATACAGTTCCAGATGTTCCAGCCGGGGCAGGTCGGCAGTGACCACCTCGCGCACGACCTCGGCGCTCAGGCCGCCCGCCTGGACGATCAGTTCGCGCAGCTCTGGCAGTTTAATCTGGCCCAGGCTCAGGCCGTTGCCGCCGCGCACGCCCAGATGCGTCAACTGCGGGTAGGCGGCCAGAATGGGGGAGAGGTCGCCCTGCGTGATCCACGACACCTCGTTTTCCTCGTAAGTGATGTCACCGATAAAGAGAACCCTGATGTTGGAAAGCTGCGTGTGGGCGGCCACCAATGCCTCGATGACCTCGTCGGGCACACCGTCCATACTTTCATCGGTCCACAGCCCCACCACGAGGCCCTGGCTGGCCTCCACCCCTGGCAGCGCCAGAAACGCCCGGAACTTGTCGGTCCATTCCGTCTCGTCGTCGTAATCCACGGCAATGCGGTGGATGGTGGTGGCGGGGTCGCCCAGCGGCTGCCCCGGCTCCCACTGCGTAACCTGAAAGCCGCCAAATTCCGTCAGATGTTCACCGATGGTCATGCGCCAGTTTAAGCTTGGCGGCGTTCATGGCAAGCTCGGTCATCTTTACGGCCATCTGACCCCGCACGCAGGCGTACCCTGAACCCATGTTCTCGCGCCCTGGCCGTCCCACCTCTACCCGTGACCCCGACGCGCCCCGTCCCAAGCGCGATCCCCGGCAACTCATCCGGCTGCTGGCCTATGCCAGACCCTACCGGGGCATCTTCATTCTGGGCGCGCTGGCCACCCTGGTCTCCAGCGGCCTGAGCCTGGTCTTTCCGCTGCTGTTCGGACGGCTGATCGACGCCTCGTTCCTCAAGGTGGGCAGCACCGACACCGGGCCGCTGGACCGCACCGTGCTGCTGCTGCTGGGCATCTTTGCGCTGTCCTCGCTGTTCGGGGCGGCGCAGTCGTATCTGCTCTCGCGGGTGGGGGCGGGCGTGGTGGCGGACCTGCGGCGCTCGTTGTTCTCGCATCTGCTGACGCTCTCGCCGCGCTTTTTCGGGGACCACAAGACGGGTGACCTGACCAGCCGCCTGACCGCCGATGTGGGCACCGTGCAGACCGTGACCAGCACGGCGCTGGCGCAACTCGCGGCGCAGTCGGTCAGTCTGATCGGGGCCGTGATCCTGCTGATCCTGACCAGTTTCAAACTCAGCCTGCTGACCCTGGCCGTAATTCCGCTGATCATCGGGACCGCTGTGTTCATCGGGCGGCGCATCCGCAAGGTCAGCCGCGAGGTGCAGGACGCCGTGGCTGCCGCCAACGCCAACGCCGAGGAAGCCATCAGCGGCGTGCGCGTGGTCCAGAGTTTTACCGCCGAGGGCGTGGAACGTCACCGCTACGGCCAGGGCATCATGGTCAGCTTTCTGGCCGCCCTGCGCCGCGCCCGCTTGCAGGCCCTGATGGGCGGCGTCATGAGTTTCCTGACCTTCGGGGCATTGGCCGTGGTGCTGTGGTACGGCGGGCGGCAGGTCATGACCGGCAGCATGACCCCCGGCAATCTGGTCACCTTCCTGATCTACGCCCTGCAAGTGGGCGGCACGGTGGCCGCGCTGACCGGCATCTTCAACCAGTTTCAGGAGGCGTTGGGCGCGTCCAGCCGCATCTTCGAGCTGATGGACGAGCGCACCGATCTGCCTGCTCCCGCCACGCCGCTGCCCCTGGCCCGCGCCGAGGGCCGCGTGGAATTCCGTGACGTGAGCTTTACTTATGATGGGGAGTCCAAGTTTGACGGTGCGGCGGTCCTGCGTCACATCAATGTGGACGTTCCCGCCGGGCAGGTTGTCGCCCTGGTCGGCCCCAGCGGCGCGGGCAAGACCACCTTCGTCAACCTGATTCCGCGCTTCTGGGACGTGACGGGCGGTTCCCTTCGCGTGGACGGCCAGGACATCCGCGAGTACCCGCTGGAGGACCTGCGCGCCCAGGTGGGGCTTGTGCCGCAGGAGACACTGCTGTTCTCCGGCACGGTGCGCGAGAACATCCTGTATGGCCGCCCCGATGCCTCACCGCAGGAAGTCGAGGCCGCCGCGAAGGCGGCCAACGCCGACGACTTCATCCGCGCCTTTGAACACGGCTATGAGACGGTGGTGGGTGAGCGCGGCGTCAAGCTGTCGGGCGGTCAGCGCCAGCGCGTCGCCATCGCCCGTGCGATCCTGAAAGACCCGCGCATCCTGATTCTGGACGAGGCCACCAGCGCGCTGGACAATGAATCGGAATATCTGGTGCAGACCGCGCTGGAACGCCTGATGCAGCACCGCACGACGTTCGTGATCGCCCACCGCCTGAGTACCATCCGTAATGCAGACCGCATTCTGGTGATGAACACCGGGGAAGTGGTGGAGGACGGCACCCACGCCGAACTGCTGGCCCAGGGCGGCCTGTACCGTGATCTCTACGAGTTGCAATTCCGCCGGGAGCAGGAAGCGCAGGCGGAACTGGTCTGAGACAGGCGGCCCCGGCCTACGCCGTTTGGCTGGGGCTTGCGTGTTCTGGGGGGGGATGGTACTATCCTTTTCGCGCCGGAAACGGCCCGCCACCGCGAGAAGGACCCCTGTTCGGCAGTAGCTCAGTGGCAGAGCGTTCGACTGTTAATCGAATGGTCGTAGGTTCGACCCCTACCTGCCGAGCCAAGAGAAAAGCCCCCGCTTAAGTGCGGGGGTTTTTGCTGTCTGGGTAGATTTAGCGGTTGCGGTACTGGGGAAGGTTCTTCCAGGGCGTGAAGAAGTTTTTCGACATTACAACGTTTTGTGCATTTAGGCTGAGGCTGCTGGCGGAGGCTGTTGCCAATTTCCAGGGAAGATAGGTCGTAGGCTGTGATGTAACTGTGTATTTCTGGCTCTTGCCAAAGTCAAGATATGTGTCAATGACATTCCAACCCTTCTTTAGAATAAGGGTAGTATCTATCGGACTACCGACGGCTAATTCTTGGCAGTTTCCCTTGAATCTGAATGTTCCGTCGGTATTTGAGAACCACCAAGCTTTGTAGTTATAGATTGGATTACTTGAATCGGCCTCAGTAATAATTGATTGAAACTTATTAGTTTTGAGATCGGCGATTGGCAATAAGAGCATATTATCCGGCGCACTGATACTTTCAGTTTCTTTGGCAGTACAGCCAAACACGTCGGCGGGCTTGACTAGCTTATCGTTGAAGCTTGCTGCCATAACGTCAGACTTGGGCAGACCGAGATCGAACTTGCCGTCTGTATCGACAGGTGCCGTTGCAATCGCTTCATCCTTATCGTTCTCTGCTCCCGCACTGACACTCGAAGCGTCACCCGCCTTGAACGGTGTGATCAGCCCCTTGATCAGCCCCACCTGTTCCGGGGGCTTGGGATCGGGATCGGGTTCGGGCGTGACGGTTCCTCCGCCCCCACAGGCACTCAGCGCGAGACTGAGGCCAACAGCGGCGGCGAAAGAGGCGGCGGGCCGTTTCAGTTTATTTTGATTGAACATGCTTACACCCTGACAGCCGCCCGCCCGAATGGAGTCCCGCTTGCATTCAGGCTGCCCGTGCATTTCTCTCACTGTTGGATCAGGCGTTGGGGGGTGACCCCCCCCTGCCTCCTCATACGGACTCCGATTAATTTCTTGACAGAGGCCACCAGTGAAAGAGGGTCTGCTGGGAGAGGAGGTTCGGCTGGGTTTCGAGCCAGGCACACTGCTGGCCCAGGGTATCGGTGAAGTCATCCATCGTTTCAAACCAGCGGTTGGCAACCGTGGCGTCGGTGAGGTCCCACAGGCGCTCTACAGGTTGCAGTTCTGGTGAGTACGCGGGCATGGTGATGGTCTGAATGCCGGGGGGATGTCCCTCCAGCGGAGGGACATGAAAGCCTGCACCGTCTTCAACGACCAGCACGCAGTGCTGCTCACTCGCACCCACACTGCGAGCGAAAGCGGCCATCACCCTTTGATACGCCAG
>NZ_JNIV01000076.1 GCF_000701405.1 Deinococcus marmoris DSM 12784
CAAGAGGGTGTGGATTTCGGGAACAGTGCGGTGGAACGCGAAGCGTTCCTGACCGATGAAAGCCAGGACGTCGAAGCCATATTCGCTGTACGGCAGCGCCAAACGGCCTTCTGCTTCTGGACGAAGTGGCTTACGGAACCACGGGCATACTTCATGTTGACAGCGGCGGATTTTGAGGACATACCTCACCTGTTCCTGCATCCCGATGAGCGAACGGCTGTTCTGGTAGTCAAGTGGGGCAAACTCGCCACAGATCGGGCAGACCGGAGCCAATCGGTGCAGCGCTTCTTCTCGGTCTGGTGCGTGACGGCGATATTGACGGGCCATAATGATCAGATTCTAGCAAGCTGATTTTGCCACCGTGGAAAAAAAGACTTCTGCTGCGTCTATCCTCCCAAATCCTCTTTTTAATTCGCTCACTCCGTTCGATCAAAAGTAAACAGCTCTTTTGACAAATGCTTTAAGCGTGGCAGCGCGGCCCTGGAATTCCTGAGACAGCGCCACCACGCCCTCAGTACGCATTCCATGAGTTTCGTCAACAAACCGGAAGGGAGGGGCACTTCGTTCACTCCACACCCGGAAGTCATCCTGCTCCTACTCGAGTCCGCTCGGATTAAACCGTTCCCGCAAACGATCTGATCGGGTTTTGGCATCACCTGAAGTTCTGCCCTGACGGCGCTGGTTTCCCCCACCCTACCGCCCCTTCCCGGCCCCCGATCTGCGAATGGCGTCCAGCAATTTGCCCACGGCCTGCGCCACGTTTCCGGCCTCGCGGCGCACTTCGGGGTCACGGGAAAAGCGGATCAGGCGTTCAGAAGCGTCGCGCACGGCGCGCAGCAGGGCCTCGGTGGGAACGCTGGTGCGTCCTGGCCTCTTGCCCGAAGTCCCGCTTCCGGGCGGCGTTTTGGGATCGGTCATGCGTTCACCTCTGGCGCAGTCAACCACAACGCGCGGTAGGGGTCCAGGGTCACCGTGGGCCGGGTCAGGTGAAAGGCGCTGCGGCTCAGGGCGTCGTGGGCGTCGTCTCCCAGGTGGCCGCGCAGCACGTAGGCGGGCAGCACCACGCGTTCCTCGCTGAAATTGTAGACCTCCAGCAAAGCGCCCAGCGGATGATCCCGGCGCAACATCAGCACGCGCGGATCGGGGCTGGCGATCACGCGGCTCTCGATGGAGGCGTGCAGATGCGGCAGCCCTTTGCGGACAGCGATGCGCCAGCGCAACCCAGCATTGACCTGCCCGGCGGGGGTGTCGGGGTGGTCCCGGACCTCCTGCGCCAGCGCCCAGTCCATGCGCGGGCGGTGGACCCAGCGGTTGTCGGCGGCGTGTTCGAGGGTGTCGGCGTACCCGTCGTCGTTGGTCAGGGCCAGTTCGTCGCCCATGTACAGCAGAGGCACCCCGCCGAAGCCCAGGATGACCGTGTGCAGCAGCAGCAGCCGTCCCACCGCCAGTCGGATCAGGGCCTCATCCCCGCCCTCCAGCGCCGTTTCCAGCCCGGCCAGACTGGCCGCCGAGCCGCTGATGCGCCGGTCCCCGGTGGCCGGATTGAACTGGAAGACCAGCCCCCGCGCAAAGCTACCGGGAAACTCGCCGCTGTAGAAGTCGCTCAGGAAAGCGCGGTGGCCCGGCCCACTGATGCCCACACGCGCCGCGTCGGTGTCGCTGATGGCCCAGCCGATATCGTCGTGGCAGCGCACGTACATTCCCCAGGTGGTGTTCGTGGGCTTGGGAGCAAAGGCCCGCAGCGCCTCTTCCATCAGGCGGGTGTCGCGGCTGGCGAGGCTGCTCCACAACTGCACCATCAGGCTGTTGTGGTAGGCCATGTCGCTGACCCTGCCGTGGTGCGTGCCCGTTCCCAGGTAGTGGATCAGGTCGCCCGGCCCCACGATGGCCTCGGCCTTGAAGGCCACCGCCGGGGCCACGATGCGCGCCGCCGCACGCAGGGCGCGGGTCAGGTGATGCACTTCCGGCTGGTTCTGGCTGTCGGTGCCCAGCCGCTTCCACATGAAGGCGATGGCGTCCAGCCGGAAGACCTCCACTCCCCGGTTCGCCAGATTCAGGATGATGTCCACGAATTCGGCCAGCACGTCGGGATTGCCCCAGTTCAGGTCCCACTGGTAGGTGTTGAAGGTGGTCCAGACCCAGCCGCCCGTGCCGCCCTCGCCCGCGTGCCCCTCTCCCAATTCAGGGTCCCAGGTGAAGTTGCCGGGGGCAAAGTCGGGGAAAACCTCGGGCAATGTGGCCTCGTAGGCGTCTGGCAACACCCGGTCTGCGAACAGGTGGAAGTAGTCGCGGTACCGGTCCTCGCCCGCACGAGCTTTCTCGGCCCACTCGTGTTCACGGGCCACATGGTTGAGGACCAGATCGAGAACCAGGCTGATGCCCCGGCCCCGCAGATCACGCGCCAGTGCCGACAGGTCGTCCATCGTGCCCAGGTCCGGGCGCACCGAGCGGTAATCGGCCACCGCGTAGCCGCCGTCATTCTGGCCCTCGCGCGGGCGCAGCAGCGGCATCAGGTGCAGGTAGGTGACGCCCAGCGTGTCCAGATACTCCACATGTTCCTGCACGCCGCGCAGGGTTCCGGCGAAGCGGTCCGCGTAGGCCACGTAGCCCACCATATTCGGCGATTGCAGCCAGTCCGGCGACAGCAGCCGGGCCTCGTCCAGCCGCCTCAGATCGGCGGGGCGGGTGTGGTAGGCGTGCAGCATGATCTCCAGCAGGCGTTCCAGCAGACCGTCGGCGCGCTCCAGATACACGGCGCGCAGGCTGTCCAGCAGTTCGGGGCCGTATCGCTCCAGCCGCAGGAAAAAGGTCTCGGCGTCCCGGTCGTCGTCGAAGGCCAGCCGCAGCCGCTGGGCCTGTTCCGTGGTCAATAGCGAGGATGGCATCATTGCCTGTCAGCATACGGTCTGGTTGGAAGTGTTTCCAATACCGGAGCCAAAAGTCTGACGGCATGAAAAAAGGCGGCAGATCAACTCCGCCGCCCACTCTTAAAACTGGGGTTACTTCATGGCCTCTTCGCGGGTGATGTTCAGGTAGACGGCCACGTCGTCCATGCTTTCCACCTGGGTCAGCGCGACGTAATGGTGCTGTCCGTCGCTGCTATCGTTCCTGGTCAGCTTGACCCTGTCGCCGTCCAGATGGTCCACGGTGCCCACATGCTCACCATTGACGTCCTTGACCTGAAGGTGTTCGCCGCCCTGATCCACACGCTCTCTGAGGTTCCTGGCGATGCGCTCGGTGATCTGGCCTCCGTTCGTCTTCTCATTCTGTGTCATGTCTTCAGGCTAGGCCCGGCAGACGGCCCCCAGAGTGGTAGGGGCATTAGGGAACGTTGAGAGATGGCCAATTGCGTAAGCCCGCTGGCAGAGGCTACCGCGCCCCTCCCCTACTCTGCGGCCATGTTGTTGGACGCGCCAGATACGGACCACGCCCACGCCCTAACCCCCAACTTCTTCGCGGGCGATCCGGTGAAGGTGGCCCGCGAACTGATCGGCGCGGCACTGGTGCGTGTGCTGCCAGATGGCACAGTGCTGGCCGCCCGCATCGTGGAGACCGAGGGCTACGATTGCCCGCGCGATCCCAGTTGCCATGTGGTTGCCCGGCTGCCCGGCGCGGCGGCGGCAATGGGCGGCGAACCGGGCCGCGTGTACTTCCATTCCGCCTATAAACAGGCGCTGCTGAACATCACCTGTCGGCCCGTGGGCGTGCAGGCGTCCATCCTGATCCGCGCCGTACAGCCGCTGCTGGGCGAGGACCGGATGCGAGAACTCCGCCCCGTTAAACGCCCGATTGACCTGAGCAACGGCCCCGCCAAACTGGTCACGGCGCTGGGGCTGACTGGGGAATTGAAGGGTCAGCCGATTGATGGTCCCGCCTTCTACATCGTGCCGGGTGAGGCGCTGCCGGATTCGGAAGTCGAGATCACCTCGCGCGTGGGCCTGCGCCGGGGCGCGGAGTTGCCCTGGCGGTTTCTGATTCGGGGCAACCCGTGGGTATCGCCGGGAAAACCAAGCGCAGCCGCGACGGAAACGGGCCTCAGTCAGCCGTGAGCGCGGCCACACCCTGAATTGCCGTCAGTCTGCCCGCTTCCACATCGGCACGCAGACTCTGGAGCTTTCGCGGGTCCAATCCACTTCGGAACACTCGCCACGCAGTCTCACGCAGCAATTCATCAAACCACTGGGCGGTTTGGGTGCGGCGTCTAACTTCCAGATTGACCTCCTGCACGTATTCCAGCACCACGTTCCACACTTCCGGCACGCCCTCACCCGTCAAGGCAGAGGCACGCAGGGAGCGGGGCCGCCAGGGGGCATCGTGTGGGGTCAGCAGGTTCAGGGCGGCGCGCAACTCGGTCTGGGCGCGGATTGCTGCTTTCGGATCGCTGTCGGCCTTGTTCACCACGCACACGTCGGCCAGTTCCATGATGCCGCGCTTGATGCCCTGCAACTCATCCCCGGCGTTGGGCAGCGTGAGCAGCACGAACAGATCGGTCATGGCGGCCACCTGCGTCTCGCTCTGGCCCACGCCCACGGTTTCCACCAGCACCACGTCGTAACCCGCCGCCTCGCACAGCGTGATGGCCTCGCGGGTGCGCCGCGCCACGCCGCCCAGATTTCCGCTGGCCGGGCTGGGACGGATGTAGGCGTTAGGGTGAACGGTCAGCCGGGGCATACGCGTCTTGTCGCCCATGATGCTGCCCCCCGTGCGGGCGCTGCTGGGGTCCACGGCCAGCACGGCGACTTTGTGACCCGCATCGGCCAGATGAATGCCCAGCGCCTCAATGAAAGTGGATTTGCCCACCCCCGGCACCCCGGTCAGCCCCACCCGGATGGACTGCCCGGCGTGCGGCGCGACTTCCGACAGCAAAGCCTGTGCTTCGGCCTCGTGATCGGCGCGCGTGGACTCGCTGAGGGTGATGGCGCGGGCCAGCGCGCGGCGACTGCCGGACAGGAGAGGGGCGGCTAGTGGGTGGGCCATAGGATTGGGATGGAAGAGTCGGACAGGAGGGGGGCGAGGGCGGGCTTCAAACCGCTTGCCCGTTCCGCTCGTTCAACAGCCGCAGAACCTCCCGCGCACTGGTCAGAATCGGCGTTCCAGGGCCGAAGATGCCCGCCACGCCCGCCGCCCGCAGCGCCGCGTAATCCTGCTGGGGAATCACGCCGCCCGCGATCACCAGAATATCTCCTGCCTCCTGCTCCCTGAGTGCGGCGATCAACTGCGGAATCAGCGTCTTGTGCCCCGCCGCCTGGGAACTGACGCCGATCACATGCACGTCGTTTTCCACCGCCTGCCGCGCGGCCTCGTCGGGGGTCTGGAACAGCGGTCCCACATCCACATCGAAGCCCAGATCGGCGAATCCGGTGGCAATGACCTTCGCGCCCCGGTCATGGCCGTCTTGGCCCATCTTGACCACCAGCATGCGCGGGCGGCGGCCCTCGGCCTCGGCAAAGGCTTCGATGTCGCCCTGCAACGCGGCGAAGCCCTCGTCCCCGGCGTAACCCTGGGCGTACACGCCGCTGAGGGTGCGGACCTCGGCGCTGTGGCGGCCCCAGACCCGCTCCAGCGCATCCGACACTTCGCCCACCGTGCAGCGGGCGCGCATGGCCTCCACCGACAGGGCCAGCAGGTTGCCGTCTCCGTTGCGGGCGGCGTTTTCCAGCGCGTCCAGACACACCTTGACCGCCTCCGGGTCACGCTCGGCCTTGACCCGGTTCAGCCGGGCAATCTGGGATTCGCGCACGGCGTCGTTGTCGATGTCCAGCAACTCCACGGGCGTCTGCTCCTGAAGGCGGTACTTGTTGACGCCCACGATCACGTCCTCGCCCCGGTCAATGCGGGCCTGTTTGCGGGCCGCACTTTCCTCAATGCGGAGCTTGGGAATCCCGGCCTCAATGGCCTTCGCCATACCGCCCAGTTCTTCCACCTCGTGCATCAGCTCACGCGCCTTCTCGGCCAGATCGTAGGTCAGGCGTTCCATCAGATATGAGCCGCCCCAGGGGTCCACCACGTCGGGAATCCCAGTTTCTTCCTGAATCAGCAACTGGGTATTGCGGGCAATCCGGGCCGAGAACTCGGTGGGCAGGCCAATCGCCTCGTCAAAGGCGTTGGTGTGCAGGCTCTGGGTGCCGCCAAAGACCGCCGCCATCGCCTCAACGGCAGTCCGCACGACGTTGTTGTACGGGTCTTGCTCGGTCAGGGACCAGCCGGAGGTCTGGCAGTGGGTTCGCAACGCGCGGCTCATCGGGTTTTTGGGACCAAAGCCCGCCATGATCTCGTCCCACAGCAGGCGGGCGGCGCGCAGCTTGGCAACCTCGGTATAGAAGTTCATGCCGATGGCGAAGAAGAACGACAGGCGCGGGGCGAAGGCGTCCACGTCCAGCCCCTTCTTCAGCGCGGCCCGCACGTATTCCAGGCCGTCTGCCAGGGTGTAGGCCAGCTCCAGCGCGGCGTTTGCCCCGGCCTCCTGCAAGTGGTAGCCGCTGATGGAGATGGAATTAAAGCGCGGCATCTTCTCGGCGGTGTAGGCGATGATGTCCGCGACGATCCGCATGGACGGCTCCGGCGGGTAGATGTAGGTGTTGCGGACCATGAACTCTTTGAGAATGTCGTTCTGGATGGTCCCCGAGAGCTGGTCCAGCCCCGCCCCGCCCTCCTGCCCGGCCACGATGTATCCGGCCAGAATCGGCAGCACCGCGCCGTTCATGGTCATGGACACCGACATCTGGTCCAGCGGAATGCCGTCGAACAGCAGTTTCATGTCCTCCACGCTGTCGATGGCGACTCCGGCCTTGCCCACGTCACCCACCACGCGCGGGTGATCGGAGTCGTAGCCCCGGTGCGTCGCCAGGTCAAAGGCCACAGACAGGCCCTTTTGCCCGGCGGCCAGATTGCGGCGGTAGAAGGCGTTGCTGGCCTCGGCGGTGGAAAAGCCCGCGTACTGCCGGATGGTCCAGGGGCGGGCGGCGTACATGGTGGCGCGGGGGCCGCGCGTGTAGGGAGAAAGTCCGGGCAGGGTGTCGGCCCCGCCGTCTTCAGGCAGATCGGCGCGGGTGTAGAGCGCTTTCAGAATCAGGCCCTCGGGCGTCGTGCGGTTCAGCGTTTCTGGCTCCGCGCCCTTCAGGTCCTTGCGGGCCAGCGCCTTCCAGGCGTCCAGCTTGGGTGTGTGTTGATCGCTCATGCGCTGTGGCCTCCGTGTGGGGCCATGATGCCACGCGCGGGCCTAACGGGCGTTAGGAAGAGACTGAGAAAAGAGATCAAGAGAAAAGCGGGGCAAAGAGAGATTGCCTCAACTTTCCCCGGCCACTGCCCGCGCCAGCGCTTCCTCGATGCCCCGCCCACGCCAGCCGGTTTCCAGGAATTGCACCTCTTCCCCGTCCCACCGCAGGTACGCGCCAATCACGGCTCCCCCTGCGATGGCAAGAGCGGCGGTATCGAGACTGTCCAGCGGGGCATCTGGACACAGGCGGGCGGCGGCGGCGCGCAGGGCCGGGGCCAGCGGCAGCGGCGGGCGGGTGACACGGATACGGGCAGGCAGGCTCACGCCCACAGGGTACACAGCCACCTGGAGGGGGTGGAGGGGTGTGAATTTTTTCGCTGTCCGGCAGGTCACTTTGAATAGAATGCGCCCGATGACCGACAGACCACAGGACAGCCACTTGAGAACGCAGCACTGATGCGCGCCCTGGCCTGGATTCTGACCGTGGTCCTGATCGCCTTCGTGCTGGGACTGGCGACGCTGACCCTGGGGGCTTTCGCATCGCTGGGGTCCGGCGCGCCGCTGTGGCTGCGTTCGGTGGGCAGCCTGGAACATGCCCTGAGCGCTCAACTCGGCCTGGGCACCCTGACCAATTTTGCGCGTGCCCTGGGGCTGGCCGTGCTGACCAGCGCACTGGCGGGACTGGCGGCCTACATCAAACCGAGGGTTTAAAACCCTGATCCCTAATTCAGCGCCCGGCTGAAGCTGTGAGAGGCGCGCAGTTTCATGTCCTCGATGGCATTCCAGTCGGGAGTAACGCGGCGAACCGCCTCCTCCACCAGCGTCGGGGAAACCGGGGGCAGCGGATGGCTGGGTGCGCCCGCATCGGTGCAGAAGCCCTGGACCTTGGGATCGTAGGCGATACCGGAAAACGGTGTTCCGGCGGCGGCGGCCAGAATCAGGGCGTGCAGGCGCACGCCGATCACGTAACCGCTGCGGGCGATGGTGTCCAGCGCGGTCTGCGGATCGCGGGTGCTGACCACATGGTTTGCCCCCAGGGCGTGCGCCGCCGCGTCGTCGTGGTCCGGCATGAAGCTCAGGGCCGTGACGTGCCGCCCAGCGCGGCGAAGCTGCACCGTGACCTGTTGCAGGGATTCCAGCGCCTCCTTCACGTCGCCGCGCGGAGCGATGATCACGCTTTGCAGGTCACGGTTTAGATCTGGCGTGGGCGACAGCAGCAGGGCCGGATCACCGCCCAGTTCGCCCTTCAGGCCCAGCCCTTCCAGGGTTTCCAGGCTGCCTGCGTCTCGCACGATGATCCGCAGGCCCGCCAGCGCGGCGGCCACCCTGCGCCCGCCTTCCGGCGACAGGGGACCAACGCTCTGGTTGAAGATCACCACGCGCTTGCCCATCATTCGGGCCAGCCGGACCACGCCCAGGTAATAGCTCAGGGTACGGGCGCTGGTCTTGTCCTGAAGCAGACCGCCGCCCCCGCTGAGCAGCACGCTGGAACGGGCCACCGCCGAGAGCAGCGGCAGGGGTTTCATGCGCGCCGCCGCCTCGCTGCCGTAAGTCTGGGCCGATTCCTGCGGCGTATTGGAGAGCAGCAGCGGAGTCAGGCCACGCTTCTTGACCTCACGGGTGATCGCCAGCGCAATGGCCTCGTCGCCCGTGTTGCCAAAACCGTAATAGCCGCTGACGGCCACGCGGCGGCTCACGCCTGCCCCCTGGAACCGGCAGCGGCGCGCGGCGCACCATAGGTTTTCCACAGTCCCATGCCATATCTCAGCGCCCAGATGGCGACGCCGCCCAGCAACAGGCCCAGGCCCAGTCCGATGAACACGCGGGCCGCGCTGATCAGCAGCGGCGTGTGAAAGTGCGAGAAGGTGTTCAGGATGCTGGACTGCCCCACCACCCCGGCCAGGATCAGCAGGCCGCTGAAGTAGCCGGGCAGGGTGCCGCTGAGGCCCAGCAACGCCAGCGGGTGCGTGGCGATCTCCTTGAAACGTGGGCGGATGATCGAGTCCTGCACCTCGCGCCGCAACGACGCCTCGAAGTTGCTGGCCGAACCGCCCGTGGCATTGCCGCGCCTCTCATAGACCAGGGACAGCAACACAAAACCCAGCGCCATCACGGCCACGTCGCCCAGCCGGATCGGGGCGGCGTAAATATCGGCAGCCGTCTTGCGGATGTCCTGGCGCGGCAGGAAACTCAGGCCCACCAGGATCAGCGGCAGCAGCAGCGTCAAGCCCACGCCCCGGAAGGGTTCCAGGCCCAGCGTGCTTTCGCGGCTGGCCCCCAGCGCGGACACGAACAGCACGCCCACCAGCGACAGGCCGGTCGCCAGAAACCAGTCGGTGACCTTCGAGCGTCGCAGCACCAGTCCCAGCGCCGGAAAGGCCACGGCGGACAGCAGCGCCGCACTCTCGAAGGGCTGCAACAGATTGAGGCCAAAGGCCAGCACCGTGACGCCCGCAACGGCGATCACCCCCAGACGCGCGAGTGGGAAGCTCAGGCCCAGCAGCAGCAGCGCGGCCAGCGGACCGACCATACTCAGCGCCTTCAGCAGCGGGCTGGGCGCGAAGATGCCCACCTGCGGCGTGTCCAGCTTCACGCCGGAGCGCCCCAGCAGTTCCTGGGTGCGGCCCAGCATGGCCTCGGTCTCGTTGACGGTGGGGTAGGGGCGCAGGTACAGCAGCCGCATGCCGCGCTCGCGGGCGGCCAGGTTGTACTTGCTGGCCACGTCCAGCGGCTCCAGTTTGTTCTGGTAGCTGGGGGCCAGCGCGAACAGACGCACCCCGCCGTGCGTTTCCACCAGTTCGGCCAGCCCCTCCTGAATGTTGCCCTCGATGATCGCCGGAAGCCGCTGGCCCAGCGCCTTATCCACCTGCGCCAGCAGTTCGGGGGTACGTGAACCGATGACCTCGTCGCCGGTAAAGGCGATGAACGGCACGTCCGGCCAGTCCGCACCCACCTTCGCGGTGGGAATTGCGGCGTCCTGGTAGGGGCGGTAGACCAGCACCAGCCCCTGCTTTTTGAAGTCGTTCACCGCTGCCGTATCCGGCCCGGCAGGCAGGAAGCGCGGGTCAGAGGGCCACTCGACCCAGCTCTGGCCCCCGATCTGGACTTCGCGGGTGGGAATGGTGTAGCGGTTCCGCAGTTCCTCGGCGATGGCCGGGGTCGAGGCGCGCATGTACACCGCGTTGGTCCTGATTCCCTGCCCCGGAAAGTCCGCCGCCAGATCGGAGCCGTTTTTCAGGTATACCTCGCCGCGCTGTTCCAGGCTGGCAATGGTGTCCTCGTACAGTGCCAGACCGTTGACCCCCAACGCCTTGTACTTATCCAGCAGCGCCTGCGGCTCCAGGCCATAGCGGCGGGCCTGGATCACCAGCGCCGGGTAATCCATGACCAGCGCCGCCGTCTTCTGGGCCTGTTCGTACTGCACGCGTCCGAAGGTCAGCAGCAGCGCCGGAATCAGCGCCAGCGCGATCAAGGCCAGCAGCAGTGGCGTCCAGGGATGGCGGGTGGCGGGCGGCAGCAATGCGGGCGAGATGGGGTGGGGCAGTGGGGCGCGGGTCGGGTCGGTCACGTATACATCCTAACGGCGAAGGCGGGGCGAGGGAGATGAAGCGGGCAAAAATCGGGGCATCCTAACGCCTGCGCCCGTAAGGCACGTCAGCCGAAGGGTGCAGGGACTGTTGTTTCCCAGTCGGTACTCCAGTCGGCACCCGCAGCCTGGAAATGGCCACCACGCGCTACACTCTGGCGTCGCGCCCGCCTGGGGTGCAGAGAAAGGCCGCAGAATCCATCTGTCAGGCCGAGAGGAGAACTGAAAACATGAAGGCACACATGATCACCTACGGGTGTCAGATGAATGAATACGACTCGCACCTGGTCCAGTCGCAACTGGTCAGCTTCGGCGCGGATCTGGTGGACAGCATCGACGAGGCCGATTTCGTGCTGGTCAACACCTGCGCGGTGCGCGGCAAGCCGGTGGACAAGGTCCGCAGCCTGCTGGGGCAACTCCGCAAGGTCAAATCCCAGCGCCCCCTGGTGGTGGGCATGATGGGCTGCCTCGCCCAGTTGGAAGAGGGTCAGCAGATGGCCCGCAAGTTTGAAGTGGACGTGCTGCTGGGACCAGGGAGTCTGCTGGACATCGGCGCGGCGCTGGAGAGCAACGGGCGCTTCTGGGGCCTGCAATTCAAGGACGAGCTGCACGAACACATTCCGCCCTCCCCGCAGGGCAAGTTGCAGGCGCACCTGACCATCATGCGCGGCTGCGATCACCACTGCACCTACTGCATCGTGCCCACCACGCGCGGCCCACAGGTCAGTCGCTCGCCGGACGACATCCTGCGCGAGCTGGACCTGCAACTGGCGGCAGGGGTGCAGGAAGTCACGCTGCTGGGCCAGAACGTCAATGCTTACGGTGTGGACGGCGGCGCGAGGCTGGCCGGCTACCCCTCGTTTGCTGACCTGCTGCGACTGGTGGGTAAGAGTGGCGTGCGCCGCATCAAATTCACCACCAGCCACCCGATGAACTTCACCGAGGACGTGGCCGCCGCGATGGCCGAAACGCCCGCCGTCTGCGATTTCGTGCATCTGCCGGTGCAGAGCGGAAGCAGCCGCGTGCTGCGCCGCATGGCCCGCGAATACAGCCGTGAGACGTACCTGGGCCACATCGCCGCCATTAAAAAGCACCTGCCGAACGTGGTCCTCGCCACCGACATCATCGTGGGCTTTCCCGGCGAGACCGAGGAAGACTTTCAGGAGACGCTGAGCCTGTACGACGAGGTGGGCTACGACAGCGCCTACATGTTCATCTACTCGCCGCGCCCCGGCACGCCCAGCTACAAGCACTTCGAGGACCTGCCGCGCGAGCTGAAGACCGAACGCCTGCAACGATTGATCGTGAAGCAGAAGGAATGGAGCAAGCTGCGCAACGCCACGAAAGTCGGCACCGTGCAGGAAGTCCTGCTGCGCGGCGACGCCCACAGCGAGGGCTTTCTGGAAGGTCACACGCGCGGCAACCACCCCACCGTGGTGCCCAGGGCAATCGGCGCAGACGGCGCGGGCGTGTATCCGGTGCTGATCGGCCACAGCACCCCACACATGCTTTACGGCCAGATCGTGGGCGCGGACGGGCAGCCGCTCCCGGAAATCCCCCGGCTGGAACCGCAGGCAGCGGCGCTGAGCAGTCCGTTGCAGATGGCGTAGAGGAAAGAGACCCCTCACCCCCAACCCCTCTCCCCTACAGAGAGGGGCTTTTTGCTGCCCGTTCTGAATGGGCGGGAACGCTGAATCCCTTGCGCTGTTGACCCTCTCCGCAGGGGAGAGGGTGCCGCGCCAGCGGCGGGTGAGGGGTTACCGAATATCCACCTGAAACGCCGGAACCTTGACCTGAATGGTGCGGAAGCCGTCGGCCCCGGTGCCGTCGGAGGCCAGCTTGACGTTGACGCTGGCCTGGGCTTCCAGGGTGCGGATACCCGTTTCCTGCGGGAATTCCACCACGGCCTGAATACGCTCGCCAATGTTCCACGGCGCGGGCGGCAGGTACGAGGCCACGCACACCTGGAATTGCCCGTACTTCAGGTCCGGCTGCCCGGTCTTGCCCATGTCCAGCACGCTGAGACTGAAAGGCCGGGGGCAATCGTTTTTCAGCAGCAGATCATGCGGGCCGAGATTGACCAGCGTAACGGTCAGCAGCCGTCCGTTGACGCTGACACCGGAGCCGATCTGGGTCTGTGGCAGGGTGACGCGCGGGGCGCATGAGGTGGCGGCCAGCGCCAGACCCGCCAGGAGAAAACGCGGAGACAACAAGGGGAAGAGACGCGACATGGCCCCCAGGGTAACAGTCCGCTTCTGAGAAGGTGCGTGGAGCGGCTGTTCCGGGCCTGTCCTGTGGCGGGAAAACGGACAGGAGGGCTGCACTGATCCAGATACGTCCATGTGCGGATACCAGAAAGAGTCGAGTGAAGCCGGTGTATGGTGCCAGTCCATCTTCCACACAATTGCGGGCTGGATTTCCCCCTCCTGGCACGGACCTTTCTTCCTCCTGGCACGGGCACAGCGCGCCTGCGCCCCGCACCTTCAGCAGATGCTGGCCCAGTTCACACTAAGCCGGATGACCTACGCTATGATGCGCGCGTTCAAACACTAGACAGGTGACAGGCCGGGCCGTTTCGCGCTTTGCGTTCCTGGTATCAGCACAGCCGTATCGGTCCACCCTACCCGTCAACCCCTTTCAGGAGGCTCCATGAAGAAAACCGCGAAAAAGTTTGCCGTCCTCAGCTCACTGCTCCTCGTTTCTGCCGCGCTGGCCGCGTCCCCCGCCGATACGCTGGTCATCCAGTCGGCTGGCGACGTGCCGACGATGGACCCCGGCGTCACCTACGACACCTCGTCCTCGGCCATCGTGGACAACATCTACGAAACGCTGATCACCTATGACGGGGCCAGCCTGACCAAACTCATCCCCCTGCTGGGCACCAAGTGGACCCCCAGCAACAGCGGCAAGACCTACACCTTCGACCTGCGCAAGAACGTCAAGTTCCACAGCGGCGCAACCATGACCTGCAATGACGCCGAGTACACCTTCGAGCGCAACCTGGTGACCAACAGCGGCGCGAGCGGCAACTGGTTTATCGCCGAGCCTCTGACCGGCACCCAGAGCAACGCCGCCGACGACAAGACCGTCACCTGGGCCAAGATCGACAAGTCCGTGGAGTGCAACAGCGCCGGGCAGCTCGTCTTCACGCTGGCCGCCGTCGATCCTGCCTTCCTGTCCAAACTGGCTTACACCGGCATGGCCATCGTCGAAAAAGCCTACAGCGCCAAGATTGGCGAGTGGGACGGCACCGAAGCCACCTGGAAGACTTGGATCGGCAAGGACCTGACCGGCAGCGAACTGAGCAAGAAGCCCAGCGGAACCGGCCCTTACAAGCTGGTGCGCGCCGACGCCAACAACCACCTGCTCCAGGCCTTCGACGGCTACTGGGGCGAGAAGCCCAGCATCAAGAACGTGATCCGTCAGAAGGTGCCGGAACTGGCCGCCCGTCAGCAGGCGCTGCTGCGCGGTGACGCCGACCTGATCGAAGGTGCGGGCCGCGCCGTGGACGAGGCACAGATCAAGGGCAAGCCCGGCGTGACCTGGGTGGACGACCTGCCCAACACCACCGCCACGGCCATCTTCATGAACGAGAAGATCGGCGGCAAGGGCAGCAGCCTGCTGGGCAGCGGCAAGCTGGACGGCAAGGGCATCCCCCCGAACTTCTTCAGTGACGTCAACGTGCGCCGGGGCTTCTCCTACGCCTTCGACTACCAGGGCTACATCAAAGACGTGCAGAAGGGCAAGGGCATGCAGCGCACCGTGCTGATGCCCGACAGCTTCCCCGGCTACGACTCCAAGGTCAAGAAGTACACCTTCGACGCCGCCAAGGCCACCCAGTACTTCAAGACGGCCTGGGGCGGTCAGCTCTGGAAGAACGGCTTCGTGCTGACGGCCAACTACCGCGCCAACACCCCTGCCTCGCAGACCGCGATGGAAATCCTCAAGAAGAACATCGAAGCCATCAACCCCAAGTTCCGCGTGAACATCCAGTCCAAGCAGTGGTCCGAAATGCTGGCCGACTCCCGCAAGGGTGAGGAAGCCATGATCCTGATCGGCTGGGCACCGGACTACGCCGACGCGGACAACTTCATGTACACCTTCTACGCCAGCGACGGCTACTACAGCCCACGCGCCAACTGGAAGGACGCCAGCGTGGACAAGTGGCTCAAGCAGGCCCGCAGCACCATCAACGCCGCAGAGCGTAACCGCCTGTACAGCCTGGTGGGCAACCGCGCCTACGAGCAGGCCCCGTACATCCTGGTTCCTGCACCTGTGGCCTACCAGTTCCACAGCAGCCGCGTGACCGGTGAGGGGCTGACCAAGGCCACCTTCAACCCCATGACCTCGCTGTACTGGAAGGGACTGACCAAGAAGTAAACGCCAGACGGGCAAAACCGTTGGAGCGTGGTGAGAGCGGGCGGGGCAGCCAGAATGAAGGTTGCCCCCCCGCTTCCCCTTTGCCCCCCCGTTATGTAAACTGCGTCCCTCAGATGCAAAGACCACATTCACGGCCTCTCACAGCGGTTTTTGACCCTGGTTTCAGAGCGAAGACCCCCTCTCTCCCGCAACCAACGAGGCCCCCATGCTGAATTTCACTCTTCGACGGCTGGTTCAGATTCCCCTGGTCATGCTGATCCTCTCGGTCATCGTGATCGGCCTGACCCAACTGCTCACCCCTGAACAGCGCGCCGCGCCGTACATCCGCAGCGAGCAACAGGCCGCCCGCCTGGAGCAGATCATCGACGAACGTGGTCTGCGCGATCCCTTTCCCGTGCAGTACGGGCGCTGGTTTTCCAACGTCATCCAGGGCGACCTGGGCTATTCCAAGGCCAGCAACAAGGACGTAACTGCCACCATCGCCGAACGCCTGCCCAACACCATCGAACTGGCGCTGGTCACGGCGGTCCCCATCCTGCTGATCTCGATCTGGCTGGGCACGCTGAGTGCGCTGCACAAGGACAAATTGATCGATCAGATCCTGCGGGTGGTGGTGGTGTTCGGCTACAGCCTGCCCACATTTGTGCTGGGGATCGTCCTGCTGGCGGTCTTCTACGCGTATCTGGGCTGGCTGCCCGGCGCGGGGCAACTGGACATCATCAACCAGTTCGCGGTGGGCGACCTGACACGATACACCGGCATGATGACCGTGGACGCCGCGCTGAACGGGCGCTGGGACATCGCCTGGGACGCGCTGCGGCATATGATCCTGCCCGCCGTGACACTGCTGGTCGTGCTGAGCGCCAATCTGGTCAAGGTGATGCGCAACAGCATGCTGGAAGTGCTGACCAGCGATTACGTCCGCACCGCCCGCGCCAAGGGGCTGTCCTCCAAGGTGGTCAACGGCAAACACGCCCGCCGCAATGCGCTGCTGCCCATCGTGACCCTGGGCGGCTTTCTGGTGATCGGATTGCTGGGCGGCTCGATCATCACCGAGACCATCTTTGCCTACCCCGGCATCGGGCAGTGGTTCGTGCAGGCCGCGCTGCAACTGGACATCGCCGGAGTCATGGGCTTTACCCTGCTCTCGGCGCTGCTGGTGGTCATCATGAGTACGGCGGTAGACCTGCTGTACGGCGTTCTCGACCCCCGCGTGAGGTTCTTCTGATGCCCCGCCTCAATCCTGTCAGGAGGACCACATGACCACCACTTCCTCTGCCCCCATCGCCATCGAGAAACGCGGCGCTTTTCAGATGTTCTGGACCGGCCCGGCCATGCGCAAGATGCGGCGCAACCCGCTGGCCATCGGCGGTCTGATCATCACGCTGCTGTTCGCCCTGATGGCGCTGTTCGCGCCGCTGGTGGCCAAACCCACCGGCAACTGCCTGCGCGACCTGGGCATGACCACCCAGAATCAGGTGTACAACCCGCTGGGCGCGCCGTTCTGGAAAGCCGTGTTCACGCCCCCGCCCAGTTGCTACAAGATCCAGCGCCTCAGCTTCGCGCAGGAACCCGCGCCGCCCAATTCGATTCCTGGGGCCACCGCACCGTTCGGCACCGTCAACGGCTACAACATCTTTTACGGTCTGGTCTGGGGCACGCGCACCGCCCTGAAAATGGCCTTTACCATCGTGGGCATCACCCTGGTGATCGGCGTGATGCTGGGGGCCATCAGCGGCTTTTACGGCGGCTGGATCGACAACCTGATCCAGCGGCTCATCGACGTGCTGTTTTCCATGCCGGGCCTGGTCCTCACGGTGGTGATCCTGACCATTCTGCGGGCCAAGAATCCGGGAGGTGACCCGACGTGGCCGATCATCTTCGCGTATTCGGTGGCAGGCTGGGCCGGGTACGCCCGCGTGATCCGGGGCGACGTGCTCAAGACGCGCCAACTGGAATACGTGGACGCTGCCCGTGGCCTGGGCGCACGCGACATGCGAATGATCCTCAAGCACATCATTCCCAACAGCGTGACCACCGTGTTCACCATCTCGGTGCTGGACCTGGCCACCATTCCCCTGAGTGTCGCCGCCCTGAGCTTCCTGGGCCTGGGCTTCGAGCCGGGGTATTCTGAATGGGGCCAACTGGTGGACTTTGCCCGCGCGTGGCTGAAGCCCGAGTACTGGTACGTGCTGGTCTTCCCCGCCGCCTTCATCATCATGTTCAGCCTGGCCTTCAACCTGTTTGGTGACGGCCTGCGCGACGCGCTGGACCCTAAGACAAGGTAAGTCCGGCCACTGGGGCGCGGCGTGTGGGAGCCATTCCCACCGCCGCGCTCTTTTGATGTCTTTGACGATGGCGTCTTGCGTATCTCAGGGCCGAAGTAGACTGTTCCCATGACCGAACCCGCCTACCAGACCATGACGGAAGAGGAATACCTGCGCTGGGACGGCCCACGGGACGCCAAATGGGAATTCGTGGACGGCTTTATCTATGCCCAGGCAGGAGCCAGCAGGCCGCACAACACCATTTCCACCAACATTCAACGGGTGTTTATTCCTGCGGCTGATGCGAGGAATTGCTCAACCTACGTCAGTGACCTCAAGGTTCGTATCTACCGGGATGGACGGCCCCGGTATTACCTGCCGGATGTCGTGGTGGTCTGTCATTCAGGGTCAGACGGTGAAATCGAAACCCAGCCCTGCCTGATCGTCGAAATTCTGAGTGCCAGCACCCGCGCGGTGGACGAGACCTTCAAGGCCAGCGACTATCAGCGGCTGGAGAGCTTGCAGGGCTATCTGCTGGTGGACAGCGAGCGGAAGGGGGTCATGTTCCACCGCCGCACCGCGCAGGGCTGGCAACTGGAAGCGGTGGACGAGTCAGTGCAGTTGCCGTGTCTGGACGTGTCGCTGTCTGTGGATGCGATTTACCGGAATGTGCCGCTGTAATGCTGCTGGCTCACAGCAACGCGAAGTAAACTACCCCCATGACCAGTTCGGCCCTCCAGAAAATCAGCGAGGCAGATTACCTCCGCACGGAGGTACACAGTCCGTTCAAGCGTGAGTACGTTGACGGCCTCGTGTACGCCCTGCACGGCGAGGACACCCCGAACCCCCAGGCTGGAGCGTTGAGCAGGCACGGGCTGATCGGCACGAACCTAATTGCTGCCCTGCACCGTCCCGCGCTGCGCCAGGGGTGCAAAGTCTATGCCAGCGATATGCGCGTGCGAATCCAGGCCAGGGGCACGCGCTACTACTACCCTGACGCCGTACTGACCTGCGAGGACATGGCCGACGACGCCAGATATTGCAGCAGTCCGTGTTTTATCGTCGAGGTGCTGAGCCAGAGTACGCAGGTGGTAGACCGGGGTCAGAAGCTCTCCGAGTACACGGCTTTGCCCAGCCTTCAGGGGTATCTGATGGTGGACACCGCCACCCGCGCCGCCCGGCTGTACACCCGCGAGGGCGACGGCTGGAGCGAACAGTATGTCGAGGACGCTGGAACACTCCGGCTGCCCTGCGTGGACGTGGAAATGACGCTGGACGGGTTGTATGAGGGGACGAGCCTTTGACTCGGCTTTAAGACGGCGTGCTTCTGTAATCCCCACCACACGCCCCCACAATCCCCACGCACACCCCCGCAAAGTTCCCCTCCACCTCCGCATTCCCGTAACGCAGCACGCGCACCCCGGCCCCCACCAACACCCGCGAACGCTCGGCGTCGTATGCCTGCGCTTCTGCCGAATCATGCGATCTGCCGTCCAGTTCGATGCACAGCCGCAAAGAGGGCGCGTAGAAATCCAGCACGTAGCCCAAAAAGGGGACTTGACGGCGGAACTTGACCGTGTAGGTTCGCAGAAATTCAAACCACAATTTGCGCTCGGCGGGGGTCTGCCCGTTTCGCAGCTCCCGCGCTCTTGGGGCCAGTTTGCGGGTGTAGTTCTCGCGCATGGCCTTAGCTTATGCCGGGGATAACCCCTCAGTCGGCTTCGCCGCCAGCTCTCCTTAAAAGGGAGCCAAAAAGCGCTGGAAACGCCGTGTGGGTGGCGTCCCAAAGCCTCCCTTCTAAGGGGAGGTGGCCCGTAGGGCCGGACTCGCAGAGCTGCAAAGCAGAGGGGTTTACGCAGCTCCACCGCCCCAGCCCCACCGCCCAACCCCAGCCCCACCACGCCCAAGCACAGGCTTTGAGCTATCTAGAAATTTGAATTTCAACGATCCCAATCTACATCTATAGATGAATTAGGGTCTTCCTCAATAGATATCTCAGTTTGACCTATAAAATCCGTAATATCAAGTATATCTGAGCCGTTATCTATCTCAGAAATTAAAATATAATATTCATGTGAGAAAAATTCACAAATATAATATCTCCTATCAGACAAGAGGAGATCAATTAATTTTACAATATCTCCGTCAGTATGGATTTTAAGTTCTTTAATTTTCCCTTGAAACCATGATCGCTTTCTACATTCATTTATATATATAGTTGTATGGTCAAACTCAAATTCCCCTTTTATTTTAAATACTTCGCATGAGTTGCCTATGTATTCAGCTCCACTAGTCTTTTCAGAGTTACGTATGAGCCTAATGATATCTGCTTTATCTTTTGTCAAGTTTACTTGTAAAATCTCATGCCTAGACAACGCTTTGTAAGCTAGATTTGCAACCAAATCTACCACTCTAACTCTATCATCGGGTACTATTGTCGCTTTAGATGCAGACAATATAGTTGATATATATTCCAATTTACTATCCACACTAATCTTCTTGTCTTCGTGAATTATGTCAATTGCTCCGATAGCATTAGCTACTTCGCCCATAGCAAGTATGAATGTTTCCTTCCATTTTTCATCTCTCTTGACCTTCTCAATTAGTTCTTTAATCAGATTATTGTGTACATAATATCTAGCAGTCAAATATTCTTGAAAGGTCAAGTGAGAGAAACCATA
The DNA here is from genome assembly GCF_000701405.1 of Deinococcus marmoris DSM 12784. Classification (GTDB taxonomy): domain Bacteria; phylum Deinococcota; class Deinococci; order Deinococcales; family Deinococcaceae; genus Deinococcus; species Deinococcus marmoris. The sequence continues at coordinate 20,131 of NZ_JNIV01000076.1, forward strand.
AAGCCCGTGACCAGCCCTAACAATTAGACCATGATGGCTAAATATTTCATCTAGGAAATCCTTTACCGATGTGGCATCGATTTCATACTTGTCCAAAATTTCTTTTACTTTAGGCTGAATAGAACGCGACTCAGCATATCTCTCGTGAATTTCCATATAATAATTCGCGATCTCCGAGATTATTCTTATTTTCATCTCGTCATCTACGCCACTAAATTCACCCTTGCGACGGAAAAATCTTTCTGTATCCCACTCTCTTATCAATAAATCAATACACCGCCTATATATCGCAGCTCTCCGATTTGGTATCTCAAGATCTCTCGTGAATAAAATGCAAATTAAAGACAGAAGAAGAGGATTAGTGGTTATTTCATCTAAACCACTCTGAATGTTAATAATATTATCTAAAGATTGGGACTGATTGGATTTATTCTGTGACTCAAACCACTTATTGATATAACTCGTTCTCTCTTCATAACTAAAGTCTGCGATCTCAAAAATACTCAAAGAGGGTATAGTTCTATTGTTTCCAATTCTACTACTGACTATTAGCGGACATTTTGGATACTTACGCTGAATTTCCTTTATTCTATCAGATACTTTACCTTGTAATTCTAATGGAACTTCATCAAAAGCGTCAAGTAATATTGACACACGCCCGTTTTCTAATAACCAATGCATAACAGAGAAAAAATCACTATCACCATAAATAGAGCAGAAATATTGTTCTATGTCATATTCATCGCTTCCAAACTCACTATATCTACGTAACTCAACATACATTGGAAAAAATTCGGGGAGCCTTACTTCCGAGAGACGCTCATCTGCATTGATTGAAGATAAAGCGATGGCCCTTAACAACGTACTTTTCCCAGCACCAGGGTCACCTAAAATTATAACTGACCTTACGCGGCAGAGTTTTGAAAATTCTCGGATTGCTGCCTCAGCCTTTGTAATTCCTCGTATGAAGTTTTAAGAGCGGCGATATACATCTTTGTTCGCATCGCAAAGTGATTTTCCTTGCGGATGATTTTCAATTTTTCCAGCTTGATATGTCCGTAGAATGAACAGAGAATGTGTTTGATCTGACATGCAGGTGTACTGGCAGGCGACTTCCCAAGAGAGGCATTTTGCTTGAGTGATTTGTGAAATTCTTCTACGGGCCATCGTTTCTGATAGATCGCAAGGGTTTCATTTGCGGTCAGACTGCTG
>NZ_JNIV01000077.1 GCF_000701405.1 Deinococcus marmoris DSM 12784
ACTCTATCTGATTCCACTCCGCAAGTCCCCCTGCTGAGTAGTTACTGGGGAAGATCAGCTAGGCCGTCGAAAAGTTCCATTGTCACGCCGTCTGGAGCCATTTGCGCCGCCGCGTGCAAAAGCGCTGTGTGGGCCGAGGCCGCCCGCAAACTGCCCGACAACCCCAGTACCATCACTCCTCCTGCGCCCGCTTTTGCAGCAACTCACCCAACCTCCTCAGAACTTCCTCGATATTTTCCATGCTGGTGGCATAGCTCAGCCTCACCTGACCTGGGGCGGCGAAATCCGTGCCGGGGACCACGGCCACCCGCGCGTCGTCCAAAATGATGCGGGCCGCCTCCAACTCGTCCGGGTGAATACGCGTGGTGTCGGCCATCACGTAGAAGGCCCCCTGCGGCGTGGGCGTTTTGAGACCCAGCGCGTTCAGCCCGGCCACGATGCGGTCCCGGCGCTGGCGGTAAGCCTTCAACGCCATCCCGATAAACTGCGTGGTTTCCTCGTGCTGCTGGAACGCGGCCAGGGCGGCGTACTGGGACACGCTGCTGGCGTTGCTCGTGCTTTGCGATTGCAGGGCGTTCATGGCGGCGATCACGGCTTTCGGGCCGCCCGCGTAGCCGATGCGCCAGCCGGTCATGGCATACGCCTTGCTGGCCCCGTTGACGGTCAGCGTATGCTCCGGCGCAAAGGTGCCGATGCTGACCTGCTGGGCGTCGTAGACCAGATGTTCGTACATCTCGTCGGTGACGATCATCAGGTTGTGGCGCATGGCGACTTCGGCCACCGCCTTCAGCACGTCCGGCGGGAACACGGCCCCCGTGGGATTGCCGGGGCTGTTCAGCACGATCATGCGGGTCATGGGGGTGACGCGGGCCTCCAGCGCCTGCGGATCGAGCTGAAAGCCATTGGCCGCGTGCGTGGGCACGGGCACGGGAAACGCCCCCGTCAGCGCCACCATTTCCGGGTAGCTGACCCAGTACGGGGCCGGAATCAGCACCTCGTCGCCCGGATTGAGCAGGGCAAAGAAAGCGTTGAACAGCGCCTGCTTGCCGCCCGAAGTCACTGTCACCGCGTCTGACGCGTGGTCCAGCCCATTCTCGCGCCGGAACTTGGCGCTGATGGCCTCCCGCAGTTCGGGAATGCCGCTGACTGCCGTGTACTTGGTCTTGCCCGACTCGATGGCGTGGATGGCGGCGGCCTTGACATGCGCCGGGGTGTCGAAATCCGGCTCGCCCACGCTCATGCTGATCACGTCCACCCCGGCCTTTTGCAGCTCCAGCGCGCGGCTGGTGACCGCCACCGTCGAGGAAGGCTTGAGGCTCAGCGCACGCGCCGACAGCAAAAAGGGGCTGCTCATGGGGTCCAGGGTACAGGGGCGGAGTCGGCCATGACCAGAGTTGACAGTGAAGTGCGCCGCCAGCGGTTGACGGCGCAGGACGAGGGAAAGCTGTTAGCGCAAAACGTTCCAGTTCAGGGAGGCACGCTTGAAAAAGCCCCGGTCTTCCAGATTGGCCGCGAAGGTCATTTCAACCGTTCCGGTGGGCGGTGTGAAACCGTCCGGGAAGGGTGTTCTGAGACGCAGGCGAACAGGAAATTCTGCCGGAAGAGTGGTGGCGTCATAGACGCGGTTCGGTTCAAGCAGTTGCAGGGGCGGAGCGCCGGGGCTGGTCCAGTTGAACACCGAGAGCTTGAACGAGACTGGGCCACTGATGTGTCCCGGCTCATCGGTGACGCGCAGGATGGCCGTGGCCGTCTTGCCGTACCGGGCATTGATGCCCCTGGGAAAGCTGAAGGAGTAGCGCAGGTCGGCTCCAGGGTCATTCTCACACCTTACCTGGGGATTGGCCCAGTCGGCGTGGTCATAGTTGATGCCGTCTCCCGCGTCCTTGACCACCAGGCGCAACTCGCCCCTGCCGCTGATGTCCAGGTTGATGTTGCGGGTTGCGCTGGCACCGGTCATGGTGCCGCTGCTATAGGCCAGCGCCCCGTCCAGAAAGACTTGAAACACCACACTGCCCCGGTTGCCCACCTCATCATCCACGCCAATTCTGGAGGTAAAGCGGGTGCAGCGCGCCCCGTTGTGGCCCTGCAACGAGAACCGCATCTCGCTACCCGCGTGGGTTCCGAAGCCCTTGGCGTAGGTGACGCCGCCCAGGGTCAACGTCCGCCCGTCTCCAGCCCGCTGCTCACCGTTGCTGTGGTCGAGTTCAATAGGTCCCCAGCCGTTGGTGGCGGCGAGCAGCGGTTCAAACGACAGGGTATTGAGGGCCGCCGTCAGCCGCTGGACGCTGAGCTGGCCCGACGGGGCCGCGTAGGTCCACGGGTACGATGCGCCGCCCGCATAGGGGTCTGTTGCTGCCACAGCGGGGGCGGCTGGATCAGACCCCCCACAGGCCGAGAGCAGCACACTCAGAATCAGGGCGGCAGTGACGGACGGCAGGAATCTGGGGATGTACATAGGGAACGCCTCCTGAACAGGTCATTGATTGCTGGGGCGGGCGGGCGAAAGCAGAGCGGACAGGGCATGGCAGTCTGGTTCTGTGTCATGCCTGTGCCCAGGCCGTCAGCATGAAGGGTGATCACGCTGTGCGGCTGGAGTGCAATCACCCTGCGCTCCCCGGCGTGATCAGGGCATGACCAGAGGCTGAAACGGTGGTGGGGGTTCTGTCTGGATACACGTCTGGCGGCATGTTCAGTCGAGACGCCAAAGCAGTTCAGGCGGCCTTCTGTGCCGTCTCCGACAGCCAGCGGAAGACGTGGGAACCTTTGGGATGAACACCTGTGGTCCATTCCAGTGCTGCCGGTTTCGGACGGGATTGATGGCACAAAAAAATTGCCCGGAAACCAGTCCGGGCGGGGCAAAGAAGCCCCAGTGTCAGGCCGCAGGGGCTGAGATAGCCCTCAGAAGCGGTAGGTGACCCCCAGATTCACCCCTGGCAGAACCAGTACCGTGCCGCCGCCGCCTGCGGCTCCAAAACCGACGCGCGCCTTGGCCTCGGCAAAGTAGCCCCACGGCCCCGCGCCGAAATCGCCGCGCACGCCCCCGACGCCGCCCAGCAGGATGGCAAAGCCGGGGATGGTCCCCACGCTGGGGCCGCCGTAAGCCCGCAGCCCGCGCCCACTGCCCGACAGCAGCAGGTCCACATTCACAAATGGGATGGGACCATTGGCGTCTGGCAGCGGAATCAGCAGGGCCTCGGCACTGGCGCGCACGGCCAGATTCACCTTGCCCAGACGGCCTACCGGCGCGCTGGCCCCGATCATCACCCCTGGCAGCACGTAGAACTCGGTGCCCACGCCGCCCCAGACGGTGAAGCGGTCCGGCGCAGGCGGCGGTGTCGGCGTGATGACCACTTGCGGCGTCTGCTGCTGCGGCGGCTGAACGAAAATGGGTGTGCCGGACTCTGCTGGCGTGGTCTGGGCACTGGTAAAGGGGGCAGCGGCGAGGGCGAAAGCGAGAGCTAGCGTTCGGGTCAGAGCAGTTTGCATGGTTGACTCAGAGTAGCGGATGCCGGAATGAACGCAGGCTGGAATGGCGAATCAAAAGTGGGGGAGAGGGCTTGCAAGCCCTCTCCCCGTTCAACGCTCTGCGCCGCCCTCAATGCAGCAGGCCAATCGAGCGGGCGCGGCTGACGGCCTGGGTGCGGTCCCCGGCGTCCAGCTTGGCGTACAACCGGGCCAGGTGGTCCTTGACCGTATCGGGGCTGACCCCCAGGCTCTTGGCGATTTCCTTGTTGCTGTAGCCCTGGGCCAGCAGCGGCAGCACTTCCGATTCGCGGGGGGTCAGGCGGGGCACGTCCACCTGCGGCAGGCGGTCAATCTCCGGGTGGGCCACGATGTCGCGCAGTTGACGGGCCAAGCTCTCGGGGTCCGTTTCCTTACTCACGTAACCGCGTGCCCCGGCAGCCCGCGCCGCCTGCACGATGGCGGGTTCGGCGAAGGTGGTGATCAGCACGCTGACGACCTGCGGGTGGGTCATGCGCAGGCGTTCGCAGACCTCGATGCCGGTCATGCCGGGCATCTTGATGTCCAGCAGCGCGGCGTCGGGTTGCAGGGTGCGGCAGGCGTCCAGGGCGCTCAGGCCGTCGGCGGCCTCGGCCACCACATCGAAGCCCTGGTGCATCAGGGCGTACTTGAGGCCCATACGGAACAGCGGGTGATCGTCGGCAATTACGAGTTTCATGGGGTGACCTCCGGGAGAGTCAGCGTGAAGACGGTGGGCAGGGCGGACGCGGGCGGGGAAGCGGCTGAGTTGGGGTCAGGAAGCTCGTGGGGTTGGTGGATGTAACGCAGCTCTCCGCCGTGCGCCTCGGCAATGCGGCGGGCGATGAACAGCCCCAGTCCGGCGGTTCCGGCGGTGTACTGCTGCCCGGCGATGGTGGTGGGCTGAGAGGTAAAGGGCTGCGCCAGTTGCGCCAGCGAGCCGCCCAGGCCGGGGCCGTCGTCGGCGACCACCAGTCCGTCTACTGTGACGCGCAGTTCCACCTTCGAGTGGGCGTAACGGATGGCGTTCTCGGTCAGGTTGGTCACGGCCCGTTCCAGCACCGGGGCGTCGGCCAGGGCGTAGCCGTGCCCGTCCACGGTCAATTCCAGGCCGCCCCACTCGGCCTGTGGCTGCACGCGGCGGGCCACGCCGTCCAGCAGGGCGCGCAGATCGGTGGGAACGGGCTGGATGCTCACGTCCTCGCGCTCGAAGCGGTGGGCGTCGGCCATCTGCTGCACCAGCGCCAGCAGGCGGGCGGTCTCGGCCTGCATCTGCGTGCCCACCTCCTTGCGTTCGGCTTCGGGCAGCGGCAGATTGACCAGCGCGTGTGTGAGGTGTCCGGCGGCGATCAGTGGGGTTTTCAGGTCATGCACCAGCGTCGCCATGAAGGCGTTGCGGCGCGTCTGCTCGGTGCCCAGGCGGCCCAGCAGGTCCGAGAAGGCGCGGCGCAGCAGCAGGATTTCTGCCGGGTCGTCGCTGTGGGCACCCAGTTCGCCGCCCTCCACCTCGGCCTGAAGGCGGCTGAGGGGCCGCAGCAGCGCGCCGCTGAGAACATAGCCCACCATCCCGCACAGCACGCCCACCAGCAGCATCCAGCCCAGCAGTGCGCCCGCCGGGAGGTTGGGCTGGGCGGTCAGCGTGAGGACCAGATTGGGAAGGAAAGCCAGCAGGAAAATCACGAGTGCGAACTGGGTCCGCAGGGTGTTGCGCGAGGCCCTGCGCCGCCCGGCCAGACCGCCGCGCGGGTCATCGGCGGGGGATTCGGTGATCAGGCGGCCACTCACAAAACTCAGCTTATGGGGGGGGGTCTGACAGAACCCTCACGGGGTGGGGGGAGGGGAGGGCTTGACCAGTAGACTGCGCCCATGCTTCAGCCTTCCCAACATGGTCCCGTTCGCGTGTGGTCCCTGCCCACCGGCCCCTTGCAGGAAAACGCTGTGCTGGTGGCGGGCACGCAGAACGAGGGCTTCCTCTTCGATCCGGGGGACGATGCAAAGAGGATTCTGGCCCTGGTGCGGGGTTCCGGCGTGACGGTGCGCGGCATTCTGCTGACGCACGCGCACTTTGACCACATCGGGGCGGTGCAGCCCGTGCGCGAGGCGTTGCGGGTTCCGGTCTGGCTGCACCCCGCCGATCTGCCGCTGTACGGCATGGGCGCGGCCTCGGCGCAGAGGTGGAATCTGCCCTTCATCCAGCCGGATGCCCCGGACCACGAGATCGCGCAGGACCAGACCTTCACGGCAGGGGATCTGACCCTGACCGCCCGCGAGTTGCCGGGGCACGCGCCGGGACATGTGGTGTTTCTGGCGGGAACGGACGGGGAGGAAGGCGTGGTGGTGGCCGGGGACACGCTGTTTCAGGGCGGAATTGGGCGCACCGACTTGCCAGGGGGCGATCACGCCGCGCTGCTGGCGGGCATCACGCGCGAATTGCTGACGCTGCCCGACGCCACCGCCGTCTACTCCGGTCACGGCGGGGCCACCACGGTGGGGGCAGAACGGCGCAGCAATCCCTTTTTGCGCTGAGGGCTGTTGCGGGGGCAGAAAGGCAAGCAGGGTGGCGAAAGGCCCGCGCGAACGCGCTACGCTAGGGGTCATGATTCAGGGCAGCATCGTTCAGGGCGTGGGCTGATGCCGGGCGCAGGCGGCGGGCCAGGGGCGGTGCTGGCCCCCGGCCTGACGGAAGTCAGCTACAGCACCAACCAGGCCAACGCGCTGATCCACCTGTACCGCGCCGAGGTCGGCAAGATGACCGCGTGGCGGCAGCGGCTGGACATGACCACCAACTGGTCCGTGGTCACCAGCGCCGGTCTGGCCTCGTTTGCGCTGGGCGACATGGGCAACAGCCACGCCACGTTCCTGTTCGCCATGTTCATGAACTACTTCTTTCTGCGCCTGGAGGCCCGCCGCTTCCGCACCTACGAGATTGCCCACCACCGCGTGCGGATCATGGAGCGCTTCTTCTATCCGGCCATGCTGGGGGACCGTGTGGACCCCGGCTGGCATCAGTTGTTGCTGGCCGAACTGGGCAAGCCGCGCAGCCCCATGAGCCGCAACGACGCGCTGGGCTGGCGGCTGGGGCGCAATTACCTGTGGATCTACGCGGCGGTGCTGCTGGCATGGTTCGCCAAGCTGGACCTGGGCCAGCCCAAGGGCTACATCCTGAGCTTCCCAGACGCCTTCGCGCTGGCCGACATCGGCAATTTTCCGGGCTGGCTGGTCTTTGCCCTTGTCGGCGTGTTCTACCTCTACCTGATCTGGCTGGCGGTGCGCGCTGCCCGCACCTATCCGCTGGAAGAGGGCTGAGCGCAGTACGGGCGGGGAGGGCGCATCAGACGCGCTTCATGAGTTCTCGTTAGGCTCCATTTATGCGTCCTGTAAGTGCCCTTGCCGCCGCCCTACTGCTGCTGCCCCCTGTTCTCAGCGGTTGCGCCTTCGGGGCGTATATCAGCCCGCTAACCCCGCTGGAACGCGCCGTCAATGGCACCTACGAGGGCATCGGTGTGGGGGGCACGGGCCGCGTGCCCTACCGCCTGACCCTGACCGTGCAGGAGCGCGAGGGCCGCGCCACCGGGGTGATCACCAACCTGGAAAGCCGCAAGGCGTATGCGGCCAGCGGCACGTTCAAGCGCAGTGCCACGGGCGGCGCGCTGGAACTGGGTCTGTATGAAAACGGCGATAGGCACCGGGGAAACCTGTATGCCACCCTGACTGGCAGCAAAGTCAGCGGCGTGCTGCGAACCGTGCTGCTGGGCCGCGAACTGCTGGGCTACACCATCGAATTGAATCAGGTGCCGGAGGGGATTCCGGTTGCTGCGCCCGCCACCGTACCCGTTCCGACGACGCCTTGAATCTGGACGCGCTGGCAGGCAACCCTGACACATCCCCACCAGCAGAAAACCCCCTTCACAATGGAGGGGGTTTTTGCATGGTCTCTTGGGCCTCATACGGATTCCGCTTAATTACCGTATAGAGGCCACCAGTGGAACAGGATGTGCTGGGTGAGGAGATCGGGTTGTCGGCGGCACTGTGGCGAAAAATGATGGCTGAATAGAATTTAGCAATGCTCCAGTCTGCGCTTTTTATTCGGAGTCCGTATCAGTCCGAAGCTTGACCCTTGCTGGAGGTCCGAACGCGCGTCAGCACAGGCCGGGGCGCAGTGGGCGGGCCGCCCTCGCCCAGTTCGTCGGCGCGCTCGGCCATCTGCTGGCGGCGGCGGGCGATCTGGCCGTGCTTGGGCGCAAAGATGAAGGCCAGCACAAAGAGGATGCTCTGCACCAGCACGATGCACGCGCCCGTCGCGCCGTCCAGAAAGTAGCTGCCGTAAGTGCCGATCACGGCGGACAGAATGCCGCAGGCCACGGCGATCCACAGCATCTTGGAGAACTTGTCGGTCAGCAGGTAGGCGGTGGCCCCCGGCGTGATCAGCATGGCGACCACCAGAATCACGCCCACGGTTTGCAGCGCGGTCACAATTGTCAGCGCTAGCATGGTCAGCAGCACGTAGTTCAGCACGCCCGTGTTCAGGCCAATCGAGCGGGCGTGCGTGGGGTCAAACACGTACAGCAGCAGGTCCTTACGCAGCAGCAGCGTCACGATCAGCGCAATGGCCCCGGCGATCACCGTCTGCCACAGCTCCGAATCACCGATGCCCAGCACGTCCCCGAACAGGATGTGACTGAGGTGGACCTCGCTGGAAATCTTGGAGATCATCACCAGACCCAGTGCGAACAGCGCCGTGAAGACCACCCCGATCACGGTGTCTTCCTTGACCCGCGAACGCGACTGGATAAAGCCGATGGCGCTGACGCTGAGCAGCCCGAAGGCGAAGGCCCCGATCACGAAGGGCAGGCCCAGCAGGTAAGAGATGACCACGCCGGGCAGGACCGCGTGCGAAACGGCGTCGCCCATCAGGGACCAGCCCTTGAGGATCACGAAGCACGACAGCACCGCGCAGACGGTTCCGACAAGCGCGCTGACCAGCAGGGCGCGGGTCATGAAGTCGTATTGCAGCGGTTCCAGGAGAAGTTCCAGATTCATGGGCGGGCCTCCAGTTTCTTTGCCGCTGGGGCGTGCAGCGGTGAGCGGCCCCCGAAGGTGGCGGCCAGATTCTCAGCGGTCAGCACCTCAGCGGTGGGACCGTAGAGCAGCACGGTGCGGTCCGCGATCAGCGCCACCTCGTCGCAAAACGTTTCCAGCGTGCCCAGATCGTGGGTGCTGACCAGCATCGCGCGGCCCTCGCGGCGCAGCTCGCCCATCAGGTTGATGATGGCTTCACTGGTGCCCACGTCCACGCCGCCGAACGGTTCGTCCAGCAGCAGCAGACGGCCATCCTGGGCCAGCGCGCGGGCCAGAAAGGCGCGTTTGCGCTGCCCGCCGCTGAGTTCCCCGATCTGCCGCTCGGCAAAAGCGTTCATGCCCACGCGCTCCAGGCTCTCATCCACCATCGTGTGATCCACGGCGTTGGGGCGGCGCAGCCAGTTCATCTTGCCCTGGCGGCCCATCATGACCACCTCGCGCACGCTAACCGGAAAGTTCCAGTCCACGTCCTCGCTCTGGGGCACGTAGGCGATCAGCCCGGCCTTCTGGGCGCGGATCACTGGTTGTCCGAAGACCTGCACCGTGCCGCGCAGCGGCGGAAGAAAGCCCATCACGGTCTTGAACAGCGTGCTTTTGCCCGCGCCGTTCATGCCCACCAGCCCGCAGACGCTGCCGCCCCTGACTTCCAGATTGGCCTGCCGCAGCGACAGCCTGCCGCCGCCGTAGGCCACGCTCACGTCTTTCACGTCCAGCGCGATCACGGTGTTCTGACTCATCGCCCGCCCAGCCCCTTGAGGATGATGTCGGCGTCCTTTTGCAGCAGGATCAGGTAGGTCGGCACTGGCCCCTTGGCATCCGTCAAAGAGTCCACGTACAGCACGCCGCCGAACTTCGTCCCAGCCTCCTTCGCCACCTGTTCCATGCCGCGCGTCGGCACAGTGCTTTCACAGAACACGGCAGGAATCTTCTCGGCGCGCACCACGTCAATGACGCCCTTGATCTGCCTGGGCGTTCCCTGCCCTTCTTCCGCGTTGACCGGCCACAGGTAATGCTCGGCCAGGTTGTAGTCGCGTGTCAGGTATGAGAAGGCCCCCTCGCAGGTCACCAGCGCCCGCTTGTTCTTGGGCAGACTGGCGAGCTGGCTCCTGAGTCTGGCGTCCACTGCGCGGATCTGATCGCTGTACTTTTTTGCATTGGCATTGAACACTTTGGCCCCTGCGGGATCGAGCTTGACGAACGCCTTGCGAATGTTTTCCACGTAGATCAGCGCGTTCTTGGGCGACATCCACGCGTGCGGGTTGGGCTTGCCCTTGTACGCGTCGGCGGAGATGTTGACCGGGATGATCCCATCGGTCAGCGTCACGTTGGGAATTTTACCGAGCTGGCGGGTGAATTTCTCGAACCACAGTTCCAGGTTCAGGCCGTTGTTCAGGATCAGGTCCGCGCCGCGCGCATTCACCAGATCGCTGGGCGTGAACTGGTAGCCGTGAATTTCCGCGCCGGGCTTGGTGATAGACACGACGTTCAGGCGGTTGCCTGCCACGTTCTGCGCCATATCGGAGAGGATGGTAAAGGTGGTCAGGACGGTCTTCTTCTCGCCCGCCTGGGCGGCGTGGGCCACACCGCTGGCGGCGATGAGTGCAGACAGAAGTACAGCGCGAGAGGTCTTGATCATGGATTTTAGGCTAAGCTAAAAATAATCTAAAGTCAACGGTGGTGCCCAGATTTAGTGAAGACTTGTTCAAGGTTGAGCTGGGCAAAGATCGGCCAGCTTTGGGCAGAGCGGACGACGCCCTTCCACACCTCCTGGCGAAATTCAGTTCGTGCTGTCCGGGACACGGCGGGCCAGCATTCCAGCGCTGGAGACCTGTACTGGAGATCAGTGTCGTTTCTGAAGTCTCCGGCCCAGACGGTGTAAATCCTCCATCCCCCCGGCAGGCAGCAGGGCGTCCAGATAGGGCAGCGCCGCCTGAATCGCCCGCTGCACGGGTTGATACCCCGGCAGCGCGGCCAGCGGCGAGAGCCAGATCACCCGTCCCGCCCGCGCTTTCAGGTCACGCAGGGCGCGTTCCAGCACCTCGGGTTCGCCGGTATCCAGACCGTCACTCAGAATCAGGACCAGGGTGTCGCGGTTCACGCGTTCGCGTTCCTGGCGGACCAAGTGCAGCAGGTTCTCGCCGATGCGGGTGCCGCCGCCCCACGCCTCGCCCAGATCGGGCAGGGTCAGCGGCTGGCCGGGCAGCGCGCGGCGCAGATATGGGGTCAGCCGGGTCAGTCCGGTGGAAAAGGCATAGACCTCCACCCGGCGCGTCCGCAGGGACAGCGCGTGGGCAAACCGTAGCAGCAGCGTGGCGTCCCGGCCCATGCTGCGGCTGCCGTCCAGCACCAGCAGAAAGCGCGGCGAGCGGCGCGGACGGCCCAGCCAGCGCAGCAGCGCCGGATCGCCAGCGGTGCGGGCAGCGGCGCGCAGGGTTCGGCGGGCATCCAGCTTCGGCCCCCGCGACATGGGTTTCAGTCGCCTGGACCGTCCCAGTTCCACCGCCCGGATCAATGCTGTGGCAGCGCGCAGCAGCTCCCGCAAGTCGCCGTCCTCAGACCGGACCTCGCACCCCGCCCCCGCATTCGGGCTGAGGCGGGTCTGCACGGTCTGGAAATCGCCGCCGGAGTCGTCCGGGTCATCCTTCGATTCACTCTGCGGCTGGGCTTTCACCGTCGTCAACTCCGGTTCCTCGCCAGGGGTGGGTGGAGCCGGGGCGGGGGCCTGTCCCTCACCGTCCTGCTGTTTTTTGGGCGTGGTCTCGGTTTCCTGTTCCGCGCCGGGGGCCTCGGTTTCGGGCAGCAGCGGGGGCAGTTCGGGTGGGGCCAGACCACCCTCGGTACGAAAGAAGGTGTTGAACTCGTGGTCAAAAATGCGGCCCTGTTCCGGGCGGGCAATCAGCACGGCACGCAGGGCGTCGCGCAGTTGCCGTTTGCTCAGCACGTCCACCACGCCCGCTGCCCGCAGCGCGTCACTCGCTTCTCCCGGTCCCACCAGAAAGCCGTGCCGCACGCGCAACCGCGTCACGAAAGCAGTGATCTGGGCCGACAGTTCGGCAGAGATGGGGTCGCTCACCCCGCCTCCGCCCGGCCTGCCACCCCCCGCCCCGCTATGCCACGCAAGGTCGGCGCGGCCAGCACCTGATCCTCGCGCAGCTTCAGCACTGCGCCCAGAGTGGCCTCGATGCTGGCAGCGTCCAGATGGTCCCGGTGCAGATACAGCAGCGCCGCCGCCCAGTCCAGCGTCTCGGCCACCCCCGGCGGCTTGCCCAGCGGCAACTGGCGCAGGGCATGTACGGCGTCGGTGATCTGCCGGGCCAGCGCCGCGTCGATGCCAGGGAGCCGCGCCTGCACGATCTCCAGCTCCTGCCGCGCGGTGGGGTATTCCACCCAGTGGTACAGGCAGCGGCGGCGCAGGGCGTCACTCAGCTCGCGGCTGCGGTTGCTGGTCAGAATGGTATGCGGGCGCGTGCGGGCGGTAATGGTTCCCAGTTCCGGCACGGTGATCTGCCACTCGGCCAGCAATTCCAGCAGGAAGGCTTCAAAGGCGTCGTCGGCGCGGTCGATCTCGTCGATCAGCAGGACCGGGGCCACGTCCTGCTGAATGGCCTGGAGCAGTGGCCGGGCCATCAGGAAGCGTTCGCCGTATAGCTCATCGTCGTCCACCCTGCCCCCACTGATCTCTGCCGAGCGCAGGTACAGCAGTTGGCGGGCGTAGTTCCACTCGTACAGCGCGGCCTGCGCGTCCAGCCCCTCGTAACATTGCAACCGGATCAGGCGCGTTCCCAGCGCCGCCGCCAGCGTCTTGGCCGCCTCGGTCTTGCCCACCCCTGCCGGGCCTTCCAGCAGCAGCGGCTTCTGCAGCGCCGGAACAAGGCGCAGCGCGGTAGCCAGCGCGTCCCCGGCCACGTAGCCCTGCGCCCGGAAGGCGGTTTGCAGGGCGGCGGGGTCCGTCAGATCAAACGGGGCCGGATTCGGGGGCGAGGTCACGCGCCGCCGCCGGGCAGGCGCAGCGCGGATCGGACACGACTGGACATGGCCCAGTATCGCGTATTCCACCCGCCCCTTTCTGTCTCAAAACCCGGTCTTGAAAGGGGTCTTAATGTTGGTTTCGGCCCCCACAAGTGAGCGAACGGTCAGAGGCGCGGGTCTAAGCTGCGCCCATGACCTTTCCCCTGCTGCTGTGCGTTCTGAGTGCCCTGAGTGCTGGCCTGTACTTCGGCAGGGGCTTCGCGGGGGCACACCGCCGGGGTCAGAACCTGCTGCGTCCCGTGCTGCCCCATCTGGCCCTGTCTGCTGTGCTGGTGGCCCTGAGCGTGCTGCTCGACGGCTCCGAACTGGGCCTGCTGTGGATGGCCGTCGCTACCGCCAGCCTGCTGGGGTTGGCGCTGGGCGCGCTACTGCCGCACCCGCTGGTGGCCGCTGCACCCGCGCCGCGCCAGGGCGTCCCTGCCACCTGAATTTCCAGATTGAAGCGCGCCGCCCCTCCGGTACTGGAGTTGGGCGGCGCACTCGCTTTGGCGGGCTACTTCACCAGTTCGATGCCCGCCAGCTCGTCCACCGGCAGGCCCCACTCGTTCATGGCGGCGATAAACGGATCGGGGTCAAACTCCTCGACGTTGTAGACGCCCGCCTTCTTCCACACGCCCGTCAGCATCAGCATCGCGCCGATCATGGCCGGAACGCCCGTGGTGTAACTCACACCCTGCGCCTGCACTTCTTTATACGTCTGGGCGTGATCGGTGACGTTGTAGACGAAATGCACCTTCTCCTCGCCGTCCTTGCCGATGCCTTTGGCCTGCACGCCGATGCACGTTTGTCCGGTGTAATTCGTCGCCAGGGACTCGGGCACGGGCAGCACGGCCTTCAGAAACTCGATGGGAGCAATTTTCTGGCCCCGGAAGTCAATCGGCTCGATGCTGGTCATGCCGATGCCCTCCAGCACGTTCAGATGTTTGATATACGACTCGCCGAAGGTCATCCAGAAACGCGCCCGCTTGATGGTGGGAAAGTTGATGACCAGCGATTCCAGCTCCTCGTGATACAGCACGAAGCTCTTGCGGGTGGCGACTTTGGGGTAGTAGATGTCCTGGGAAATCTCCAGCGGGGCGGTCTCGATCCACTCGCCATTTTCCCAGTAGCGTCCGTTGGCGGTGATCTCGCGGATGTTGATTTCGGGGTTGAAGTTGGTGGCGAACGCCTTGCCGTGATCGCCGTTGTTGCAGTCGATGATGTCCAGATAATGGATTTCACGGAAGTGGTGCTTGGCGTGGTGGGCGGTGAATACCTGCGTCGCGCCCGGATCGAAGCCGCAGCCCAGCAGGGCCATCAGACCCGCTTTCTCGAAACGCTCGCGGTAGGCCCATTGCCAGGAATACTCGAACTTGGCCACGTCCTTGGGTTCGTAATTGGCGGTGTCCAGGTAATGCACCCCGGTTTCCAGGCAGGCGTCCATGATGGTCAGGTCCTGGTACGGCAGCGCCACGTTGATGACCATTTCCGGGCCAAATTCGCGGATGACCTTGACCAGTTCCGGCACGTTGTCGGCGTCCACGGTGGTCGTGCTGAATTTCGTCCTGCTGTTCGGCAGATGCTCGTGAATCTCGGCCACGATGGCGTCGGCCTTGAGGACCGTGCGGGTGGCGATCAGGACTTCCGTGAACACGCCGTCGTTCTGCGCGCACTTCTTGGCGACGACGTTGGCCACGCCGCCCGCTCCGATAATGATGACCTTGCTCATGGCGCAGAGTGTAGCGCGGGACTGTTGATCGGGCGGACCGGGATAGGCTGGACGCCAGATGAGCAAGCGTTCCCGCCCCGCAAAACAACCCAGCAGGCAACCCAGCAAAAAACCCGGTCAGCCACCCGCTGCGCCCGCCGTCAGGGCCGCCGAACTGCGCGACATCACCCCCGCCGAGCGCGGAAAGGCCATGCGGACCTTCTTCTGGATCCTGGGGGCGTTCGTGCTGGGCATCGGCGTGATCGTCGCCACGCTGGCCGTGCAGGGCAAGACCGCCCGTGATTACGGCCAGCAGGTCTTGCAGGCGGTTCAGGCCACGCAGCCGTCCGGGAACGCGTCCTACGGGCTGAAATGCGTCACGGCGCTGCCTGGGGCGCTCCCGCGCGGCATCCTGGACTGCGACGTGACCGTGGACCGGGGCAAGGTGGGCGTGGTCTTGCAGGCCGAGGGTGACAGACAGTACCGACTGGGAGAGTAGGCAATTCACGTACGGGAACCCGCTTCGCTGTTGCCGCGTTCGCTCGGATCAAACCGTTTATGTGAATGGTCTAATCGGCGTCGGTATGACGGCTGACCTGCCCCTCTCGCCACCGCTGCACGCCCAGCAGTAGCAGCGCCTGCACCGGCAGGAAACGGGTGTAGAGCCGGGGTCTGTCCGCCAGCAGGCACAGGCCCAGAAACACCAGTTGCGTCGTTAATCCCAGATTGGCTGCGACGGCTGTAACAGGTAGGGGTGTATAGGCCCTGCGCTGCTCAGGTGTCGGGGAGTGGCCCGCAACAGCCTTCAACCGGGCCTCGAACCAGTCGCCCAGCACGCGCTCCTGCGGCGAGAAATAGGCGGCGTAGACGGCTTTCAGGGCTGCCAGCACGCGCGGATCATCTCCCGCCTGTGCCGCCCCTTCCCGGAACACCTCGCCCCGTGCCGTGCGGTGACCCTGTTCCCACAGGAAATCAGTGGTCAGGATCAGGCTTTGCAGCACGGTCAGCGGCACTCCGGCCCGGCCCGCGATTGCCACATTCAGCGCCAGATCGACCACCAGATCCATCTCGGTGTCCAGATACCGGCCCGTTTCGGTGGTCTGCCCGGTGGCGCGGGCCAGTTGACCGTCCAGATTGTCCAGCACGGTCTTGAGTTGCAGCAGCAGCGCGGGCGTCAGCCGTGAGCGCCACCACGGGCCGCCGCGCCGGATCAGCCACGCCGCGTACACCCCCAGCGCCGTGTGGAACAGCACCACATGGGCCGGATTCACGTTCTGCCGGGCCAGCGGGTCCACCAGCACTTGGGCCAGCGGGCGGTAGAGGCGCTCGTTCAGCACCTCGTCGGCAGGGCGCTTCTTGCGCGTCCCCTTCAGGCTGGACTGTTTTTTTTCCGCGCCTATCGCCGTCCCCCGTACTTGGGCGGTCCCTTCTTGACCCCGGCGTAGCGGTTGCGTTCCTTGCGTTTCTGCGCGCTGCTCAGGGTTGATTTGCCGCCCTTGCCCGCAGTGGCTCCTGCGCCAGCCCCACGGCGCGGCACGAAGGAATCCACCAGCAGAAAGCGCGCCATCGGCACATACAGGATCAGGATAAAGATCAGGCTGCCCCACCAGGTGTCCAGGTACGGGCGCAGCGGCGTCAACGCCAGCAGGCTGCTGATCAGCGTGGCGACGGTGGCGAACAGCACCACGCGGATGACCAGTTTGAGCAGTTTGGTGCGGTTAAAGCCAGGATCGGGATCGGGGGTGATCAGCCAGCGCCAGAAATTCATGGAGTCTCCTGAAAGGGTGGTGTCGAGGGCAGCGCAGTGGACAGTGCAGTGGGATTCAGCCGGGCAGCAAAGGCGTCCAGGCCGCTAAATTCAGTCTGTCCGGGATGCAGGTCCAGCCGCAGCGTGGGCAGGTGCATCTTCGCGGCGATGCGGTCCAGGGCTGCTGCCGCCGCGCCGTCGTGGGCGGGGGATGCCAGCACCAGGCCCCGCACCGCGCTTTTGCCCGACAGCATCGAGGCCGCGCCGAACAGTTCGCGCTCGCCCGCCGGAACCCTGGCGGCGTTGTCCATGCGTTCGGCCCGGCGCAGCACGTCACTGTGCGGCAACTCGGGCGAGAAGACGCCGTACACGCCAGCCGCCTCCAGCGCGGGGCGCAGGCCACCGGACAGCACGTCCTCGGCCAGCAGGGTGCGCGGGCCGATCACCGCCACCGTCGCCAGCCCGGCGCGGCCCAGCGCGGGCATGCTGACACGGGGTTCGGCGGCCAGCAGGCGCACCTTGGTCAATGCGCCGCGCACCGCGCCCCCGTTCTGCGAGACGCGCAGGCCCACCTCTGCCGCGTGGCCTTCCAGATCAGGGCCGCCCATGTCCGGCACGGCAATCAACGGGGGCAGACCGCTGATGCGCCGGGGCAGCAACTCGGTCAATGCCTCGCTCCAGGCGTCGTTCGACACGGCAGGCCACTCGGGCAGCAACACGGCATCCACGGCTTCCAGCGCCAGGATGCGGCCCAGCGCCAGTTGCACCGTGGTCGGCTCGCCGGGCAGGCTCTGCTGACCCAGCGCCAGGGCCTCCACGTCCGTCAGGGCAGGCGTCACGGCCTCCACGTCCAGTTCTTTCAGGTACGCCGCCCAGTACGCCCGGAGGCGCGAGGCGGGGGAATTTAACAGGCCAACTCTCATTGTGAACAGTGTACGCGGCGTGGGCGGGTGGGGGCGTCGCGCGCCTCGCTATTGCGAGGGGTATGGACCGCAAAAGGGACGGGAGTGAATTGCGGACGACCACGGTTGGCCCTTCTCCGCTCTGCAAACCCATCTCTGAAAGGGAGGTTGTAGGACGGCATTGCTGGCTCAGCCACGTGTCCCGGCCACCTTTCACGCCAGCGGCTCAGGGGCCAGACCGTGACCGCGAATCCGAAAACTGGAATATGGTCCGTCCGCCACCGCCAGCCTACGATTCCGCCCCGGCGTCTGCCTTGATCTTGCCCTCCACTTTGGCCTCGGTGGCTTCCTCGGCGCGCTTGACGTCCTCTTCCTCGATGTGGCGCTGCTCGTCGTCGTGTTCAAACAGTTCACGGCGGGCGCGTAGTTTGGCCTCGGGCTGTTGCAGATCGCTGCCCTGACCGCTGTGGACCTTCTGGAAGAAGACCAGCGCGCCGCCCGCCAGCGCGAAAGATCCGGCGAAGTACAGCGTCTCGACAGGGTCCTTCCAGCGCACGAAATGCTCCAGGAAGGTGACGCCCAAGATCACGATGATCACCGAGATGATCTTTTGCTCCAGATCCGCCAGACTTTCCACGCCCAGCGCGCTGGTCAGGTTCAGCGGCGAGATGAACAGCGAGTACAGCCCCACCCCGATCAGGTAAAACACCACCGCCTTGAGCATGGTGGACACGATTTCCAGAAATTCAATCGCCAGACTGCCGCGCTGGCTCTGGATGCCGTTGAGAAAGGTGTCGTGCCAGGAGTTGTAGAGGGTGGAAAACGCCAGTACCGTGCCCTGGATGAACAGGCTGAACGACACCAGCAGGACGGCCACGACAGCGATCAACACGACGTAGCGCGTGCGTCCGATGGCGGCGGAAAACATATCGGCCTGGCGTTGCTGGGGGGTTCGCTGGACGCCGGGCGCGCCGCTTCGCCTCTCGTCCGGCGTGGCGTTTCGTCTGGTGGAAGTCACGCCTCCATGATGCCTCCTGCGGCCCGCCGCGACTGCATGATCTATCCTGCGCCCCGTGCCAGATGACGCTCACGAAACCTTGATCCTGCCGCCACCGCTGCGCCGCGTGCTGCCCGCCGCCCGCTGGGAACGCGTGAATGTGGGCGAGAGCGGCGCGAGCCTATGGAAGTCGCAGAGATTTGTGGTGAAGGTGCAGGCGCGTGGCGCAGTGCAATTCGTCACCTCACTGCAACAGGAGCGCGAACGCCTGCGCTATTTAGCCGGGCGCGTTCCCGTGCCGCGCGTGGTGGGCTACGAGGTAGAGGGCGGCCTGGAATACCTGGCGCTGACCCGCGTGCCCGGTCTGGACGCCTCGCACCCGGATGCGCTGTTTCACCCGGACCGACTGGTGAACCTGCTGGCCCTCGCCCTGCGCGAATTGCACGCCCTCCCGCTGCGCGAATGCCCCTTCAACATGTCCCTGAGTGTCACGCTGCCCCACGTCCGCGAACGGGTGGCGGCGGGCGTGGTGGACGAGGGCGATTTCGACGATGAGCGCACGGGCCGCACCGCCACTAGCATCTTCAACGAACTGGCCCGCACCCGCCCAGAAAAGGAGGATCTGGTGGTCACGCACGGCGACGCCTGCCTGCCCAACTTCATCGTCAACGGCGAATTCATCGAGGGTCTGATCGACGTGGGCCGCGCCGGAATCGCGGACCGACACGCCGATCTGGCCCTGACCCACCGCAGCCTGGGCCGCAACCTCAGCCCCGAATATGCCGAGGAGTTTCTGGACCTCTATGGACGCGAGTTCGTCGATCCGCAGAAGCTGGCGTATTACCGCTTACTGGACGAGCTGTTCTAGAGTTTCCGGTGCTGTTTCTGGTACCCGATTACCTCACGTCGCTGTAGCCGCCGGAGCAGGCCGCGCCGCGTTCGGGAGCGGTGGCACCCTGCTCGTATTTGTCCAGAAAAACCTTCAGGCGGGGGTCGTCGGCCTTCTCCACCTTGATCTGCGCTCCCCAGGCGCTGGCGGCGATGGGGGTGTCCATGTTGCCGTAGGGGCTGAGCAGCGTGTACGGGCGGCCATCCACCAGCGCCGCCAGTTGCGCCACCCCCGCCGCGTCCAGATCGGGGCGGTAAGTGATCCAGACCGCGCCGTGTTCCAGACTGTGAACGGCGTATTCGCTGTAGAGGGACTGGGTGTAGACGCCGCAGTTCTGCCACAGCGCGTTGTGCGCCCCCCCGGCAGGCGGATTCTCGGCATAGACCAGCGAACCGTTGCGGTGATCGCCCGCCGCGTAGGTGAAGGTCTGGAGGCCCTCCAGCGTTTTGCTGTCGTCGCCGCAGGCGGTCAGGGCCAGAAGGAGCAGGAGAAGAAAGGCAAGCTTCATCGCTGACCAGCATAGCGGGGCCAGATGAAGATTTTTACTCGCCCGCCTCGCTCCGCGTGCCCGGCGGCGCGTCGTCCAGCGCCAGGCCGGATGGCCGCCCCCCGCTGAAGCCGCCGCCCAGCAGGTCCACCTCCTGACGGTCCGGCACGATGTCGCCCTTCAGACCGCGCAAGGCGAGTTCGGGCAGGAAGGCGTCCATCACGGCCACTTCGCCGTGGACCAGCCAGACATGGGGATTTCCAGTGCTGCTTAAAAAGGCCAGCAGATCGTCCTGATCGGCGTGGGCGGAAAAGCCGCCGATGGTATGGACCTGCGCCCGCACCGCGATGTCCTCGCCCATGATTTTCACGGTGTTCAGATGCCCCGTATCGGCCCCAGCCACGATCTGTCCGCCCAGGCTGCCCGGCGACTGGTAGGACACGATGATCAGGCTGGTCCCCGGCTTCCACAGGTGGTGGCGCAGGTGGTGCTGGATGCGTCCGCCCGTCATCATGCCGTTGCCTGCCAGGATGACCGCCGGGCCGTCGTAGCGGTTGATGCGCTGGGATTCGTCGCCGGTCAGAACCACATGCAGCGTGCTGGGGGCGAACGGGTCCTCGCCGCCGCGAAGGGCGTCCCGGACCTCTGGCACAAGTTCGTCTCCGAATTCAAAATAGGCGCGGGTGGCGCGGGCGGCCATCGGGGAATCCAGAAACACCGGGATGCGCGGCACCTCGCCGCAGTCCATCAGTTTCTTGAGGGTATGCAGGATGGTCTGCGAGCGCTCGATGGCGAAGCTGGGAATCAGGATCTTGCCGCCCGCGCGCACGCTGACGCGCAGGGCGTCGCTGAATTCGGCCAGGGTGGCGGGCCAGGTGCGGTGGCTGCGGTTGGCGTAGGTGGTTTCGATCACCACGGCGTCGGCCTGGGGCGGGGGCGTGAAATCCAGTTGCAGGCCACTTTTGCGGTTCCCCAGATCGCCGCTCATGATCAGCCGCCCGTCCGCCGATTCCAGCAGCAGGTACGCGCTGCCCAGGATGTGCCCGGCCCGCCCCGGCGTCACGCGCAGGCCCGCCACGTCGGTTGCCTGCCCAAATTCCAGCACCGGGCGCAGCAGGGCCAGGGCGCGGTGAACGTCCTCCTCGTCGTACAGCGGGGGCAGGACCTCATGTTCGCGGTCCTGGCGGCGGGCGCGGCGCAGGTCCTGGCGGTAGCCCTCCACCTGCAAACGGGCCGAGTCCAGCAGCACAGTTTCGGCCAGCGCGGCGGTGGGCGGCGTGCAGTACACCGGCCCCCGGTAGCCCCGGTTCACCAGCAGCGGCAGGCGGCCCACATGGTCCAGATGCGCGTGGGTCAGGATCACCGCGTCCAGATCCGCCGGGTCAAAGGGGTACGTTTCGTGGTTGCGGGCTTCCATCTCGCCGCCGCCCTGAAACAGCCCGCAGTCGATCAAGATTCGCCGCCCGCCGTCCAGCGTCAGCAGGTGCATGCTGCCCGTCACTGTGCAGGCCGCGCCGAAACTCTGGAGTCGCATGGGGAAGTCTAGCGTGGAGGGAGGGTCCGGGCCTGGGAATGAGGGGCGCGCGAAGTTGGTCTATACGGAGCTGGTGTCAGGGGGCTGGGCAGCCTGCCACGGTTTGATCCCTAAGAGCGCGTTTATAAAGGGTCAGACCCGGTGGCAGGTAGAAGGCTGGAATCATAACCGACATGCCTGACATGAGGGGCGTCCGGGGCGTATCCCCGGACGTATGCAATCACCCTCACTTGACAGTTTCCGCTGCCTCAACCCTGCTTGTCCAGCCGCTGGCCAGCCAGGTCTCGGGAATATTCGTCACCGCAAGTGGTACGACACGCGCTCGGGGCCACGCCGGTTGCTCCGCTGCTCGACCTGCGCCCGGGAATTCAGTGAACGCAAAGGCACCGCCCTGTGGAACGTGAAGCTCCCCTGTGAGCGGGTGGAGAGCATCGTGGAGCACGTGACGCGCGGGAACAGCTTCAAGCAGACCG
>NZ_JNIV01000078.1 GCF_000701405.1 Deinococcus marmoris DSM 12784
AACATCCGTCCAGGCCGCTGGATTTGGGGGTCAAAGCGGCTTGAGGGTGGTCAAAACTGTCCGAACCATTGCTGATACGGACTCCGATTGAAAGGCATTGGAAACACCTGGAAATCCAAACGGGACTCGCAGAGCTGCGCCAGCAGAGGAGTAGCCCCCTACGGGTGCTGTCCCACGACGACAGTCTGTTCATGACGAGAAGCAGCAGGAGAAAACAGCCATACGGGCGTGGAGTGCAGGGACCCTGCGCTGTCCCGATTTCCGCCACGTTACAGACGGAGTCGCTGTGACTCCTACAGCACCCGGAACGCCAGAAAGCCAGCCCCGATTCCCAGCAAAAGGCCCATCAGGACTTCCAGATAGGTGTGACCCAGCAGCACCCGCACGGGCAGCGGCGCGAAGCCTGCGCGCACCACGTCGCGCAGTTCGCTGATCAGCTCGTTGAGCAGTGCGCCCTGCTGCCCGCTGGAGTGGCGGACCCCGGTGGCGTCGTACATGACAATCAGGGCGAAAACGGAACTGATCGCGAATGTCGCGCTGTCCACGCCTTCGGACAGGCCGACGCCTGTGGTCAGGGCCGCTACCATCGCGCTGTGGCTGCTGGGCATCCCGCCCGTTTCCATGAAGGCGGCGGGCCGCCAGCGCCGCGTGATCAGCAGGATCAGAAAGACCTTGACCAGTTGAGCCGCCGTGGAGGCCAGAATGGCGGTCCAGAGCCAGCGGTTCCCGAGCAGCTCAGCGAACGAGTTCACCGGCAACCCCCAGATCAGCAGTTTTTGCGGCGTGAGTTGGTGCGGCGTCAGTCTGTGCAGAATCAGGATGCGCGGCGTGTTGCAGTTCGGCGGCCCGCACAGTGTTCGCCAGCAACTGCGCCACCGTCATGGGGCCGACACCGCCCGGCACCGGGGTCAGCGCCCCGGCCACCGCCGCCACGTCCGGGTGAACGTCCCCTACCAGATGGCCCTTCCCATCCGCAGTCAGCACGCGGTTGATTCCCACGTCGATGACGGTTGCGCCGGGCTTGACCATCTCCGGCGTGATCAGGTCCGGGCGTCCAGCGGCGGCGATCAGGATGTCGGCCTCGCGGGTCACACCCCCCAGATCGCGGGTGCGGCTGTGCGCCACGGTGACGGTGGCGTCGGCATTCAGCAGCAGCGCGGCCAGCGGACGGCCCACCAGATGGCTGCGGCCCACGATCACGGCCCGCGCGCCCGCCACCGGAACCCCGTAATGTTCCAGCAGGTACATGATCCCGGCAGGCGTGCAGGGCGTCAGCGCTGGGCGGCCTGCCCACAGCTCGCCCACGTTCAGGGGATGAAAGCCGTCCACGTCCTTGCGCGGATCGATGGCGTGCAGCACGGCAGCCTCGGCAATCTGCGGGGGCAGTGGCAACTGCACCAGGATGCCGTTCACGTCGTCATCGCGGTTGAGGGTGTCGATCAGCGCCAGCAATTCGGCCTGGGAGGCGCTTTCCGGCAGGACATGGACGGTACTCCGCAGGCCCACCTCGCCCGCCTTGCGCGATTTGCCGCGCACGTAGCTGGCGCTGGCGGGATCGTCGCCCACGCGCACGATGACCAGATTGGGGGGAACAGGCAGTCGGGAGGCCCGCGCCGCCGCGTCCGCCAGCAGCGCCGCCGCGACGGGTGGCCCGGCCAGCACCCGTGCGCTCATTCGCGCTCCTCTGACCCGCGTTCCTCCATTTCCGCTGGCCGCTGTTCATCCGGCTCCTGCCTGCCCAGGGGCCGTGTATCCGACGCCTGCATACCTGAAGCCAGTGCATCCAGCCCAGGCCCATCCAGCTCAGGCTCGTCCACCTCCTGCTCGTCCATTTGCGGCACGGCGGGGGCGGTTTTCATGCTGCGGCTCAGGCCCGCCAGCACGCCGTTGACAAACTTGCCGGAATCGTCGCCGCCGAACTTGCGCGCAATCCGCACGGCGCTCTCGATCACCGGGGGATGAGGCTCGCCGGTATAGCCCATCTCGAAGGTGGCCAGCCGCAGCACGTTCAGGTCCGTCTGGGCCATCTGCCCAAAGCTCCAGCCGCGAATGGTGCGGTGCAGCGTCTCGTCGATGGCCGCACGGTGCGTCTGGAGACCGTCCACCAGTTCACGGGCAAAGATCAGGGCCTCCTCGTTCAGGCGGGGAAAAGTGTCGTCGCCCTCGCGCATCTGGCCCTCGGCGCGGTTGAAGACGGTTTCCAGCGGCAGATCGCCCCGGTCCGCCTCGAACAGGGCGCGGAAGGCAAATTCGCGGGCGGCGCGTCGCGTACCCACCGGCTGGGCGGCCTTCTCACGGCGGCGGGTCAAGACTGGCCCCTGAGCGCAGGCGCGGCGGGCACGCACACGCCCTGCACAGTCACGTTCACGGCACTGACCTTGAGGCCGGTCATGAGTTCGATATTCTCGCTCACCGCGCGCTGCACCTGCCGCGACACGTTCACCAGATTCTGGCCGAAATCCACGTTCAGGCCCACGTCCACGCTGACGCTGCCGCCGTCGCGGGTCACGCGCAGGGCGCGGGGTTTGCGTGCGCCGGTCTGGTTACGCAGCACCTCACCCATATTCATGGAGGTGGGGGCGACTTCGGTACCGTCGATGCCGCCAATAGTAGTGGCGGCGATGTCGATCAGGACGCTCTTGCTGATCTCGACTTCAGGTTGCGCCTCGCCGGGGGGCGGCGTTTTCGCTTGCTTTGCAGGTTTGCTTGCCATGTAAATCTTGCCTCCACACGCGGGCCGAGTGATGCGCCGCGCCAATACAGCACAGTTTAGAGGGTTGGCGGCAGCGGAGGGGGGGCGAATGGAAGAAGGTTCCCTCTGACCCATCACTCCACCCCCTTTTCCGCCAGCAACGCCGCCAGCCCGGCCTCGTCCAGTACGGCCACTTCCAGTTCCTGCGCGCGGGTCAGCTTGCTTCCGGCGTCTTCCCCGGCGATCAGGTAGGAGGTCTTGCCCGTCACGCTGCCGGTCACGCGGCCCCCGGCGGCCTCCAGCTCAGCCTTGATGGCGTCACGCGGGCGGCCCAGACTGCCGGTGATCACGAAGTTCAGGCCCTTGAGCTGCTCACCCCGCCGGACCTCGGCCTCCTGCGGATTGACGCCCGCAGCTTTCAGCTTGTTCAGCAGATTGACGTAACTCTCTTCCTTCAGGGCCACCGCCACGCTCGCGCCGATCACCTTGCCCAGTCCCGGCACAGCCTCGATTTCTTCCGGCGTGGCCGCCATCAGCGCGTCCAGCGTGCCGAAGGCGTTTGCCAGCGCCTGCGCGTTGCGTTCGCCCACATGGTCCAGCCCCAGCGCGTTGATCAAGCGCCACAGCGGACGGGTTTTGCTGGCTTCCAGCTCGGCCAGCACGTTCTGGGCCTTCTTCTCGCCGCCGCGTTCCAGTCCGGCCAGCGTCTCGGCGCTCAGGGCGTACAGGTCCGCTGCGTCGTGGATCAGCCCAGAGGTGAGCAGTTGCGCGATCAGTTTGCCGCCCACGCCCGCAATATCCATCGCGCCGCGCGAGACGAAATACTCCACGAGGCGGAAAGTCTGCGCGGGGCAGGCCGGGTTGACGCAGTAGGTGTTGGCATCGTCCTCGGCGCGCGTCACTGGTTCGCCGCATTCCGGGCAAGCCGTGGGAAAAACGAAGGGCTGGGCATCCGCCGGGCGTTTCTCCGTCAGCACGCGCATGATCTGTGGAATCACGCCGCCGGATTTGCGGACCACCACCGTATCCCCGATATGCAGGTCCAGATCGCGTACGAAGTCCTGGTTGTGCAGCGTGGCCTTGCTCACCGTGCTGCCCTCGATCAAGCGGGGCGACAGGTGCGCCAGCGGCGTCAGCTTCCCCGTGCGGCCCACGTTGACGCTGATGCTTTCCAGAATGGTCTCGACTTCCTCCACCGGAAACTTGAAGGCAATCGCCCAGCGGGGGGCGCGGCTGGTGAATCCGGCCTCTTCCTGAAGGCGTAGCGAATCGAGTTTGAACACCGTGCCGTCGGCGTCGAACTCGAAGTCCTGTCTCTGGGCGGTCATGCGGGCGTGATAGTCGGCGGCGGCGGCAATTCCCGTCACCTGCTCGCTGTAGGTACTGATGGAAAAGCCCTGGGCCGCCAGCCACGCCAGCACCTCGCCCTGGGTGGTGGCTGGAACGCCGTCACGCTTGCCCAGTGCGTAGAAGATCGCCTTGAGATTGCGGGTGCGCGTGACCTCCGGGTCTTTCTGCCGCAGCGCCCCTGCCGCGCCGTTGCGGGGGTTCTTGAGGAGTGGCGTGCCCAGTTCTTCCGCCTGCGCGTTGTAAGCGGCGAAATCAGCCCGGCCCATGTAGACCTCGCCGCGCACCTCCAACTCGCCGCTCAGACCTTTCAACGAAGTGGGGATGCCCGGCACCGTCGCCACCTGCGCGGTCACGATCTCCCCTGTCCTGCCGTTGCCGCGTGTGGCGGCCCACTGCAACTGACCGTCTTTGTAATACAGGTTGACGCTCAGGCCGTCGATCTTCAGCTCGCCCGTCAGGACAAATTCATCGTGTTCGGGGGGCAGGTTCAGGGAGCGGGCCAGCTTTTCGCGCCACTCACCCAGCTCGGCGTCGTCGAACGCGTTGTCCAGGCTGGTCATCGGCGTGGGATGGTTCACGGGCTGAAAAGCCGTGCTGGGTGCGCCGCCCACCGCCTGCGCGGGACTGACTGCCGCGTCCGCCTCTGCCGCCGCACGCTCGGCCCACTCGGGATTCCCGGCTTCCAGGGCACGCAGCCGCTTGACCAGCGCGTCGTACTCGCTGTCGGGAATGGTGGGCGCGTCCTGTTCGTGGTAAGCGCGGTTGTGGAGGGCCAGGACGGCGCTCAACTCAAGGTAATCGGCGAACTCGGCCTGATCCATGCCGCAGAGCGTAGCACCCCCGCCGGGTTCGTCTGGGGGCGGAATGGAAGCGGGTCTTGAGCGCCCGCCCTGGCGGCTCCTGGGCCTGCACTCCCCCCAATCAGGTGAAAGTAACGCCGGGGTGATCAGATCGTGTCGCAGTTTTCGTATACTGTGTTCAAGCAAACCACATGCCCGATGTCTAGGCACTTGCCTGAAGCGGGCACTTGACTGGACACCTATCGGGGCACAGCCCCAAACCGGAGGATTCACCATGAAGACCACTGTTAAAAACTGTCTGACCCTGGCCCTGGCCGTTTCCGTTTCTCTCGCTGGCGCGCAGACCGTGCGCGTGGGCCTGGCCTACGACGCGGGCGGCAAGTTCGACAAGAGCTTCAACCAGAGCGCCTATGAAGGCAGCCAGCGCGCCGCCAAGAAGCTGGGCGTGCAGGTCAAGGACTTTGAACCCAGCGATCCCAGCCAGACCATTCAGGGCATCCGTTCATTCGCCAACGAGGGTTTTGACCTGACCATCGGCGTGGGCTTCGCCAACAACGCCAGCATCAGCCAGGTCGCCAAGGAAAACCCGGACCTGTACTTCGGTCTGGTCGACGACGTCTCTCCTGAAAAGAACGTCGCCAGCCTGACCTTCTCCGAGCAGGAGGGCAGCTACCTGGTGGGCTACCTGGCCGCCATGAACAGCGCCACCGGCGTGCTGGGCTTCGTGGGCGGCATGGACATTCCCCTGATCCACAAGTTCGAGGCCGGCTACACGGCGGGTGCCAAGGCCGCCAATCCCAAGTCGCGCGTGATCGCGCAGTACGTGGGCACCACCCCCGACGCCTGGAACAACCCTGGCAAGGCCAAGGAAATCGCGGGCAGCATGCGGGCCAAGGGCGCAGACATCATCTTTGCCGCCGCTGGTGGCTCGGGCAACGGCGTGGTCGACTACATCAAGCAGACCCAGTGCCTCAAGGTCGGCAACCTGCCCAGCGGCATCAAGTTCAGCAGCGACAACTTCAAGGGCGTCAAGAAGAGCGCGGCCTACACCAAGGCCTGCGCCGGCAACACCCGTCCGATGTTCTTTATCGGCGTGGACAGCAACCAGAACTACCTGGGCGACTTCGACAAGAACCCCGCATCCATGAACCACGCCCTGACCAGCATGCTCAAGCGGGTGGACAACGCCGTTTACACCCTGGTCAACGACGTCAAGGAAGACAAGTTCACGGCAGGCCCCCGCGTGTTCGGCCTCAAGGAAGGCGGCGTGGGTTACGCGGTGGATCAGTACAACAAGGCCCTGATCACCAGCGCCCAGGTTGCCAAGGTGGAGGGCGTCAAGGCCCAGATCATCAGCGGCAAGATCAAGGTGCCCACCAAGTAAACCTTCTTTCATCACCTGGAGGGCGGTCCCGTGTGGGCCGCCTTCTTTTTATTGTCTTCTACGCACGCACGCTGACCTATGCTGAGGCCATGCCAGACCACCCTCAGCCCCTGCATCCTCAGCCCCTGCACCCCTGGCCCCTGCGCGATCAACTGCTGATCGTCACGCCCCACCCGTCCGGTCAACTTCCGGCGCAAGTCCTGCGGCAGATGCTGGGGGATGACCTGTTCAACACCCCGAAACGCGAGGCTTTTCTGCGGCGCATCTTTCTGGACGGCGACGCCTACACGGACCTGCTGTACTCGCTGCCCGGCGCGCGGCACGTTCAGGCCCCCTGGAGCCGCTTTGCGGTGGACCTCAACCGCGACCGGGATGACCGGGTGGACAACGGCGTCATCAAGGCCACCGATTTTGACCGTCAGCCACTGTACCCGCCCGACACGCAGATCTCGGAAGCTGAGCGCGAGGAACGGCTGCGGCGCATCTGGGACACCTTCGACGACGCCGTGGGCGCGGAGTTGCCCGGCGCGCGGCTGATGATCGTGGGCCACAGCATGGCCTCGCACGGCCCGAAACTGGGAGAGGACACGGGCACGCCCCGCCCCGCCATCTGCCTGATGCCCGGCACAGAGGACGCGCCCACCTTTCCCCGCCAGAAGTGGGCCGCCCTGAAAAGCGCCGCCGAGAACGCCTTCGCGGACGTGATCGCCGCCAGCCCCTTCACGCGGGTCACGCTGGGCGAGCCGTGGAGCGTGGACACGCTGAGCCACAACCACAGCCGGCGCAGCGGCGTTCCCGCCTTCGGCATCGAGTTCAACGCGGGCCTGCACCTGAAAGGCGGGCAGCCGGTGGACGCCGCCATGCGCCAGATGAACGCGGCCTTCGCGGTGTTCGCAGATGCGGCGCTGGAACTGGTGAACTGAAGTCGTCCTATCTCCCCGATTCAGGAGTGACCACATGCTGAAATCCATTCTCGCCACCGCCGTTCTGACCCTGCCCATCCTGAGTTTCTCCACCCTGGCCGCAGCGCAGCAGGGGACCCCACAACCCGTCAAGACCACCACCCGGAAGTGCGGCGCGTACACGGTGCAGCTCCGGCAAAACGGCTTTGGAGACCCCCAGGACACGGCCAGCCTGCTGCTGAACGGCGTCACCCTGGCCAGTGTCAGCGATACCATGATCAGCCTGGACTTCTGCCGCGACGTGACCGGGGACGGCGTTCCCGAGGCCATGCTGGCGCAGTTCAGCGGCGGCGCGCACTGCTGCTTTACCCACACCCTGTACTCGCTGAGCAACCCGCCCCGGCGTATCCTGAATGTCTTCAGTGCCGATACCGATGCCCTGATTCCACAGCAACTGGACGGCAAGGGGCCGCTGGAACTGCTGGGCGGCGACTGGCGATTCGCCTACGCTTACGGACTCCCTTTCGCCGACAGCCCGGCGTTGTGGCGAATCTACTCGGAGATCGGCGGGCAGTACGTGGACCATTCGCGGGCGTATCCAGGCGTCCTGCTGCGCGACGTGGGCCAGCCAGCGGCGGCGGCGCGCCCCGGACAGGCGCTCTACGACTACGCCTCGCTGCTGGCGGCGGGCCAGCCGGGACGGGCACAGACGTATCTGGACGGCCTGCCGGCGCTGTACCGCGACTGGCTGGTCAACTACGGCCCCGACATCCGCCAGAACCTCTCGGACTACGGCATGAGTGGCTGGCCCACGCGTGCAGGCGCGGCCCCGGACGCCCCCCGGACCGGGATCGGCGGCGCGTTCAGCGGGCCGGGCAAGGCAGAATATCTGGCCGTGGTGGGCCAGGGTGGAATGGCAGCGCTGCGCCTGTACCGTCCACAGTCGGGCGGCATAGTCGCCGGGGACGCGCTGGAGACCCGCCCACAGGCCCGGCAGGCCAATTTCGAGACGGACTTCCAGGGACTGAACTGGTGGCCCGCCTTCACCGTGCGCCGCGCCACGGGCCGTGACGACGCCGTGATCCACGACGCCACTTCGGGCAGTGTGAAATACCCGGTTTACCGCCTGAGCGCGACTTCGGGAACGGTCCTCAAGGACGACGCCCTGAGCGCCGCCGCCACGCTGATCGCCGATCTGGAAGCCCTGGCTGGCCACGTCGCTTCCGGGTATTCCAGCACGCCGCGCACTGCCGCGCAGAAGGCAGAAATCGCGCGCCGGACCGACGTGGCCGTGTCGCGTGTGCAGCCTGCGCTGGCAACGGGCGAATTCAAGTTTGACCCCCGCACGCTGGGCAATTTCAGCGTTTCGGCCATGACCATGCCCACGGACAGCACAGACACCGCGCGGGTGGTGGCCCCTGTGACCTTCGGGCTGGTGGCCGCAGAGCAGGACAGCGAATACGTGATTGGCGAGCGCTACACCCTGACCGTGGACCTGAAGAAAGGGACGCAGGGTTGGACCGTGACACGCTGGGGGCTGGAAAAACGCCTGGGCGAACCCTACGCCGATTAAATTTGGCCGAATAAATTTGGCCGAATAGCTCAGGCTAAGCTGAGGCCATGAGACGGAACATTGGCAGTGGCTCGCCCTGGGAAGCGAGCGTGGGCTATTCGCGCGCCGTGCGGGTGGGGAATGTGGTGCATGTGGCGGGAACCACGGCCACGGTGAACGGCGAGGTGGTGGGTGTGGGCGACGCCTGCGAGCAGACCCGCGTGGTTCTCGGCATCATCAGGGGCGCACTTGAGGAAGCCGGGGCCACACTGGACAACGTGGTGCGGACCCGCATCTTCGTGACCGATATCTCGCGCTGGGAAGAGGTAGGACGCGCCCACGGCGAGGTCTTCGGGGCCATCCGTCCGGCGGCGACGATGGTGCAGGTGGCCGCCCTGATCGATCCGCAGCATCTGGTGGAAATCGAGGCGGAGGCCATCATCCCGTGAGTCTGGACCGTCATACCCAACTGGACGCCCGGTTGCGGGACGCCATGCGCGCCGACAGCCGCATCACGCACGCGCTGGCCTACGGCAGTTTCACGCAGGGGACGGCGGACCGATTCAGCGATCTGGAATACTGGCTTTACCTCGCTCCAGACACTGAAGTTGATGCGCGTGAATGGCTTGGAAAACTCACGCCTGTTCTTCACGGTGTCGTCAACGAGTTCGGCGCGTTCAATGCGGTTCTGCCGGGGCTGCTGCGGGTGGAACTGCACGCCGTTCCGAACACGCGAATCGCCGGTCTGGACGACTGGGGCAACGAAAACCTCTTTCCTGGGCGGATGCTGGTCAAGGATTCGGACGGACGGCTGGCGGCAGCCCTGCAAAAGCTGACCGCGAAACCCTCACCCCAGCCAGAGGCACAGGCCACGCTGGACCGTCTGCTGAACTGGCTGGCCTTCGGGTTGAACGTGCTGGCGCGCGGCGAACGTATCCGGGCGCATGGCCTGCTGTGGTGGATTCAGGGCGGGTTGCTGAAGCTGGCCGCTCTCGAATCCGGCCAGACCGACTCTTTGCTCAATCCGGCGCGGCTGGCCGAACGGCGATTGGATGCAGAAACCCTGCGCCGTTACGCGGCCATCACGGGCGGTGTGGACGATCTGGAACAGGTTTACGCCAATGCCGTGGCCTGGACGCTGGAACTGGCCGAAAGTCTGGGCCTGACGGTGAACGCGGAGCTGGCTGGAGACTTGAAGGAACGGGCGAGGGTGGGCGGCTCTTCCTGACTGGTCGAGCTGTCTGGCTCATACGGATTCCTTCTCGCGTCCACTCAGATTTCCACCGTTTTCGCGAACAATTCAATCAGAGTCTGTATCAGGCGATCAGGCGCGTCTGTACCGGGACCGAGTGCAGCGTCAGGAGCCGGTATCCGGCGCTGTCGTGGTGCAGGCGACCCGCACACAGCAGCCGCCACAGCGTCGGCAGATGGTACAACTCGCCGTCATCGCCCCAGGCCATGCCCTTCGGTTCCACAGCGACGAAATTCAGGGGGGCGTGACGTTCCTTCATGAAGTCCTCCGCTCCGCCTGCGCGGAGAAATGAGTGGCGTCTTGAGCTGATGCCCATTATGCTCACATCATCTTTCGGAAATCTGACGCTTGAAGGTGCTGTCAGGGACACGCTTTCTGTGCCCTCTAAGAGCGGGGCCAGACACCACGGTTGCCACGGGACGGCTCTGGGTCAACCATACTGACTCATGCCGATTCCCCCTTCCAACACGCCCCGCCTGGGCCTGGGTCTGGCCGCGCTGGGACGGCCCGGCTACATCAACCTGGGCCACGGCGAGGATCTGGAAAACAAGACGGTGGACGCCATGCGGCAGCACGCCTGGACGGTGCTGGACGCCGCCTGGGCCGCTGGCCTGCGCTCTTTCGATGCCGCCCGCAGTTACGGACGCGCCGAGGAGTTTCTGGGCGGCTGGCTGCGGGAGCGTGGACATACGGCGACAGTGGGCAGCAAGTGGGGCTACACCTACGTGGCCGACTGGCGCACGGACGCCGACACGCACGAGGTCAAGAGCCACGATCTGGACACGCTGGACCGGCAATGGCCCGAAACCCTGGCAAGCCTGGGCCGCAGACCGGACCTCTACCTGATCCACTCCGCGACGCTGGCTACAGGCGTGCTGGAGGACAGGCGGGTGCTGGCGCGACTGGCCGAACTGGGGGCGGTGGGCCTGCGCGTGGGCCTGTCTACCAGCGGGCCGGGGCAGGCCGACACCTTGCGACGGGCGCTGGCGGTCACGTTAGACGGCGTGAATCCATTCAGCGCCGTTCAGGCCACCTGGAACCTGCTGGAACCATCGGCGGGAGCGGCGCTGGCGGAGGCGCACGCGGCAGGCTGGACGGTGGTGGTCAAGGAGGCGGTGGCCAATGGACGGCTGACCGGACGCGGACAGATTCCACCCGCTCTGGCCAGGGTCTGCCGTGAATTGAACGCCAGTCCCGATGCCGTGGCGCTGGCCGCCGCTCTCGCGCAGCCGTGGGCCGATGTGGTGCTGAGCGGGGCGACGACGGTGGAGCAGCTTGAGAGCAATCTGCGGGCGCTGGAACTGAAATCTGATTTCTCCGCGCTGGCTGACCTGTCCGAGTCGCCGGGGGACTACTGGCAGACGCGGGCAGAGATGGCCTGGAACTGAGCTATTCCTCTCCCCCACTCGCCAGTTCCTGCAAGGCGGGGCGGATGTTGACCAGTTCCGAAGTCGCCGTGTGCCACACCAGCACCGGATCGATGCCGAAATAATCGTGCGATACCAGATTGCGGATGTCGCGCAGGTAGGCCCACGGCACCTGTGGATTGCGGTCCTCCACGCTCTGGGGGATGAATTTGGTGGTCTCGCCCAGCCGCGCGAGATTCCGCAGCACGGCGTCGCGGGTCAATTCATCGGCCACGAAGCTGTCCAGCGTGTGGCCCTGCGTGTAGTCGCGCACGCGGTCCAGGGCGTCCAGCAGGTCATGCACGCGCCAAAGCCAGCGCTTGCGCCGGAAGGTGGTCTGCGGGTGGCGCGGCACGGACTGCACGTCCACGGCGTCGCTCAGGATCTCGCGGCGCAGTTGCGGTTTCAGGCCGCCCTCGGTCAACACGTCGATGCGGCGGCGCAGGGTATCCTCGAACAGGTCCTTGACGTTCATCAGGTCCAGCAGACCCGCCTCGGTATCAAAATCCACCAGCAGGTCCACATCCGACAGGTCCGTGGCCTCGCCGCGCGCCACCGAACCGAAAATCCGCACGCGGGACGCGCCCATCCGCCGCCACTGGGGTTCCACGGAACGGATGATGCGGGCCACCTCTTGCAGACTGGTGTCGGGGCTGTACTGGCCAGACGGAGCGGGCGAGGGTTCATTCACCCCCCGAAGATAACGGCTGAGCCAGCGGCACAGGCATAGGCGGCTCACGCACAGGTAGCCCAGACACAGGTGGCCCAGGCACTAGCATCACGGGCATGATCGTCGCCGTGGGCCATGACCTGATCGAAATCTCGCGTATCCGCAGGATGCTGGAGCGCGAGGGACCGCGTGCCGAGCGACTGTTCGCCCCCGAGGAGCTGGCCTACTGCGCCCGCCTGAGCGACCCGGCCCCCAGTCTGGCCGCCCGCTTTGCCGCCAAGGAAGCCTTTCAGAAGGTCTGGCCGCGCCCCCACGGCTGGCGCGACGTGTGGGTGGTCCGCACGCCCACGCCGGACGGTCCCTTTGGGTTCACGCGGCCCTTCCTGGCCTTCGCTCCCACAATCGAGGCCGAGATGCAGGAGCGCGGCTGGGTGGCCCACCTGACGCTGACGCACACCAAGGAACATGCCTCAGCAGTGGTGGTGCTGGAGGAACGCTAGGCTGACCCCCATGCCCACTGCCCTGATTGCCACCGATCTGGACGGCACGTTGCTGCGCCCGGACCTGAGCGTCAGCCCGCGCACCCGCCGGGCGCTGGACGCGGCGCGGGCGGCGGGGATTGTGGTGGTTCCAGTGACGGCCCGGCAGCCGCGTGGCGTTCAGCGGATTGCAGAGGCGGCGGGATTTACAGAGTGGGCTTTATGCAGTAATGGCTCTTACGGCGTTCATCTCACGACGGGCGAGGTGCTGTTCGGGGCGCATCTGGAAGTGGCAACGCAACGCGCTGTGGCCGGGGCGATGGCCGAACGCGTTCCTGGCGTGCTGTTCGTCAGCGTGCGGCAAGGCGGCGAGGTGTTCGTGGCGCAGACAGGTTACGCCGATATTGCCCATTTCGAGGACCACAAGCGCGAACCGGGCGAGATGGGGCGTCATCCGCTGGACGACGTGCTGGCCGAGCCGAGCCTGAAATTCATCATGCGGCACCCCGAACTGACCCCACGCGAACTGCTGGCCGAGTTGCGCGCCCTGAATCTGGGCGGCTACGCCGTGACCCACAGCGGCGCGCCGTTTCTGGAAGTGCTGGCCGAAGGGGTGAGCAAGGCGTGGGGACTGGCAAAATTGTGCGAGAAGCTGGGCATCGCCCAAAATGAAGTCCTGGCCTTCGGGGACGCCCCCAACGACGCCGAGATGCTCCAGTGGGCCGGACGCGGCGTGGCGATGGCAAACGCGGAAGCTGAGGCGCTGGCGGCGGCGGATGAAGTTACCCTCAGCAACACCGAGGACGGGGTGGCGGCGGTAATCGAGAGACTGCTTCATCTGGCCCCGCCCGCTGCCACAGCCTCCAGCCCAGCTTCCAGTTCAGCCTCCGGCCCGTCCGGCTCGTAGTCCAGCAGCTCGCCGGGGGTACAGTCCAGCGCGGCGCACAGCGCGGCCAGCGTCTCGAAACGGACGCCCTTGACCTTGCCCGTCCGCAGCAGCGAAAGGTTGGCCTCGGTGATGCCGATCTCGGCGGCCAGATCCTTCCCCTTGCGTTTGCGCAGGGCCATCATCACGTCCAGCCGCACGACGATGGGCATCAGATGAAGCTGTCGTTCTCGGCCCTGAGAACATCGGCATTCCGCAGCGCTTCACCCAGCAGATCGGCCACCACGATCAACAGGCCGCCCAGCACGCCCAGCGCCATCACGGATGGGTTGAGCGTCAGATCAAAGCCGCCCTGCGCCTCCAGCCAGCGTGCCAGCGTGGGCACGATGACCACCGAGAGGGCCGCACTCAGCAGCAATGACCCGCCGATTCGCCGCAGCAACTGAACCACACCGCCGTCCTGAACCCCAGCCTCCTGGACCCCACTGTCTTGCCACTGTCCGGCCCCCAGCCGCTGGAAAAAGGTGTGGGTAGCCCAGATGGCCGCCGCCAGAACCAACGCCGGAGTCGCCAGCAGCGCCCGCAGGCTCAGCCACTGTAAAAACTCCCACAGCGGCACGTCGGTGGTCCGGCTGGCTCCTGCCTCGCGCCAAACCGGAACCTGCGCCAGCAGGGGTTTCAGGAAATCGGAGAAGACGATGCCGACAACGACGGCACAGAACAGGTACACCGACGCGGCAGCCAGCCACCTGGCCCGGAGGCCCACCCGCCGCCTGATCTCTCGCCCCTTCAACTCCAGTCTTTCCAACTCCGGGCCGTTCGACTTCAAGTCGTCTACCTTCAGTGTCTGCGGGTTCTTCATGATAAAACAACAATACATTATTGCTCGACAATAATCTAGAGGTGACAGGGAGAATCGTCGTGCATCTGACAACCTCACCGATTCGGGCCGTGTACGCTTAGGCATGAACGCCAATGTGCCGATGAAAGGGTTGACGGTGGCCCTCGCCTTGCTGGTCCTGAATCCGTCGGCGCTGGCACAGGGCACCCCTGCGGCCCCGGCCAAGCCAGCGGTCACCTCCCCCGCCCGCACCCCTGCCGAGCAGGCCGCATTCACGCGTGGGCGGGCGCTGATGACTGAATTTCTGGCGCTCAGGGTGGGACGGCTGTGGACCACCTTCGCGCCGGACGTGCAGGCCCAGTACGGCACGCTGGACGGCTTCACGGCCTTCCGCAAAACGGGCATCGAGCAGTACGGCAAGGAAACCAGGCTGGTGCGCGAACGGACCTTCATGCAGGGCGGCGAGGCGGTGTATGTCCGCAGCTCCATCTACGAGAAGTACCCCGATCAGGTCTGGGCCTTCGTGATGGGTTTCACGGGCCAGAAAGTCACCTCTTTTGGCGTGCTGCTGGAAGACGAGCGCACGAACGATCCGGTGGCGCTGAACAGATCATTGCGCCGCTGAGCGCCCGCCCTACGGCCCACTCTGCTGTGCCAGCACCTGCCCGTCCCCGTTGGTCACCGTGAAGGTGTACCCCTGGGCCTCCAGCTTTTGCCACCCCACGCGCTGGCCCTCGCAGGCGTCGGGCAGGTCAACCTGAGACGGCGTGGGGTAGCGGCTTCCAACGCTTCCCTGCCGGAACAGTTCCAGCGCGCGGGCCAGGGCAATGGCGCAGTTCTGGGCGGCGGCGCGGGCGGTCACGTCGTCTGCATTGGCCACGCCGCCCTCACGCTGTCCGGCTTTCAGTTCGGCGACCTCGGTTTCCAGCGTGCCGATGCGCGCGCTGAGGGCCGCGATCTGCTGCGCGGCCTGTGGGTCCGGCTGCGGGCGCTGGCAGGCACCCAGGAGCAGCAGGGGCACGAGGGGAAAAAGGCCGACTTTCATGCCGGACACGCTAGCGTCTGCCACGCAGAAGGGCGTGAATGCCCCCTGTGAAGTCCCTCAGCGGTTCAGCACGCTGACGATCTCGATGTGGCTGGTCTGCGGGTAGAAGTCGTGCGGCGTGACCTCGCCCAGCTTCCAGCCGCGCCGCACCATATCGCCCACGTCGCGTGCCCAGGTGGCCGGATCGCAGGAGATGTACACCAGACGGTCCGCCGTGCTGGAATCAATGTGAACCCGTGCTCCCTCTTCCAGCCCGGCGCGCGGGGGGTCCACCACGATCACGTCGGTCCCCAGTTCGCTGAAACGGGCGGCGTCACCGTCACGGTAGGTCAC
The DNA here is from genome assembly GCF_000701405.1 of Deinococcus marmoris DSM 12784. GTDB lineage: Bacteria > Deinococcota > Deinococci > Deinococcales > Deinococcaceae > Deinococcus > Deinococcus marmoris. The sequence continues at coordinate 15,593 of NZ_JNIV01000078.1, forward strand.
GTTGCCCTCCGGCTTCCCTGCTGCCACGCTCTCGGCCACGTCCTGCCGCCCACGGGCCAGCGCTTCGGGGGAGGCGTCCAGCACGGTCACACGGCGGAAGTTGGGGGCCAGATGGCGGCCAATCGCGCCCGCGCCGCCGTAGAGGTCCACGGCATGTTCGCCGTTTCCGGCCAGCTCGGCGGCCCGTTCGTAGGCCAGCCCCGCCGCCGCCGGATTGACCTGCGCGAAGCCGGTGGCGCTCACGCTGACCTGCACGCGCCCGAACTGCTCGCGCACGTCCATTTCTCCGGCGATCAGGCGCACGCCCGCGCTGAAGCGGCGTCCGGCAGGCTGGGCCAGGGAGACGCCCACCGCCCCGGCTTCCATCAGGTGTTCGCTGGCATGCTGAAAGGCGCGCGGCTCCCCGGCCCCGATCAGGGCGGCCACCACTTCCCCGGTCAGGGCGCTGGCGCGGAAGGCAATTTCAGTGGCGGGGGCCAGTTGGGCGGGGTCGATCCTGGCAATGATGGCCGAGATGGCCTCCATCACCAGCGGGTCTTCTGACACCACCAGCGGATCGTTGCCGCGCCGCTCGCGGTAGGCCAGCCCGTCCGGCGTGACCAGATACTGCGCGGTGTTGCGGTAGTGCCACTCGCTGGGGCTGGGCACGGTCTCACCTACCTCGTGCTTCAGTTTGGCGATGCGGGTCAGCGCCTCCTGCACGAAGTCGCGTTTGTAACGGAGCTGGGCCGCGTAACTGGCGTGGCCCAGATCGGCGGTGGGAAGATTCGGGCCGTCCACACGGTCCGGGCTGGCTTCCAGCACTTCCACGGTCACGGCCTGACGCACACCCCGGCCCGCGCGCACGGTGGCCCGCACGCGTTCGCCGGGCAGCGCGCCACGCACCAGCACCACGCCGTCCTCATCACGGGCCAGCCCCAGACCCCCCGCGACGAGCTTCTCTATTTCCAGCGTTAACACTTCGGGTTGTGGGGCAGGTTGGGAGGCAGCTTCAGACATCAGACCTTCAGGGTAGCGCGGCGCGGGCGCGGCAACCGTTCACACACTTCTGTTCAGCGCTACCCGCGCCCCCTCCAGACCCTCGGGCGTGTCCACATCCAGCAGCATGGCGGCGGGAAAATTCAGTGTCAGCGCCGACTTTCCCTGGGCGGCGATGATCCGCCGGGGACCGTGATCGGCGTCGGGCAGGATCAGCAATTCGGGCACGAGGTCCGCCCGCAACAGGTGAGGCGGGGCGCGCACGGCGTCCTCTCCCTCACCGTAGGCGGCCATCACGACGGGCGCGCTGGTCTCCCGAAAAGCTGAAAGTAGCCGCGAGTGAAGGTCTGCCGTCACCAGCGGCATGTCCGCCAGCGCAAAGGCCGCGCCGCCCAATCCAGCCGGAAGAGACCCAGCGGCCACCCGGAAGGAGGAAGCCATGCCCAACTCGGGTTGCGGGTTGACGGCGAAGGTGAAAGGCAGGCCAGCCAGGGCGGCGCGAATGCCCTCGCCCACCGCACCAGGGGGAATAACGGCCAGCAGGGGTGAATAGACCCCGGCCAGCGCCCGCGCCGCGTACAGGCACAGCGGTTGCCCATTCAGGTCCGCCAACTGTTTGGGACGGCCCATGCGCGTGCTGCGGCCAGCAGCCAGGAGGACGCCTGCGACGGCTGGGGGTTGGGGGGACATAGGGGCAGGATAGCGGGGGCGGGCCGGGAGTGGTCTCCCCAAACCCACCACCAGCCTCCATCAAGGGAGCCGAGAAGCCCGCTCACCGTCCGGGCTGTTCTGCCCGCCTACAATCAGCGGAGCATCTGCAATTCAGCCTTCTCAACCCACCCCTATCAAAGGAGCGTCCACCATGAAACTCAATTACTCAGGTACAGAACAGGTCAAAGCCGCCCCCGCCGTCGTGTGGGCCTTCGTGCAGGACCCGGAGCGGGTGGCGCGCTGCCTGCCCGATGTGCAGGAAGTGACGGTGCAGGACGCCAACCACATGGAAGCCACCGTGCAGGTGGGCGTGGGCATGGTGCGCGGCAAATTCAAGTTCAAGATTGAGGTGCTGCCCGACGAGGCGGCGGGCCGCGTGAACGTCAACGTGCGTGGCGGCGGACTGGGCAGCGTGGTAGACCTGACGGCGGGGGCGAACGTGGTCGACAACAACGACGGCACCACGGCGCTGGACTGGACCGGCGAAGCCAGCATGCGCGGCCCGGTGGCCACCGTGGGCGGACGGATGCTGGACGTTCAGGCCAAGAAGCTGATTGAAAAGACCTTTGAGAACATGGGAACGGCCATGAGCGCGGCGGGCGGAACGCTGGCTTAAAGCCGTCCCCCGCCGTTCAGTCCAGTTGCGGCAGCGTCATCTGCTCCAGCAGTTGCACGGCGGTCACGACTCCATGCGGGGAAACGGACAGCACGCGCCGTTCGGCCAGGGTCCACAGGGCGCGGTGGACCGCCATCTCAGCCTCGGCGCTGCCGCTGGGGGCCAGACGGTCCAGCAGCGCCGTGTACCGCAGCGGTCCCGCTTCCGCCGTGCCACCCGCCCAGACCGTCGCCCCGGCCACCAGGGTCAGGATGCGGCGCTGTTCGGGAGTCTCGGCGCGGTCCAGCAGTTGCTGACGGGCCTGGACACGGCGGATACGGGCGTCGCGTTCACGGCGGCGCGTCTCCAGCAACGCGGCCACCTCGTCGGGTGTGGCCTCGCCCCGGCGGGCACGGGCATCTCCGATCAGGCGTTCCAGATGGCGGTCCGCGCCCTCTCCTGCACGGCTCCGTACCGCCTCGGCGCGGTCACGGACCAGTCCGGCAGCGCCCTGCACACGCGGATCGTTCAGGGCACTCTGGGCGGCGCGGCGGGCGGTATCGCGCAGGCCACCGCTGCCTTCTGCGGACCTGGAATCGGGCTCGCGCAAGGCCCGGGTCACGCGGAGCAGGGTTTTAAAATTGGGGCGGCGGGTCATGCGTCCTCCTGGGGCCGGAAAGAGAGAATGAAACTACGTCCCCCCTTATAGCGGAGGCGGGGGGAGGAGAACGTCACCCAAAAGTGAATGCCCGCGCCAGATACACCCTCACTCTTTGCCCCCCTTGCGCGACGCCAGAAAGCGCTGCTGGGTTTCCCAGGCCCGCCGTCCGGCCTCGCCGCCGGAATCGCCTGCGCCCGCGATCTGACGCACCTGCTCCAGCGCCCGCGTCAGCTCATCCAGATCGCGCTGGTCCTCGGCCTGGGCCTTCCAGGCGTTGACCGTGTTGGGCAGGTAATCCGTCAGCCCCTGCCGGGCGTCGTAGGAGCGGCGGGTGTCGCCATTTTTCCCCGCCTCGGCAGCGGCAGTTTCCAGGTGTTCCACGGTGGCGAAGACCTGTCCGGCCACGGCAGGGGGCAAGCCCCGGCACAGCGCACGAATGTCTATCTCGGAGATGGTTTCGCCGCTTGCTTGGGCAGGCAGGGCGGGAGCGGCGGCGGCCTGCTTTGCTTCCTGCATGTCCGGGGCAGAGGACAGGCCAGTGCGGACGGTCAGCATGGCGGCGGCCAGCGCCAGCGCCGCCACCACCAGCACCAGGATCAGCAGCAGCGGATTGCCCTCGGTGAAGATGGCCGCCACCGCGAACACCGGAATGATCAGCCGGAAGGTGCGCTTGAAGCCCGGCAGGGTCAGCAGGGTGGTCAGGCCGCGCTGCGCCTGCGCCGAGATGAAATAAAGAGTGGTGAGCAGGGCCACCAGCCCCAGCAGGCTCAACCCCACCAGCACATTGCCCTCGCTGAAAATCAGGCCAATCGCAAACAGCGCAATCAGCGTGCCGCCCAGCATGGACAGTGGATCGTCCCGTCGCCCGGCGCGGCGTTCGGCCCGGCGCTGCTGTTTTTCAATCTGCTGTTTGTCAGTATCGTCGGCCATCTTGCGGCGATTATGCACCCCGCCGCCGCTGCGCGCTCCGCTATTCCAGTGCGTCCAGCCGTCGCCAGCCCAGCCGCAAGCTGAGCCACGTTCCTAGCACCGTCGCCAGCGTCAGGCCAATCAATCCCAGCACGCCTTCAACCGTTGCCAGCGCAGACAGACTAGGAAACAGGTCCGGGCGCAACACGCTGCCCGCCGCCGGACGCGCCAGCAACAGCAGGCACAGCACCGAGTACGCCAGACTCAGACCCATGAAGGCCAGCCCGCCGGGGCTGACCCCGATTTCTGCCGGGTTGTCGGCGTCAAATTTGGGAGCTGCCGCGCCCAGCCCCACACCCAGCGCCGTAATCACGAAGGCGTTGCTGAAGCTGACCAGCACGCTCAGGAGTAGCAGGGTGGGGCCTAAATCCATACTCTGAGCGCTGACAATGCCCATGACCAGCCCCAGCGTGAGCGTGACTGGCAGCACGCCGTAAAACTTACTTAATACGATCTGCTGCGCGCTGATCGGCCCCGTTCGCAGCAGCCAGTAGGCTTTGGCCTCGGTGCTGAGGGCGGGAAAAGCCAGCCGCACGGCCACACCGGAGACGATGAAGCCCTGAAACGCCAGTTGCACGTAGCCCAGGATGCCCCGGAACTGCGGAATGGGAATCGGCACGGCTTTCACGCTGACCAGATACACGCCCGCCAGCGCCACCACGACGAGAAGCTGGCTCCACTGCGTCGGATCGCGCAGGGTCACGCGCAGGTCCTTGTAGGCCAGACTGCCGCCGGGGCCAAGACGAGAAAACAGCGTCTCCATCAAGCTGCCCCGCCTCGGCGTCGGGTCCAGCCGGGGCGTGCTGGAATCCAGCGCCCGCGCCCAGCCGTCCTGATACGCGCGGGTGGCCAGGGCCGTGGCGGCGGCCAGCAGGCCCACGGTCAGGATGAGAAGAGGCAACAGCCCCCAGTCCAGCCGTCCCTGCGCCGCGCCCCAGATGCTCTGCGAGGCCCACACCGGGGGCAGGAACGGGCTGCTGGGGCTGGCAAAATTCTTGAGCAGGGTTTCAAACTGCGCCGGGTCCTGCATCTTCTGGATCAGCACCTCGGGGCGCAGGGCGCGGATGGCGTAGACCAGCCCGGCGCTGATCAGCACGCCCAGGCCCGTGCTGACTTCGCGCACGCGGCCCACCGGGGCCACACGCATCAGCAGGACGGCCAGCAATGCGCCCAGGCCCACCGGGGCGGCGAAGGTCATCAGGGCCGTCAGCACCATCAGCGGGTAAGCCCAGATCTTCAGTACCGGACAACTTGCGTTTAAGTGGCGCTGGGTGCGGAGAAAGGTTGATTTAAGAGGCCGAAGTATATTTCGGCCTGTGGGTGATCCCATCTCAGCGCTCTCGCCAGATATTGCCAGCCATACTGGACCACGCTGACTGCGCGACGACCATGCGCTTTGACTGGAATTGGTTTGGACGCATTCATCCAGACGCCCACCCGCAGACAGCACACCCAGGCCAGCGTGACCAGTCCAAACAACCGCTCTAATCGGTCAGCGTGGGTCACCGCTGACCGTTCCAGGTCAAAGCCACGCGACTTCATGCTGCTGAAC
>NZ_JNIV01000079.1 GCF_000701405.1 Deinococcus marmoris DSM 12784
AAGGGCGAGTCCTACCGCCTGCGTGAGAAGCGGAAATCGGGCCTGTTTCCCAGCTCGCTGATCGGAATGAGCGAGACCAATCAGGAGGTGAAACGGCGTTGAACGGACGTGAGGTGGTCAAATTTAAGTCGCCGAAACTGGTCAGTTTTAGGGTGCCATTGACACCAATAGGTGGCGATGAAACTGCGCGCACCTTAGCTCATGTGATCTGACTTCCAATAGCGGATTACTGTTTCAATGCGATTCCGTTGATAAAGTCGGCAACTCCCTGAAAGGAGCTGACTGCACGAGTGCCCCCGACGGTCTCATTGAGGATTTCACTGAGGGATTCTAGATTCCACAATTGACAGATAAATGAGTACTATTGTCCCGAAACACAGCCATTGGGCATTTCGTCTCCATTTGTACTGTTAAAGTTCCGAGTTTCAACAGAAACGCTTGAGGCACTTAGGCCTGGCAATGCCCAGGTTGGTGGGCCACCGCAACAGCCAGTAGAAGGCATGCCCAGTCGCTTGAAATATGCATCGAAGCTGGCATACGATCTGTTGTCAAGGAGCTGTATCGCTATCAGCGGTTTCGTATTTGCAGGACATTGATCCCGTCTAGCACTGAGAGGGCCACCCATGTCACGCATAAACCGATCTGCTATAGCACGAGCATTTTTCGGTTCGACACGGTTAATCAGGAGGCGGAGCCTAGCCTCATGGGCTGGCTGTGCAATATACAAAGTGTACCAGGCCCCATTGCCAGTCTTGCCGCCAAAAACAGCATTGGATTGGGTTATGCGTGTCACCTTGTCTGGATCGAGACCGATGGACTGATCCCAGTTTTGCGAGGTAGCTTTGAGCCATGACTGCGGGAGTGAAGTGCTCGCAACCTTCTGTGCCAAACGGTTGAACTGCGCGAGTGAAGGAGTGCGTGGCATTTCACCGTGAGGCCTACCCATCCAGCCCACCATGGCTACCCGTCCATTGACAAGATAAGTGAATGCTCCTTGGTCGAGCGCGCCAAGATAAATGATATCGACATCAATTTTCGCGATGACGGCCGTATCGCAGCTGAGCTCGGCACAGATACCAGTGGAGCGTAGTGCTGTAGCAGCTCCCTGTGTAAGGTCGATTCGTTGACCAAGCACAGGAGCGGCCTGTGCCGTACCGAGCAGCATTGAGAAACCCAGCACAATCTGCGCCATGTTTTTAAGCATGGAATATTGTAACAGATACACATTTTGGGGGCTGACTAGCATTGGATTCCGTTAGTAAAGTCGGTAGTTCCGTAAAAGTCTGCAAAACGGGGCATGTTGCGCTCGAAATCCCTCGGTAAAATCCCTGGCGGGACTGCCCAGAGCGCTCGTGCGGCCTTCTCCAGGAACGCAGAAATCCCGTCCCAGCGTGTATTTTTCTGCCTGCCCAAGGATGTCTAGGATCTGCTGCTCGGTGTACCGTTTTCCCTTCATACGTCTCCCAACGTGCCAGTGAATTTGCAGTTGGGTTGGCACCGGAAACGGGGAGAGGGTCACGGGTTCAGATGGGTCAGGGCGGAGCGCAGCTCACGGATGAGAATCACTTCTCGTTCGCTCTCGCGGCCCAGCGTGCCTGCCGCCCCCAGCACCTCGTGGGTCGCGTCGAGAATCTGCCAGCTCAGCTTGTGCAGGATGGCAAGGCAGGTCTTCTCAACAAGGCGAGCCTCGCTGTACTCACGCATCCGAAGCGGACCCCATCAGTGCTGAGGTACCGGGGCTGCCCACATTTACTCGCTGAGCAAGGTAAGCCGCTTCAATGGCGGGCCAGGCTACGTCGAGGTCAGCTTTGGTTTTGAGGAGCATGCGCCACCAGCCCTTCCACCGTGTGGACGCCCACTGGCTGGTGTCTCCGGCGGGCCGTTCCTTGTCTCCAGTCAGAACTCGAATAAGCAGGCCTCTGGCCTGCACGTCCAGTTCACAGAAGGCCTGCTGGTCACGAAAGGAGAGGTACGCCTTGTTGCGCTTGAGAGTCACGCCAGGACTCAACGCCAGCACTCGCGCTTCCAACGCTGTGTAAACTTCAGCCAATGATGCTGGGAGATTGGCAAGAGCTGCATCAATGCCCTTTTGCCGTGTCAGTTGATAAGCCAGCGCCTGCTGCGCGAGGTCAAGCAAAGCAGGGACATCAAGCAGTGAGCGAACCGTCACTTCCACTTCACCGTTCCCGACGTGCCCGATCTTCGAAACGTCGCGTACCAGTTCCTGTGGGTCATTGATGGCGCTGTAGGGCATGTTCAGCCAGCACTTCACCGCGTTCAGATCAGATTGCGGAAGGGCATCACAGAAATTCGTGCCCACCTTGTAGGCGATGTATGCAGCGGTTGCTTGCTCCTGCACGTCCGGTGACAGAGCGACAAGTCCCTCTCTTACTTCCTCAAACAGTTCGCGCAGCGTTGGGGAAGCGGAATGTAAGAAGTCGTCGACACTTCTCGAGGAGCGTTCGGCCTGACGGGATGCCAGGCGTTCGACCAGCACAGTGGTGGGCTGAACAGAAGGCCAGACCAATACGGCAAGGTCGGCCAGTGCACTGGCACGCTTCACGAGTTCGGTCTCGTTCCAGATTTCGAGATCGGATAGGGCCTTATTCAGCCGCAGATGACTGTCACGGAAGCCGCCCTTCATGTCGCGCTTGTCCGCGAAGGGCTTGTCGCTCAGTTCGCTGTTGTAGCCGGTCAGGGTCAGATTACCGAGGGTGTGCAGGTACCGGTCCTGTACCGCCTGCCAGTCTTCCCCCATCATCTTCTGCCACTCCGGGCTGAGTTTCTTGTTCTGTGGCAGGACGTGCTCGATGGTGAAGGTCGAGAGATCAGAGAAGGCTTCTTTATGGTCGTGGTTCTCCAGCTTGCCCAGGGTGTAGCGCGACCAACTGCGAGCCGAGTAGAGGTCGCGCGTGGTGAGTCCCGCTTTGAACTCCTCATCCTGCGGGAAGCGGCGTGTGCCGGGGAGCTGATACAGGAAGTCGCGTAGCGTTCCCAGGTAGTCTTCGCCTTTACTCAGCTGCGGCAACACCGAGGGAAAAACCTTATTCAGCCCCTGCGAAGGCACACCCGCCGCCCAGCGCCTGAACAGATAGGACTCCACCAAGCGCAGCACGCCCAGCAATTCCGTCTGCTTCAGCGAACCGTCCTTCCAGGTCTCGTAGGCGTGCAGCCCCAGGGGCAACCATACGTCCAGCTCCATCCCGTGCAGGTCGGTCAGGGCGCGGCGCACTTCCGGGTTCTCCTCGTGTTCCGGGTGGGTCAGCACTGAGTAGAAGCCAGCAGCACGGTGCATGTCGCGTACCACACTGCTCATCGAGGCGGCCAATCCTTTATCAGAAACATGCTTCTTGAAGGCGGCATAAACCCTCTTCAGCGGCGGCTGTGCGGCCATTTCACCGCGCACCGTGAGGTAGTCACGCATGAAGAAGTCAAAGGCATTGTCTTCTTTGCCCGGCCCGATGAACAGGCGCTCCATCGGGTGCCAGTAGTGGTCGTAGAGCGCATCCTGGTCAGGGCCTTCCAGACTCATCAGCACGTAATTGCGGGTCAGGTCGGCCTGGGTCAGGTCCAGACCCGTGCTGTTGAGACTCTCGAAAATCAGTTGCGCGTTGTCCTGCGGCTTTGAGAGGCTGATGTCGACTACCACCAGTCGCCGCAAAGCCCGCACAATGCTGGCCAGGTCTCTACGCGGTTCCCTCAACTCCTCCAGAAAGAAGGTGCGGTTCTGCATCACCCGCTCTGACGCCTGTGAGGGCAGCGGCACCTTATCCGGCTCCAGCGCATGCATCAGGGTCTGGCGGTCAGAGCGGGTGAGCATCAACTTGAAGCGTCCGTCTCCCTTACCGCGCACATTCAGATACAGGTCCTCGATCTCGTCAGCGTCCACTCCAGTCACTGCCTGCCCTGCCGCCTCCAGCTCGCGCAGCACCTGCACCAATGCTGAGAGCAGAAGCGTGAGGGTAGTCAGCCGCTGCTGCCCGTCGATGACCTGGAAAGCTCCGCCATTTGCAGCGCTGCCCGCATCCTGCACGTACACCACCGAACCCATGAAGTGCGTCCGGGTGAGGTCACTCAGCTCGGCCAGCTCTTCAATGTCCTGCCAGAGCTGGCCGCACTGTTCCAGCCGCCACGAGTAGGGCCGCTGGTAGTGCGGCACCACGAACTGTTTCTTACCGTTGAGAAGAGTCAGTACCGGATTCACGAACGCCTGCATTACGCCACCGCCTCCTGGGTTTGATCTGTCACTTCCACAGGCTCCAGCCCCAGCCCGCGCACTCTCGCACCCAGCCGACTCTCGGCCTGCACAAAACGGTAATCGCCGTGGGCCAGGAAGATCAGGCCTAGGATTGGAGTGCTGTATTCCTGACTGCGGAGCTTGCTGTTGGCACGCAGGCTGTCGGGGGCGGCACACAATCGGCGTTCGATCTGGGTGGTGTTGGCTGGCATCAGGCTGTCTCCTTGGTGGATAGGTGTGTTGCAGAATACGTGTTGTGGTCTCAGTTGCCCTTGTTAGGGTCGCCCCAAGACTCGTGTGCCTACCACGCTAAGTGGAAGAGGAAAACCAAATTTCTCGTCTTCAGCCAACCCTGCACTGGGAACGCCGCTTCCTGAGCTGCCCGTATCCCAGTTAAGCTCTACTTCAACCGGGACAGCATCAACGTCCCCGCTCTCTATGGAGCTTGAGAGGTAAGCTCGCACGGCCTTGCGAGTCGTTCTCATCCTGACCTATAAGCATGCGTGGCTGTCCAGCCGTCATTTGATGGACAGTCATACAGCACGCTGGACAGCACTCAATAGGCAGAGAGATAGCCTTCCTGTCTTGGCAGTTGAAGGTTCTTCAGCCTTGGCGGCAGAGTGGTAGGGAGAAGGGAGAGATCTTTGTACCATTGCCGATCGGCGGTTTCTCCCCTACTTTTCGTTCGTCACGATCTGAGCAAACAGCGTACCCGCCCTCTCCCCTCCCCGCAGCGCACTCAGCAGCTCGGGAAACAGCGGGGATTGTCCTCGTCTCTCCCTGCGCAATAGATGTTCCAGATGGGCGTGAAGGCGCTGGCTGGGCAGCACCAGCAGGTTATCTGGAGCGTTGTTCAGGGAATTGCCATCGCGGTGGTGGACCACCTCTCCAGGCAGCAGGGGACGCCCCAGGGCCTGCGCGGCCAGATATCGGTGCAGCGGCAACATGCGCCCCGTGCGGGTATCCCGGACTTTGCGGTACGTCTTCCCTATGCCCATCTCACCCACCCCCTCACTGATATGCAAGCATTCTATCTTTCTTTCTATCTTTCTTGTAAGCTTACAACATGGTAGAAGTTGTTTCAGTCCTTTCCCGCAAGGGAGGGGTGGGCAAGACGGTGACCGCGATCTATACGGCGGCCCTGCTCCAGCAGCAGGGGCGTGATGTGGCTGTCCTCGACAAGGACCCTGAAGGGAGTGCAGGGGCCTGGGCACGGGCGGCGGGCGACCTGCCCTTCCCGGTCTATCCCGAAAACAAGAGCGCACAGGCCATGCGGCATGACTGGGTGGTGGTGGACACGCCACCCAACGATCCGCGTGCCCTCGGGGATGCAGCGCGGATCGCCGGGCGCGTGATTGTGGTGGCCAAATGCAATGCGCTTGAGGCCGACCGCCTGATTCCCACGCTGGATGCGCTGGCCGCCTCCGGCTTTGCCGGACGCTGGGGCATTCTCCTGACGCAGGCACGAGGCGGCCTGGGGCGCGAGATGCAGGTTGCCCTGGAAGAAGAGGATCTCCCAGTCTTTGGCGTGATTCCCCACTTGGTGAAATACGAGCGAGCGTTCGGTACGCTACCGGAAGATCTGAGTGACTATCGTGCAGTACTGGCAGAGGTGTTGACATGACCGGGAGCAAGAAGAAGGGCCTGAGCATCGGGGCCGCCATGAAACAGCGCATGGACTCACAGGAGCAGCGCTCTGCTCCTGAAATGGAAGAGGTGCAGTCTGGACTGAACAATGCTTTGAAACAGGCAGTGGAGATGCCCATCCTCCAGCCAACGGGCCCCACTGAGACACAAGTTCTGGAATCTTTCAACACCCGGTTGCCGCGCAGCTTGCACCGCCGCCTCAAGGTGTACACCGCGACTGAGGGTCACAAAATACAAGATGTGGTAGCCCAAGCACTCGATGAATATCTGCAACAATACGAAAAGAAAGAAAGTTAGAAAGCTTTCTTTCTTTTCGTGTCTGAATGAATCAGACGGAAGTGAGCAATCAGGTGATCGACACCACCGTCATCTGATTTAGAGGTTGTAGTCCGGGCTAAGGTCAGGCCATTACGGGTTCTTCCTGCATAAAGGCATGAATTACTGCGCCGGACGAGTCCGTTTGTACCACCAAGGCTAGGGGAGCCTTCCGCTGGCGCTCAATTTCCACCCGGTCCAGTTGCAACTCCTCAACCCCATTGCGGAGTCCAGTCAGCATCTGCCGGTGAAGGGCCAGGATGGACATCCAACCCTGTCCCTGAGGATCAGTCTTAAACTCTTCCCGCTTCTGGTTATGCACTTTGCGCTTTCTCTGCACCACCAGACTCGTGACCAGGCCCAATAAGCCGAAGATCAGCCCGTTGGCGATAACATCCTCTGCCAGGATTGGAGCGTTCCTGGCGCGGGCCTCCGCATCGAAACGAGACAGACCCTTCTCGAAGACGTCCGTGGCCCGCTCCAGAGTGTCCAGGGAACGCACGAGATCGTCTTGGTGTAGCGTCACTCGGTCCTCAGCCCAGCCCAAGTGAACTCCCAACTGAAGTGCCTGGATGTTGGCCCACGCTGCGAACAGCGCGGTATTCATGTGCTTTTTGTGCTTTTCCAGACTCAGCTTGGCGTCATCGAGTTTGAACTGATCTTTCTTTTTGAAGACAGCTTCTAGGTTCGCCATTGGCAACTCGTGCTGGGCCATCTGACTCTCAGCCTCTCGAATCAGGCCCAGCACGTCGCCCAAGGCTGCAGTTCGCTCCTCAGGATCAAGAGAACGGCTTTCGAGCAATCTGATGTTCCGCGAGATGCCTTTGAGCCGCGCGATCAGCCGTCCGGCGGCCTGCGCCTCCAAAAATTCCTGAAGACCATCCAGCTTGCGGTCAATGGTCTTCAACTGCTGATTGATGTTGTGTAGGTAATACTGGGCTGTTACGACGGCGGCGATCTGGAAAGCAATTGTGGCAACGTTGGCAACGCGTGCAAGGTGGTTGGGTTTGAAACTTCCAGTCGCCATCAATCGACCGGTATGCGGATCTCTGATCGCTCCAACAATTCCCCCGCCATGCTTGGAACCGGTTTGCAAAAAGGTGCCCCCCTGGGCTAATGCCTGACGCGCCGCTGAGCCAAGTGATAGGTGAAAAGTATTGGCGTTGAGAAGTGTCGGAGCGAGGCCAGCAGCCATTCTGACTGCGCCCTGCACCGCGACGCCTAAGTCAGTCCGCTGGGCCTCTGACAGGGCAAGTCGCTTGCCGTCACGCAGATCGAGTGACTGTGCCTCACGCAGGGCTAGGAGCGTTGTCCCATGGCTATCCTGGACTTCCCAGGTCAATCCAGACGTGCTGGGTGATTCTGAGGCAGATAGCGAATGTGGCTGGCTGCCGCGGACCTCTAGAGCTTGCGGTTCAGGTGCAGTTGGCGGTGCTTTCTGTGGCTCAGCGTGACCTGCTCTGATCAGAACTCCAGAAACGACAGGCTGCTCTGGAGTAGCCAGCGAGAGGGGGGCAAACAGTTTCAAGGTGCTTTCCGCTGCGCCGTGTCGCTGTAGCAATTCGTTCCATCCCCCGTCATACCCCTGCCCAAGGGCTGCCAGCCGCCAGCCCATGACATGCCGATAAATCTTAACCAGAATGACAGTCCGCTCTTGATGAAGTGACGACAAGGGATTGAATGAAAGCCCTTCAGAGTTCAGGGTCCAGCGCAACTCCTTTGCCTGTGAGATGGGGAGAGCGTCATGCCCAACGACGAACATCAGCCGGTGGACGCTGGGCGGCATCCGGTCAAGGTCAACCTCGAACTCCACTCGCCCCGACGAAAATGTGGCCCGCAATGCGCCGTCCAATCCAACAGGCTGCCGTTCCGTAACGATAGAGAATGGACAGGTCTGCCGCTGATCGTCCAGTCCAATCAGCCCTGCTGTGAGGCCAGGCAAATCGAACTCAAGCGCCGCACACAGCGGTTGATTCGTGAGGAGATCAGGCAGAGAACGCCGCTGTCCCGCGATCAGCGAAGACGGCATAACATCCTTCCTGAGGCCACTGCTAAGAAGGGGGGCGTTGTTAGCTTTTTGCAAGGACCGATGCGAGGAGGCACAGTTGTACCTTAAGCAGCGCCCTGTCACCGAATGCTGACCAGCCGCGACTCTGGACCAGGAAGGTTCAACCGTACTCCACAGCGTGGCGCATGGGAAGTCTTCGGATGGCCGCCCTACAAATCCACAGCCTGTCGATTGCAAAAACCTCTGAGACGCTGTGCTTGCTCAGGAGGCGGATGAAAAAAGACTTGGGCGCACATTATCTCGGTGTCGCTGGAGCAAGAGGTTTGGCGCATCCCCATAGTTGTCGACAGGCCGCCATAACCAGTGCTCAACTCTTCGACCTCCACGTACACTTCACAAGTGACGCGGCCCAGCAGCTCGCGCACCTGTGGGCCGCACGCGCAGCGGCAGCGTCGTGACGTGCCGGGGAATGACGCTCACGTCATGACGTGACAGCTCTACAGTCCTTCCGCTGCCCGCCGGCCCGCCACATTGAGTCGGTACGTGTTCCAGGCCACCCGTTCCAGATAGGGGCATGTGGCTGCATCCCGGTCATCGCGCATGTGCGCGGTGATGTGGGTACGGATCGTGCTGGGATTTTTCGCCCATCCAAGCCGTATGGCCTCGTCGAAGAGCTGTTGCGCGCTGAATGTGGCGTGCCCCTGTACATGCAGGTTCGCCGCAGCTTTGGTCACGTGTTCCCAGGCGGTTTTCATGGCGGCCCCGCTCAGCTGGCCGCGTCTGGAATTCCTTCAGGCTCCGGGGGCAGTTTCATCTGCAGGCCCTTCTCCTGAGGATTACCGTGCGCCAGCCAGTCGAAGGCGAAGACTTTTGACTGATCGGTGGCCACCTGTACGGCCTGACCCGTCGAGAAACCGTGTCCGGGGAGCCCAGTGTCTTTCTGCACCACCAGAACGGTCAGGGGAGGAAGGTTCCGGGCACGGCAGTATTCCTGAATGGGATCAAGCACCTTGCCCAGCCCACCAGAGAACATACCGGTGCACTGGCCCAACTGCTGGTACGTGATGGTCTGCCGGTGGCGGGCTGCCCAGGCGAGCACGGCCCAGGCCTGCGCAGCCCGTTCATTGATGTTCATGCTTCAGCCTACAGGATGGCGCGGCAAAATCATGACACTAAGCCTGCTCTGGAAGACAAGCTAATAGACAGGCGCGACAGGTTTTGCCTGGATCTACTCCCTGGCGATCACGGTGTCGAACAGTCCAATTTGCCTGAGCCCTTCGTGGCTTTCGATGCCCGTGTAATTCAGGGAGGCGTCTTCGTAGCGGCGGAAGGCGAACACGGCCTGATTCATGTGCTCGGTGTTGAAAACCTTGAGCCCAACGAGCAGGTGGAAGTCCTGCACAGTCAGACCGGTCACGGTCAGAAAGAGATCGGGTTCCAGCTTGGTGATGACGTCCTGAAGGGTGTTTTCACGGAAGTCGGTCAGGTACATGAAGGCGGGAATCCGCGTGGCGAATTTGATCAGTTTCTCCTGGATCTGCTTTCGCTTGGACTTGTATTCCTTCTCCTCAGCCGACAGCTCCTTCTTCTCTTTGGGGGTGAGGTCCCTGTCTTTGCTTTTCCCCTTGAGGTCCTTGACCTTCTCGCTTTTGTTGATGATGGTCTCGATGACGTTGTCGCCCAGCGCGCGCCAGCCCTCGATACGCTCCACGGCGGCCAGGGCCTCAGGGTTGTTCAGAATGCGCTGCAGAGTGTCGTTGTCGACGTTCACCAGCAGGGCGCTTTCCCATTTGCGGGCGAGCAGGGTGGCGGAGGTGCCGGCCATGGCGATGTCGAGGATGCCGCCGGCGTCGATCTGGGTCATGTTGGCCCCGTCGTAGGCCAGCACGGGAAGAAAGGAAACCAGCTCGCGGACGGCGTCTTCGGGGTTGGATTCCCCCGGGGAAAGGCCGATGCCGTACTCGGCAAGCTGTCTGAGCGCGCGCGTGGGCGCAAAGTCAAAGACAAAACAGACGGGCTTGAGAATTTCCTCTTCGTTCGGGTTGTCGCCGTTCGGGTTCTTGATGGACCACGGTGACTGAACCCGGAAAGCAGCCTGGAAGTAGGTTGCTGGCGATTTCAGGTTCTGCAGCATCAGGATTGACGACCACTGCCTGACGGTGACGCCGGTGGTCAGCTTGCCGCACGACAGCGTGATGGTCTTGGTGTTGAATCCGCTCTTAATGGCGTCCCGCACAGGTGGCAGCGCCTTGAGGCCGATGCCTGCAGTTGGGCCGGCGGCGACGATGGTGGTGTAATCACGCCAGAACGAGTTGTGCTTCTCGGCGAGCAGATTTGCCATGGCGTGGCAGGCCGCAACGTCAGGCAGGAACCAGAACGAGTGCTGCAGGTAGGGCAGCAGGCGCACGTCCGAGTAGGGAAATGGGGGACGTGTCGCCGTTTTCAGGTGTTCAACCGCTTGCGGCAGGTACGCGCCACGCAGGATATTCAGCCACTTTTGGACGTCGTCTTTGTGCTCGAATTTTGCCTTGTCCCCGGTGCCCGATGCTTTGAAGAAGGCGTTGAGGTCAAATTCGTCGAATTCGCCTTCGTTGGCAATGGCCACCAACTCGTCGGGCATCTGATAGGTCAGGAGGCGCAACTGCGGCAAGGCCGCGTAGGGATTGCGCTGTTCAGGGTGCGCGGCGGCAAAGGCTTCCTTGGCCCGCTGCTCGTCGGTGTAGGTCCAGTTGAAGATCTGCTCTTCAATAAACTCGCCTGTGGACAGGGCCCGAAAGGGCGTGCCGGACAGGTACAGGTAGGCCCGCGTGGTGATCGGCAGAAACTCGGTCTCCTTGCCGGAGTGCTCACCCAGATCTTCGTTGATCACCCCGAGCCCGGCGGCGTATTCAAGCGTCGTCTCCTTCTGCGCGACGTCTTCGTCCTCGCCCTCGAAGAGTTCTTTTGCCGTTTCGCGCCAGGCGCCGAAGTGATACTCATCGAAGACCACCAGGTCCCAGTTGATGGTGTGGATCCACTCGTTTTTCGGCTTGATGTTGCCGTACTTGTCCTTTCCCAGAAAATCCTGGAAGGAGCCGAAGTAGACCAGCGGGCGTCCCGGGTCTGCGGTTGTGGGGTCCGTCTCTGTGGCCACGGAATGGTACTGCCAGCCGTCGAAGTCGACGTGGCAATTGAGGTCGCTCTGCCAGGCGTCTTGAACAGCGGGCTTGAAGGTGACCACCAGAACCCGCAGGGCACCGAGCTTGCGGGCGAGCTGGTAGGCCGTGAACGTCTTGCCGAAGCGCATCTTGGCGTTCCAGAGGAACCGCGGCGCTGCTTTCGGATCTTCCTCCCAGATGGACTGGAAGTAGTCAAAGGTCTTTTCCACGGCGTCGCGCTGCTCGTCCCGCATTGGAAAGTCTTCGTGGTGGGTGCCGCTCAGGCTGACGCCGCCGCGCAGTTCGGCAAGCACGGTTTTGACGTCGGCCAAGCTACACTGCATCCATTCAAGTTCGGGGTTGCAAAAGCCTTTTGTGCGCAGTGCGGCCCGCACCTGGTGGTCGGTGATAACCGAGCCGTCGTCGCGTTCAGCGGCCTCGTCCAAGACAACCCGGTAATTCTTGATGGCGGCAGTTTTGAGCTGCTCGGCGACACGCCGTTTGACGTCGCGGGTGGTCTGGCCCACCTTGAGTAGACCCGCGTGCGCCGCGTCGTTGATGGTATAGGCGTAGATGCGTGGCCGCCCTGTGGGCTTGGGTGGGAGGATGGCGTCAATGGTGGGCCTAGTCATTGCTACTGTCCATCGGGCGAATCATGGATTCGATGTAGGCCTGCTCCTCAGGGGTGATACCGTACTTTTGATAAAGCATTTCATCAGTCCAAGTGATATTCCAGGTTTGCTGAGGAACCCACGAATATGTTGACCGCAGTGCGTGTTGCGTAATTTTGCGAAGCGATACAAGGAACCGAAAGAACTTGGTTTTTGCATAGCTTTTCAGGCTATTTGCCTCATCTTGATGCGCGAATGCTCCTCCCGTCAAGTATGTCTGAGTGCAAACTGAAGCCGGAGGAGCTACTATTGAAGGCCCAAGAACCAAGGCCGGAACTGCACCACGCTCTCCATATGCCTCAGGTAGGAACACTTTCCATACATCAATTAGTTGCACGTTCTTTTGGATATTGGAGCGAGAAGTGTGTGATATAACACGCCGTCCTTTATCTGTACGATAGAGCATGATCGCCCCATCAAACGGCTTGTCCTTAAACTTGGGGAAATTCGTTGCCAAACCGAAAGGAGTGTCTGCACTGATAATAGCATCCATCGTTGGCTCGTTAAGAGACTGTACCTTTTCAAGAACTTCGAGGGCGCGATGATCTCGAATAAAGACGTCATATGCACCAAGATTTCGTATTATTGTTGACTGTTTTTCTTCGCCTTGATAAAGCGTGTAGTGGGCATCACCTTGATAACCGTGCCTCCAAAGAAAATACCCAACGCCTCCTTCGAAATCTACGCCGGGAAAGGCTGTTGACATTTGCGTGTAATCTACGAGATCGCTGATGTGGCCGTCTGTAAGCATCGTTTTGCGGAATTTATCCATCCCGCGTCCGCCAGCTATCCAGCGAGAAGGAATAACCATGCTGAGATAACGCGGTTCCAATTGCATTGCTTGCTCTACGAAGAGGTGGTAAATCGAGGAGTCATTATTACCACCGCCACCACCTTTCATTTGATAAGGAGGGTTCCCGATAATAACGTCGAACTGCATATCTCCTCCAAATATCTCATTGAGGCGAAATTTAATATTGAGGGTATGAATAAATGCATAAGCATGGGTTTCAAGCCTTACTTCACGGTCGAAAACCTCTTTTGGAGCTCCGCAGTACTTACACTTCTTTCCTTCCCACGTATGTTCCAGTCGCTCGAACCAGATGTTGCCTGCATCGTTCGCAAATGAGCTGGCCACCGAGTGTTCGCCGTCGGCATGTTTTGAGCAGTAGACGCTCCGACGAGCGAGTAGCGCCGTGATCTGTGTGATTCCGATGCCGAAGATCTGTCTGGTCAGGATGTGATCCACCCGAGCGCCCAGGTCAGGGATGGCCTCAGCAAGGCCATCAATGAGGCGACGGGTGATTTCCCGCAGGAACACCCCAGTCTTGGTGCATGGGTCCAGAAAGCGCACGGTGGGATCTGCCCAGATACTGGCGCCGGCATGATCAGCCGCCCAGGCCTCGGCGAGGGTGTCGAGCATCTGGTTGGCAAACTCCGGTGCCGTGAAAACCTCGTCGTTGGAGAGGTTGGCGATGCAGGTCAACACGTCGGGATTCCGTCCCCGAAGGGTGAAACTAACTTTCTGGGTCACGTCTGGGTCTCCTGGAGTTGGGCGTACCTAGCGGCCAGATCTTTCACTGTTTCCGGAGGGTGAGCAGAAATCGGCTTGAAAATTTCATGCTTGGCAAGCCCGGCAAAAAGTGAGCCTTCAGCGCTGAGGCTGGCCATGCCCGTCAGGACGTCAAGCCGGAAGTCGCGTCGTTGGAATTTTCCTTTGCCGAGATACCCCCATTCAACCACGATGATGTGCGTGCCGTCGACGTTTTGCATCTTCATGGCGTCGCCGTGCATCAGATTCAGTGTGGTGACGAAAAATGCGGCCTGGTAGAGGTCGTCCGATTCATTGAGACCGAGATAATCGGCGAAAACCTCGAGCATCCTGCTGCGGCATTCGGCGATGTTGTCCTCAAGTAGTTCGATGCCGTAGCAGCACATCAGGCCCAGCAGGGCGTAGTTCTTCTTTTCAAAGGCAGATTTGCCGAATTTAAGTTCGACGGCGGCGAGTTTGCGCTGAAGCACCGGCACTAGGAAGTTCCCAGATCCACAGGCAGGCTCCAGAAAGCGGGAGTCGATGCGTTCGCTCTCGGCTTTGACCAGATCGAGCATCTGTTCAACCAGCCACGGTGGAGTGAAGACTTCGCCGTGGTCAGCGACGCGTTTTTTGGATTTAATGAGATTCATCAGTATGGAGCCGCCCTTTTGAGCGTGTGTCCGTGAAAATTGTGCGCATCCAGCGTGGACGGCCAGGACTCAACTTTCAGCTTATTTCAGCGTACCTGCCCAGGCGGATAACTGTATTCAACGTCAGGCTATCTCAGTAAAAGCTCCTTCAGGCGGGACTTAACCCGCACCTGATCCCTGGAGAGTAAGCCGCCCCATTGCACGTCGGTCGTCCATGCCCCCAGCAACAGATGCATCCACGCTAACGCGCCGGCACCGGCTACCAGCGCCTCGACTGCGCTGCGCGTCCCCGGCGGCCCGTCATGGTCACCACCAAAAATACCAGCGCACCAAGAACTGGCAGAACGCCACTGATGTGCAGCGCCCAAGGGGCTAGAGAACAGGGCGAGAACGGTGGCCAGCCGGGGCTGGAACAAATCGGTTGCAGAGGCTGCACAGTGCGTCATCGAGGGCGCCACTTAGTCAGCGTGGGCTTTCGCCGTGGGAGATCACCAGTCAAATTAGCCGACTGGGATCAAGCACATCCGATACGGGCGAGGTCTGCTTGAAGAAACCATAGGCCAGGTCCAATACCTCACGGGCGTTCCCGGTCAACCGTTGTGCACCGTAAACAGATAAAACGGCGCGGTAGAGCAGTTCCCGATCTCCACTTTGTAACTCACTCAACTCGCGCATGGCGGCGGCCAGTTCAGACGGCGGCACCTCGACGAACCGGCGTGGTCCAGCTTGTCGCGGCACCACCTCAGCGTCGCCAGGCACGCGCACGATCTTGTCGACCAGGCCTGGCTTTCCCCACTCGTCGGCCAGGATTAGCACGCCTTCGCGCTGGGCGCGGGCCATGGCTTTGTTCAGCAGGCTTTTGGTGCCCGAACCGAAACGTACGCCCGCGGCCTGACAGTAGGTCTGGTACGCCTGTCGACAAGTCATCGGTCCCTCGGCGTCCACAATCTCGTACAGACCGTCCACCACGGCGTCAAGACTGTTGAGGCTTTGGGGATCGGGCAAAGAATGTGGCGTCCAACTGGCGTAAGGCCGCAGCCACGCGGTGTCCAGGACTGACACCATTGGCAGCGCCTCGCTGGCGGTGTCCTCAACTTCGTCCTGAGCAGCCGACTCGGCCCGTTCAGCTGCGTCTGCAGTAGATTTTTCGCCTTCAATGACCTCGGGCGTGGATACTGGAAGCGGCGCGTTTTCCAACGGGGCGTAGTTGCGCGGATCACCCTCAGGAAAAACACCGCGCCGATCAAGGGCAGCCCACAGGCTGTCCAGCGCTGCCTCGGGGTCACGGGTATAGGTGCTGCCGCGCACCCGCCAAAACACCATCCCCGCGCGCTCCAGAGTCTGCTGGCGGGCCAGATCCGCCCTGAACTGATCTGGCCCGTGCCAACGGTCACCATCGCACTCAACCGCCAATCGGCCACGCTGTCCTTCTACCACCAGATCAATGTGGTAGCCGTTCAACTCATGCTGGGGAATAACCCGGTAGCCCCGGTCCACGATGTTGAGGTAGACGTCTAACTCGAACCAACTGTCAAAAGGCTGCGGCGCGGGGTTGTTGCTGCGCCCGCGCCGACCTGCAAGTTCGCGCAGGGTGTTGAGTGCGTCCATGCGCAAGGGCTGCCAACCGCCCAGATCGGGGTTCCGGACGTGCTGGATCAGGGAGACGCGGATGTCCTCAGGATGCAGGTCAGACAGGTCCGCGCTGTGAAACAACCACAGCTGATCGCGCGCGCGGCTGACAGCCACGTTGTAGCGGGGCTGGAAGATGGCGCTGTCTCGGGGCACCTTGGCCAGGCCACCATCACCTGGACTGACGACCATGCTCAGGAAGATCACGTCGCGCTCGTCGCCCTGGAAGCTGTAGGCGTTGCCGCAGACCAGCCGGCGGGCTTCAAGCTCCGCTTCGCTGACCTCGGACAGCAGCAAACTGGCGATTTCCTCAGCTTGTGAGTCGCCCACCAGGCTGATGACTCCAAAGGACTTGCCTGCATAGCGGGGGTTGGCGATGCAGGCTTTGATCTGGTCCACGATGGCGCGCCCCTCGGGCCGGTTGACGGGGTCCCGGCTGACCCTCATGGTGAAGCCGTCCTCGACGTGCCGGGCGACCAGCGGCTGTAACCGGTCTGCTCCGAACTGCCGCAGGGCAAACAGTGGCTGGTTGGAGTAGCTCAGGTCGCTGGAGAACTTGATGATCTCGGGCATGCAGCGGAAGTGCTCGCGCAGACCGACGCGCTTTGGATAGCAGCTCTCTCCAAAGTCGAACAGGCTCGCTTTCGGATGACCGATCACGTGGGGCCTCGGAAAGTCATAGAGGTAGCGCGCCACCAGTGCATCGAGTTGCTCGATGGAGATGCCGACGCCATCTGGCGGGATCTGCTTGTCGTCCCCAACGATGATGATCTTCTTGGCGATGAATGTCAGGAACAGTGCCTCGGGCCCGGCCTGCGACGCCTCGTCGATGATCACCACGTCGAACATGCCCCGCTGAACTGAGAAATTCTCGGCGACCAGGTGAAGCGGCATGATCCACGCGGGGATGGCGGTGCGGGCGATCTCCAACTCCTGCTGGGCGATCTTTATGAACTTCCCAGCATTCTTGCCTGTCCCCTTGCCGATCATCTTTAAGGCCTTCTGCCAGCCCACCAACGCCGTCTGCTCTTCGTGCGTCAGGCGGTCAAGGGTGCTGCGCCAGGCCCTGGCAGCAGCCAGTTCACCCAGGGTGCGGCGCTGGGCCTGCCGACAGGACGCGAGCTTCTCACGCGCTTTGTGTTCGGCTTCGGGATCGGCCAGCAGCGACAAATCCGCGTCAGCGCGCTGCCAGTTCCAGGCCGCGCCCAGTGCGCCTAGCCAGCCATCCCAAGAGGGATCGGTAGCAGACCGGGCCAGTTCGCCAGCCAGAGGCGCACTCGCCGTGCGGAGCTGCGCGTCCAGAGCGTGCCGCTCGGTCCAGAGCGCTTGCCGGACAGCAAGGCGATCGGCACGGCGGTACGCTTCCCCGTATGCAGCAGCGTCTCTGGCCTGGACCGCCTGAACCAGTTGACCGACAACTTCATGGGTCCGGCCCGTCACGCTCAGCCCATCCAGACCTGGAAGAACGACGTCGAGCGCCTCTTGCCGTGTGTAGGCCTCGTGTGTGGCGTCAGCAGCGTGGGTGGCCGCCGCCAGTGCCGCGCGCTCCTCTGGTTCCCACCAGCGGGGTTCAGGGAGGCCCGGTACGGCGCGTACGGCCATCTGCGCAGCGTTCAGGAGCGTGCCGAGTTCGGTAAGGCGAGCCAGCGCCTGGCACTGCTCCCCGAGTTCAGCGACCTGAAGGGGGAGTGGACCGCTTACCGTCACGCCCTGGCTGGCCCACAGTTCGGTCAGTTGCCGCAGCCTGACGCGCAGCCGCAAGACGTCGAGTAGATCCCGTAAAGCGTCAGGCGTGTCGGCAGCCCGGCCTCCTACCCGGACGCTCTCGCGCAGGTACTGCCGGTTCCTTACAGCGGTGGGGCGAATCACGAAGTTGCCCCAGCCGCCGCCCGCTTGCAGATGATCGAACATGGTCTGGGCGTCGTGGCGCAGCGCCTCGGGGTCATGGCCCTCGGTGCCGCTGAGTGAGGCAGCTTCCAGCCATCCAACACGCTGAAGCAGTTCCGGCAGTATCTGCTCGCTGCGCGCCTGAACATCCTGCCAGCGGCCCATCTGCCCGCTGAGCAGAGCGTCCACAGCTCCTGGCAGCCACGGCAACGGACGACGGCACTCAGTCTCCACGCCTGCACCCAGAGCGAGCAATGCCGTGAGCAGGGCGCCGCGCTCTGACGATGTCGCTGCCAGCAGGGCCGGGTAGGCTGCGTCGCCGCGGGCCTGCCCATGAGCGTTGAACTGACGCTTCGCCTCCTGCTCGGCCTGAAGCAGGTGCAGGAAGAAGTCGGGAGAGGGCAGATCAGCCATGTCTGGGCGCAGAAGGGTTAGTTGCCGGGTCTCCTCATCACCTAACTCCCGCCACAAAAAAAGCAGGCGCAGCGCCTGGGCGTCAGTCAGCGGTGCGGCCTGGTCCAGGTCAATGAGACCGTGTAACCAGTCAACGTCCGCTTCCTGGCGCCGGAGCTGCTCGCCGATCTGCTGGCCCGTACCGACGAAGCTGTGCAGGTTGAGCGTCCCGGTCTCTGCTTCACGGATGTGCTGGAGTCGGTCGACCTGCACTTTTTCAGCCTGCTTCGCCTTTTCCAGAGCGCTGTGCAGCGCTTCCTCGTGCCGCTGCTCCTGATCGGGCTGGCGGGAAGTCGAGCGGTGCAGGAGTTCGGCCACCGAGCCTTGTAGCGCGGCCTGAGCCCCTTCCTCGCCGCGCAGATGGGTCACGCACAGCGGCAGCAGTTCGGCCGGGAACTTGTCGCGCAGCACCTTCAGGGCGCGGGCGGTGTGGCTGGTGACGAGCACCTTCTGATCGGTGGCCAACAGGTGGCTGACCAGGTTGACGATGGTGTGTGACTTCCCGGTGCCGGGTGGCCCCTGAACCAGAAGTCCCGGCTCACGTGCAATGCGGTGGATGATTTTCCGCTGCTCATCGTTGGATGGCAGAGGGAAGTACACCGTCTGGTCCATGGTCTGCGGCTCGTTGGGCATACGGCTCTCGTCTGGAGCCTGCCCCATGAAGCGCCGCGTGCTTTCAGGCAGATTGTCCAGCGACACCTGACCAATAAGCTGTTCGTACGCCGCCGTCAGCGAGCGCTCACCGCGTTTGCGCAGGATCAGGGCTGGCGCCCAGTGCACCACAGGATCGCCGCCCACGCCTCTGGGCGGCTTCAAGTCGTCCTCGTAGACTCCCTGGGCGCCGGCGGCGTTGACCCAGGACTCCAGCAGCGGCGGCAGCGACTCACCGCTCCACAGGTCCTCGCCGCCCTCAGCCAGCGCCACCTCGATGGCCTGCTGAAGCTGCGGCGATGCCCGGTCATCCGCATCCAGCATGTCCTGCTCCAACGCGGTGCGCGCGCCGTCTCCAGCGGCGACCACACGCAGCACCCCGCGCAGCACATCGAACTCCAGTGCGGCCCGCGCCGTCAGCAGGTGGCGCCGGACCTCGTCCCCACCTGGTGTCTTCCAGGCCAGATAACCCAGGCCCAGCCGCAACTCGTACGTCTCGCCAAAGGCGCTGAGTTTCTGGTGGAAGTCGTAGAGCTGCGAGTACACCTTCTGGACTGCGCGCGCCCTGACTTCCTCCTGTGCCCAGCGCTGCCAGCGTGCCTCGTAATCCAGCCAGGCCAGTTGGACCGTGGCGTTATCCTCCAGAAACAGCGTCTCCTGGATGCGCTGGGTCTCAAAGTCATCGTCGATCACCTCAGTCTCAACTACCAACTGAGTGCGGATGGTGGGGAGCTGCTGTGGGTTGCCCGGTGATCCGGTCACCCAGGCAAGCAGTTCTTCGGGCAGCGCCGGCGCGGGAACGAAGCGCGGCTTGTGAACGGTCACCCACTCGTCCGTGACTCCGCCGGTGCCGTGCCGGGCGGCGTTGACAATGGCCTGGTCTTCGGGAAGGGCGTGTAGCCACAGCAGGGTATCGCCGTTATTGGTCCGCCGGGGCCTAGACCTGAGCTGCGTGAACTCCTTGAGGTACTGGAAGAAGCGCCGTGCCTGATCAAGCTGGGCCGGGTCTTGCGGTTGGGGGATGCTCATAAACAGACCTCTGCCTGGGACGGGGAAATCGGGGATGACTTGATCTGGCCAGTGTCTCACGGCGGCCGTCAGCGATATGAAGTACTCACCAAAAGGCGTGGGCAACACCCTTCTAGGATGATTGGGCAACATGATGCGGCGTGTCGAATTCGGCTCCGTCGCCTGGAGGCCCGAATCACTGCGCTCCTTGCCCACAGATTTTGGTGGTCTACAGCAAACAGCAGCTTTCCTGACACCGACCTCAACCAGAGCGCCTATCTTCGTCATCCGGGAGCCCACAGCATGCTCTACATTCTCAGGCCGCACTTCGTCTCAAAAAATAATACCTACGTACGCGCGCAACCTGTTGATGGGCCTGTCACTGCCGCACCACATTGGTATGACGCTGTCCCAGTCAGGCTTATTCCAGACCACCCCACGTATCAGCTCAATACGCAAGGCGTTGAAGTGGATCTGGTTCCGACGGGTGACATCATGAGCCTGTACTCGGAAGCCTTGATAGAAGTGCTCACAGCGTTTGACATACGGTTCGAAACGTTTCCCGTGCCGCTGCTGGACCGGGGAGGCACAAGGGCAAGCCAACGCTATGCCCTCTTTCACCTTTTAGAGGTTCAGCAACCAGGAGCGCGGCGTATTCCTGATGCTGAGGGTGTGATGCAACTGCGGCCGATGTCCCAGCGGTTTGCCCCTGATGCTCCCCCGATATTCCGGCCATCTACCCACGCCAATCTGATCTTCGTCACACAGGCTGTCAAAGAAGCGATCGAGACATGTGGTCTGACCGGTTGCGCCTTCGAAGCCGTGGATGATCACTTCGCACCCCGAGTCTTCAATCCGCGCTGATGCCTCATCTACCATTCGGAAATACCAGCGATGAATCAGTGGTTGTCTGGCTGTTACAGCGCTTGAACGCTCCCATGAGCCCTGTAACATACTTCCATGACCACCCCCGCCGTCGCCTACTACCGGGTCAGTACTGCCAAACAAGGTCAAAGCGGC
>NZ_JNIV01000080.1 GCF_000701405.1 Deinococcus marmoris DSM 12784
CGGTGTGATGCGGGCGGCCTTGAACAGGTCTTTGTTGTAAAAAACCGCCAGCGTCCGCACCGAGATGGGCAGCGTGTAATACTTGCCGCCAATCTTGCTGGTCTTCACCATCGGCACGAACTCGCTCTCAATCTTGGCGACTGGAAAGTCCTTTGTCGGAAGGGGTTGCAGGTACCCGGCGTCCACGTACTGCGGAAGCCAGCCGTAATACAGGTTGACCACGTCCGGCCCCTGCCCGGCTGGAACGCTGGAGGCGACTTTCTGGCTGTAAGCGTCGTAGGGGAAGGTTTCCTGCTTGATCTTGATGTCGGGGTTGGCGGCCTCGAATTTCTTGATCAGTTCATTCATGGTGGTGACCTTGCTGGCAAAGTCGTATTGCCAGTAGGTCAACGTGACCGGGGCGGCGGAGGCCGAGGCGAGCGAGAGGCCCAGGGCCAGCGTGAGCAGTTTTTTCATTTTGATCTCCTTGAGTGCCAGTTCGTCACGCGTTCTTTCGGAAGGGCGGGGGTGATGTGCGGGGGCGATATGAGGAATGCTTGAGAAGTCAGACTATACGCCTGAACAGCGCAGCAAAAGCGGAATTCGGCCCATTGTGATCCGCCGGGCCCTTTTGCCAGAACACCTCCAGCCCGCAGACTGGGAACGCGTCAACCGGACGGCATCTCACCCCCGCCCGGCCTCAGCCTCTATCCTCTGGGAATGCCCGCCCGTCCCCTGATCGGCCTGACCACCTCGCATGTCGCGGACACCGCGCCGCGCACACACAGCGGCCTGTCCCGGCGCTACACGGAAGCGGTGGAGGCGGTGGGCGGCCTGCCCTTCCTGCTGCCGAATCTGCCTGAAATGGCCGCAGAATACGCCGCGCGAATGGACGCCGTACTCCTGAGCGGCGGCGTGGACGTGCATCCCCGGCATTTTGGACAGCACCCCCGGCGCGGTCTGGGCGAGGTGGACGAAACGCGTGACGCCTTCGAGACGGCGCTGTACCGCGCGGCCCGTCGACTTGGAAAACCCGTACTGGGCATCTGCCGGGGCCTCCAGATGATCAACGTGCTGGAGGGCGGCACGCTGCACCAGCATCTGCCGGACGTGCCGGGAGCCTGGATCGACCACGCCCAGCGCGTCCATGCAGATACGCTGGGCCATGAGGTCACGTTCTCGCCTGGCAGTCTGCTGGCCGGAACCCACGGCGAGAGGGCCATGCTCAATTCCTCGCACCATCAGGCGATTGATACGGTTGCGCCCACGCTGAGGGCCACCGCGCTGGCCCCAGACGGCATCGTGGAAGCGGTGGAAGGTGACGGCGTGATCGGCGTGCAGTGGCACCCGGAGGTGCTGTTCCAGGCCCATCCACACGCAATTGGAACGTTCACGGCGTTCATGCGTCTGTTGGATTAACCGCCCTAGAGCAGTTCTCCGAATTACGTCGCCGGAACAAAAGACTTCCGGCGACTCCATTCTGCGTCCTGCTCAGTGAAAGTCACTTGCTCCGCTCGGTCATAAAAAGACTATTTTTATGACAACTGCCCTACCGCCAGCTCCTGAGGTCTGGCGGCAGGTGGGCCACTTCATTGAAAGAATCCAGGCTG
This sequence comes from Deinococcus marmoris DSM 12784, assembly GCF_000701405.1. Lineage (GTDB taxonomy): Bacteria > Deinococcota > Deinococci > Deinococcales > Deinococcaceae > Deinococcus > Deinococcus marmoris. Next base: position 1,590 of record NZ_JNIV01000080.1, read on the forward strand.
ATGCGCCCGCCAGACCCGCTGTTGCTGAAGGTAAAGCGCGTCAGGCTGCCGTTGCGGACGCGCCAGTTCAGTTTCAGGGCTGAGGCATCCGGTGCGTCCAGGCTCAAAGCCACCATCAGGCCGATCACACCACCGCTGGTGAAGGCCAGCACGGTGGAGCCGGAAGGCAGGCGCAGCAAGTCCGTCAGGGACGCATGAACCCGTGCGCGGAAGGCCGCCCAGCCCTCGATGTCTGGATGGGTCACCGCTCCGGCCTGCCACGCCCCGGCCAGTTCCTCGAGCATGAGCTGGAAGGCACGGTTGCGGTCTGGAGTCTCCCCGTGTGCCCGGAAATGCCGGACAGAAGAGGCGAATGCCTTGTCCTGCGCGGCCAGCAGTGGCGCAAGGGTATGGATGAGGCCGTCACCGTCGTATTCAGCAAGTCGGGAATCTTCGGTGGCATCCGGCCACGGCGGAGGGGCGTCGGGATCAGCGAAATGGGCGGCTTCAGCCGCGATCTGCGCCGTGCGGCGCTGCCGGACCAGCGGGCCGTGAAAGACGTGCGTGGGCCGCGCCTCCTCGGCACTCAGCGCCAGCCCCACCGCACGCGCCTGCTGTTCACCCAGTTCAGAAAGACGGTCCGTGTCCTTCTCGAACGGCGTCGCCTGCCCATGACGGATCAGGATCAGCTCACTCATCGGGCGGGGTGACCTCTCCCCCATCCCCCACCGAGTCCGCCGAGATTCTGCGCCACGCCTCCTGAATGAGCCACTCGGCCTGCCCGGCCAGCGGGGCGAAGCGCGGATCACTGGTCTGGCCCGCGCGGTAACGGGCAAAAATCTGGATGACGATCACCGCCAGTTTGAAATGCCCCAGCACTTCGTACCAGCGAACCGAGTTGCTCGTCACGTGACGAGCAGACTGCTGGGCGTAGCGGGCGATGAATTCCTCGCGGCTCAGGAAGCCAGGAAAATTGGCCCCGATCTCGTTCACGTCACGGCCCGGCTGTTCGGGCATGGTCCAATATGTGAGCGTAAGGCCCAGGTCCACCAGCGGATCGCCCACGGTGGTCATTTCCCAGTCCAGCAGCGCCACCACGCGCGAGGGGTCCGCCGGGTCCAGCATCAGGTTGTCCAGCTTGAAATCGTTGTGGACGAGGGTGTGCGCGGATTCCTCGGGGGTGTGCGCCTCCAGCCACGCGATCACCAGTTCGTCGCGCAACTCGGCGGGCGGTGGCAGATCTCCCGAATCTTTCAGCAACTCCCGTGCCCGCCGCCAGCGTCCGGCCCAGCCGCCCACCTGCCGGGCGTTGAAGCCCTCCGGCTTGCCGATGGAGCGCAGGCCCGCCGCGTCGATGTCCACGGCGTGCAACCCGGCCAGCGTGTCGGCCACCGCCTCGGACATCAGGCGGGGAGCGTCCGAGATGTCGGCGTATTCCGCTGGCATCCGGGTCCGCACCACCAGACCGCGCCGCCGCTCCATCAGGTAGAAGGGCGAACCCATGACCTCCAGATCTTCAACCAGAAACAGCGGTTCGGGGGCGACGGCGAAGGCGGGATGGATTTTTTCGAGCAGGTGAAATTCACGGGCCATGTCGTGCGCGCCCTTTGCCACCGGGCCGAGCGGGGCGCGGCGCAGCACGTATTCTCGCTCGCCCATTCGCAGCAAATAGGTCAGGTTGGAAAAGCCGCCAGGAAATTGCTGGACTTCCAATGTGTCCAGATCGCCCTCAACTTTCCCGCGCAACACATTTCGCAGCGTATCCAACGGCAATTCCTCACCCTGTCGCACCGCTGATGTTTCTGGACGGGTCAAGGATGGCCCTCGGTGCGTGGGGCCTCACCATCTTTGAAAGCGTTGCTGTCGCCCAGCAATGCCATTGCCTTCTTGCGGAGATGGCGCATCTTGCTGATCCACTCGCCGTAATTGCCCGCCTTGTTCTGGAAGGACTTGAGCGTGGTGTCGTGGGTGGTGATCAGGAAGCCGTCGGCCTGCAAGACCTTCAGGGTTTCTTCCACCAGCACGTCGGTGGTCACTGCCGTTTGCTGCAAGATCGGCGCGTTCTGAATCATGGGGGTCCAGACGCCCTCGGGACACAGGCAGGCCACCTTGATGCCCCGGTCCCCGTAGGTGATCGCCAGCCACTCGGCAAAGGCCAGCGCCGCGTGTTTGGTCACGGCGTAGGGCGCGGAGTGCAGTTCGGTCAGCAGACCCGCCGCTGAGGCAGTATTCAGCAGATAGCCCTCGCCCCGCTCCAGCATGTGCGGCAGCAGGTGGCGGGCCGCCCAGACGTGGGACATCACATTGACGCGGTGAATCAGGTCCCAGGTCTTATCGGGCGTTTCCGGCCCTTCACCGATAGCAATCCCGGCATTGGAGCAGAACAGGTCAATCTGACCTTCCTTGCCCATCACATCGTCGATCAGGGCTTTGATATCCGCTTCCTGGCCCACGTCGGCGGCCACGAAACGCGACCCGATATCCTGCGCCTTCTGCGCGCCGACTTCCGCGTTGCGGTCCGAGGCGATGACGGTTGCGCCCTCCTGCACGAAGCGGGTGGCGAGGGCGAGGCCGATACCCGAGGCGGAGCCGGTGACGACGATTATTTTGTTTTTAAGTTCCATGTGGGGTTACTCCTTTCTGAGTGTCAGAATTTTCAGATCATTGAATGGGACGTAATCGCTTGGATTCAGCGTAAACAGGGGCAGGCCACTGATCTCGGCATGTGCGCCGATCAGGTAATCGGTTAGGATGCGGCGGGGCATTCCTCCACCCGAACGGCGACGACGGGCTGCATATTCACGGTGCAGCTCTCCCACCTTGCGCCACACCGCCCGGCCCAGCGTCCAATCCACACCAATTCCCGTCTCGCTCAGCCATTCCTCGGCCTGTGGATCGCGTGGCATCAGCTCAGCCACGACTGGGCCGCACACCACCATCTGAGGCACGCTGTCCAGGAAGCGGGCCACAGCCTCGGCGCTATCCTCCTGAAACCGCAGAGCGAGGATGGCGTTGGTATCCAGGCAGATCATGATTGGAGGGCTGGTCATTTGAGGGTCAGGAAGTCTTCAATATACGTGACGTCCTGCTTGCCCGTTCCCATGCTGTGCAGGATTTCGCGGTCTCCAGGGTCATAGCGCATGTCGGCCACGTACTCCTCGGCAGTCATGCCGTCTGGCGGGGTCAGGGTGCCGATGGCCTCGAAAAAGCTGCGGCGGCGCGGACGCTGGGGGCGCAGCAGCACCTCGCCGTCGCGCAGGATGAAGTCGAGCTTCTTGCCCGCCTCCAACCCCAACCGGTCACGCACCGCCTTGGGCACGGTCACCTGCCCCTTGCTGGTCATGGTGGCGGAGATTTTTTGCTCGTCCGTGGGTCTGACGTCTTTAACGGTCATTCCTTACCCACCTCCTTACCACCGTAGCCTACCTTATTTCGCTGCCGAGAAAACGCTCTCGCGCCCGCGTGCCGCCTCGCCCTGACGGCGCATCTCTTCCTTCGCCACGGTGCCGATATGCACGATGTCGGGGCCGTCAGCCAAGCGCAGGGTGCGGGCCTGGGCATACATCATTGCCAGCGGGGTGTCCTGGCTGACGCCCGCGCCGCCGAAGACCTGAATAGCGCGGTCGATGACGGCCAGCGCCATGTTGGGCGCAACCACCTTGATGGCCGCGATCTGCCCGCGCGCTTCCTTGTTGCCCACGGTGTCCATCATGTGCGCGGCGTTCATGGTCAGCAGGCGGGCCTGATCGATTTCCATGCGGCTCTGCGCGATCAGCTCCCGCACATGCTGGTGCGCCGAGAGCGGCTTACCGAAAGCCACGCGACTCGCGGCCCGCGCCACCATCAATTCCAGCGCCCGCTCGGCCTGCCCGATCAGGCGCATGCAGTGGTGGATGCGGCCCGGCCCCAGGCGACCCTGCGCGATTTCAAAGCCCCGGCCCTCGCCCAGCAGCATGGCAGAGGCAGGCACACGCACGTCCTTGAAGGTCATCTGCGCGTGGCCGTGCGGCGCGTCGTCGTAGCCGAAGACGGTCAACATGCGCTCCTTGGTTACGCCGGGCGCGTCCATCGGCACCAGGATCATGCTCTGCTGGAGGTGACGTTCGGCGTTCGGGTCCGTCTTGCCCATGAAGATGCTGATGGCGCAGCGGGGATCGCCCGCCCCCGAGGTCCACCATTTCTCGCCGTTGATGACGTAATCGTCGCCGTCACGCGTGATGCTGGATTCGATGTTGGTGGCGTCGCTGCTCGCCACGTCCGGCTCGGTCATGGAAAAGGCGCTGCGAATCTCGCCGTTCAGCAGAGGGATCAGCCACTGTTCCTGCTGCTCGGGCGTGCCGTAGCGGGCCAGCACTTCCATGTTGCCGGTGTCGGGCGCGGCGCAGTTGAAGACCTCCGGTGCCCACCACACCCGGCCCATGACCTCGCACAGCGGGGCGTATTCCAGGTTGCTCAGGCCGGGGCCAAAGGTGCCGTCCGGGTCGCTGGCCGTCGGCAGAAACAGGTTCCACAGTCCGGCCTCACGCGCTTTGGGCTTCAGCTCGTCGATCAGCGGCAGGTGTTCCCAGCGGTTGCCCTCGTTGACCTGGCGGGCAGCCTCGGCATCGTTGGGGTAGATGTGTTCGTCCATGAAGGCCAGCAGGCGCTGGCGCAGGTCACGGGAGCGGTCAGTCACGTCGAATACGGTCATAGGGGTTCCTCCTGAATGTCGAGGGGGCGAAAACTGGCCTGGTTGCCTTCAATGCCGATCAGAGCCTGACGGTGAACGCCACCGCCCTCACGGCGAATAAGCAGATTCAGCGCGAGGATGCGGTCCAAAACAGCTTCAGCCTGTTGCATCACTTCGGGTGAGTCGTCCTCGGCCAGTCGGTCTGTGGCGGCGGCATCCTCGTCAAATAAGGCACGGTAGGGTTCAAAGGCAGGCGTCGGCTCAAAGCCGCAATGGATGGCAAACATCTCCATCTCACGCAAGGGCATCCGGGCTAGCAGTTCGCCACCCTTCTCCAGCAGGTAGACGGTGCTTCCCGGCTGGAGGGGCTGGGTCACAGATAGACCCGGAACACGCTTTCCGCCGTCGCGGCTGGCCTCTGCTCGCCTTCGATTTCAATGGTGTTCAGCACCGTGATCTGCATGTAGCCCGCACCCTGATCCGCGCTTTGCAGCACGGCGCGGTTGCGCAGGCGGCTATTCACCTTGACAGGCGAGACGAAGCGCACCCGGTTGAGGCCATAATTCACGGTCATCTGCGCGCCCTCGATCTCGACAGCGCCGCCGTGCGTCATAAATTCCCCGGCCAGCAGCGAGAGGGTCAGGAAACCGTGGGCGATGGTGGTGCCGAACGGCCCGGCAGCGGCTTTCTCCGGGTCCACATGAATGAACTGATGGTCCCCGGTGGCCTTAGCGAACGCGTCAATGCGCGCCTGGTCCACCAGAATCCATTCGGACAGCGCCACTTCCTTTCCGACGTGCGAGGCCAGCTCGCCGGGCTTCATACGACGGTGGCCCCGCCGTCCACCGCGATGTTCTGGCCGGTCATGAAGCCGCTGGCGTCGCTGGACAGCAGCAGGGCCAGCCCCTTGAGGTCTTCCGCGCCCCCCAACCGGTGCATGGGCGTGGATTCCAGAATGGCCTGCTCGCCGTAGGCCAGCGTGCCCTTGGTCATCTTGGTGGGAAAGTAGCCGGGGCAGATGCTGTTGACCGTTACGCCCTTGTCGGCCATCTCGGCAGCCAGCGCGCGGGTGAAGTTGACAAGCGCGCCCTTGGACGTGTTGTAGGCCAGCGTGGCAGCCATGCGCGGATCGTTGCCCTGCAACCCCGCCACGCTGGCGACATTCACGATGCGCCCGCCGCCCGCCGGCAACATGCAGCGGTTCAGCACGCTCTGGGTGATTAAAAAGGTGCCGTTGACATTGACGTTCATCACCTTGAGCCACGCGTCCAGCGGGTGTTCGGCGGTAGGAGCGCCCCAGGTCGCCCCGGCATTGTTGATCAGAATGTCTATGTTCCCGACTTCGGCAACAATTTTTTCCACGGTGGGGTCAATGCTCTCAAAACTGCCCAGATCGCTGGCATAGACGTGCGCCTTGATCCCCATGCCTTCCAGGTGGGTTTTGGCCTCGTCCAGCTCGTTCTGTTTACGGGCGGTCAGGACCACGGTTGCGCCGTACTCGCCCAGCGCCTCGGCAATTTGCAGGCCCAGGCCGCGCGAGCCTCCGGTAATCAGGGCGGTCTTGCCACTCAGGTCAAACAACGTTTTCAGGGCCACTTTCTACCTCCGGGAATGGGGGGGGATCAGGACAGATTGGACGGAACTGCGGACGCCACAAGCATAGGCCAGAGTTTACGTGTGCGTCAATTGTGAACGTCAGGGGACACTGATGGATGACGACCGGCATAGCCCGCAGGAAAGATTAAATATTCACAGGCCACGAGATTGGTGTGAGGTAATTCATACCGGCCCCGACAGCTCTTTCAGATGAGTCGACTGTAAGGATTCTGTGTAGGGGGGCTGCATATCGTTGGCGGCAATGGGTGAAATGTCAAGCCGGAACAGAACATGTTTCTCATCGTTTGGACCACTCAACCACACCAGACCCGCTCATGGGCAACCCCGCGCACCGAGGCCGCACTGCGGCCCATAAAGGAAGGTCACCACATGGCAAAAATCCTGATCGTCGACGACTCCCCCTCCGATATCCGTTTCATGACCGAGGCCCTCAAGGGCACCGCGCACGACTGCGTCACCCTGACCGACTCCAAGGGGGTCGAGGCCGCCGTGGAAGCCGAACGTCCCCAACTGGCGCTGCTGGACGTGGTGATGCCCGAACGCAACGGCTACGAGACCCTGCGCGCCCTGAAGAAACTGCCCGCCGCCGAGGGCATGAAAGTGGTCTTCGTGAGCAGCAAGGGTGCCGAAACGGACGTGAAGTGGGGCATGCGGCAGGGCGCAGTCGATTACCTGATCAAGCCGTACACCCCCGAACAGCTCCTGAGCCTGATCGCCCGGCACGTCTGAACGCCATGACTTCCGACGCCGTGACTTCCGCTGCAACTTCCGCTGCGCTCCCGACTACCGAAACCTACCTGCTGTTCCGCAGCGGCGCACGCCTGCTGGCGCTGCCCACCCGGCAGGCGCGGCAGGTCATGCCGCTGGGCCAGCTCTCGCCGCTTCCGGCGTGCGGCGGCAGCCTGCTGGGGCTGATGGGCGCGCAGGGACGGGCCGTGCCGGTGGTCAACCTGCCCACGCTGCTGGGCCACCTGCTGGGCGGCATGACCGGGGCGGCCCCGCAGCCGGACGGCACCCGTCTGGGTCTGCTGTGCGAACACGCGGGCGAGAGTCTGCTGCTGCCCATCGACGAGGTCATCGGCAACGTGAGCGCCGAGGTGCCCGCTGCACAGACGCTGCTGCAAGAGGCCCAACTGGGTGACCACCACGCGGCGCTGCTGGGCCTGGGCGCACTGACCGCTGCCATCGCCGGACGCCTCCAGACCGTCTAGCCCTGCCCCGAAGCGCAGCCCACAGCCCGTTCAGAAGTTCAAGGAGTCATCCAATGTCGCAAAACGCCCGCCTGGACCCCAGCCTGATCACCAAGGGACACCGCACGTCCACCAAAGTCGAGAGAGATTCCAAAACCACCCGCAGCAGTCTGCTGGGCCGCATCGGGGTGGGTCAGAAACTGGCCCTCACGGCTGGCCTGTTCGCGCTGCCGATCACGGTCCTGCTGTCGCTGACCGTCAGTGGTCACCAGCAGGACATCCGCTCTATCGAGCTTAAGCTGGCAGGAAGCAGCCTGATCGATCCTTACGTTCAGGTTCAGAACTCGGTGTCCGAGTACGTGCGTGCCCAGACGCTGGGCTACGGCTCCACGGCCAAGGTGGCCGCCCAGAACGTCGACCAGACCTTGCAGGCTTTGCAGACCGCGATGACCACCCAGGGCCTGAGCGCCAGTCAGGCAGCCACCGAACGGCTGGCCGGCCAGTGGAAGGTCTTGCAACAGAGCCGTTCCGATCAGGGCGGCCTTTTCCGGGCCATTACCTATCAGCAGTTCAATCTGGAGCAGGTGCTGCCCACCCTGGAGGCCGTGCTGGAAGAATCCACGCTGGCCCTCGATTCCAGCCAGGTTTCCAACTACTCCACCCAGACCGCCCTGATCACCCTGCCCAGGGTTCTGGCGCGTCTGAGCAGTCTGGCAGCCCTGGCGCAGTCGCTGGAACTCGTCAAGGGTCAGCCGGAACTGGTGGACGTGCTGGCACCGCTGTACCGCAACGAGGCCACCCGCGCGGGTGTCGCCCTGGACGACGCCTTCGCGGCGGTCAAGCGCGCCGAGGCCCTGGACGAGAGTCTGGTCCGCACCCTGGGGGACACCACCCGAAATCTCGAAACCCTGCGGCAGACCATCGCCACCGCCGCAAGTGTGGACCTGAGCAACGCGGTGGAGGGCCGCGCCAACCTGACGGCGCTGGACTCGGCAGTCGCCCAGGTGGCCAAGGCCATCAAGAGCGGCAACCAGGAAGTGGAGCGTCTGCTGGCCACCCGCGAATCGCTGGAGCGCCGCGCCCTGATCCAGAAGCTGCTGGCCGTCGGCCTGATCACGCTGCTGGCCGGGCTGCTGCTGCTGGCCGTGGCCCGCGCCATCACCAGCCCCCTGCGCCGCCTGGCCGAATCGGCCCGCGCGCTGGAGCAGGGCGATCTGGGCGTGTCGGTGCCCGTGACCACCCGCGACGAGCTGGGCGTGGTGGGCCAGGCTTTCAACGCCGCGACGGCCAAACTGCGCGTCAACCAGGAGCGGACCGAGACCGAGCGTCAGGACGCCCAGCGCCTCCAGGCCAACGTCGCGGAGTTTCTGGACGTGACCATGGACATCGCGGGCGGCGACCTGACCCGGCGCGGCAGGGTTTCCGATGACGTGCTGGGCAACGTGGTGGATTCGATCAACCTGATGACCGAGGAACTGGCGGACGTGCTGGGCGACGTGCAGCGCGCCTCCGCCTCAGTGACGGGCGGCTCACAGGCCATGCTGGACTCCACCGAGCAGATCCGTGCAGGGACGCTGATCACCACCGAGGAAACCGGGCGCGTGACCCAGCAGGCCAGCGATATGACGGTGGCCATCCGACAGATGTCGGCCATCGCGCAGGCGTCCGCCGATTCGGCGCAGCGCGCCCTGAGCGCCTCGCAGACGGGTCAAGAGGCCGTGAGCAGCACCCTGAAGGGCATGCAGGCCATCCGCGAGTCCTCGCAGGACGTGTCCGTGCGGGTGCAGTCGCTGACCCAGCGCTCCAGGCAGATCGGGGAAATCGTGGACTCGATCGGCCACATCGCCAGTCAGGTCAACCTGCTGTCCCTGCACGCCAGCATCGAGGCGGCGGGCGCAGGCGAGGGCGGCAAACGCTTTTCCGTGGTGGCCGAGGAAATCCGCGAACTCGCAGACCTGTCCACCACCGCCGCCGCCAGCATGGCCAGCCTGATCGCCGAGGTCCAGAGCGACGTGCGCGGCGTGGCCCAGAACATGCAGATCAACAGTGAACAGGTCGAGCAGGGCTACGTGGTAGCCGGACAGGCCGGTGAGGCCCTGCGTGAGATGGCCGAGCTGGCCGGGGTCACGGCGCATTTCGCCACCAACATCTCGGACGCCGCGCGCGATCAGTTGCGGGACGTGCAGGGCATGAGCAGCGCGGTCACCCAGATCGCCGACGTCGCCAGGGCCTCGCAACGCTCCGCCGAGACGGGCCGCGAGGTGGCCGAGCAGCTCCAGGAACTCGCCCAGCGCCTGAACAGCAGCCTGACCCGCTTCCGCCTGCCGGGCTGATTTTCTGGCCCCCTCCCCATTTCTTTCCCGGCCTTCCCGGCCCTGACCACCGCCTTCCAGCCCACAGTGAGCTGCACCAGACCACCAGGAGACCCCACATGTCACAGAACGCCCGTCTTGATCCCAGCCTGATTGCCCCCGTCCCTGTCAACAGCGCAGCAAAAGCCGCACGCCCGGTGCGCCAAACAGACAAAGTGAAATCCGGGCTGCTGGGCCGCATGCCAGTGGGCCTGAAGCTGGCGACCGCCGGACTGCTGCTGGGCCTGCCCTTCGCGGTGGTGCTGGGCATCCAGATCAGCCAGGTCAACGCGGGTGCCGTTCAGGCGCGTGAGCAGCGGGCCGGGCAGGAAATGCTGATTCCCCTCACCAGCATCCTGCAAAACGCCCAGTTGCTGCGTCTGTCCTCGGTCAACGTGCTGGGCGGAGCGGCGGGGGCCAAGGCCACCAACGCCAAGCAGCGCGCGGACATGACAGCGGCGCTGGACAAACTCGAAGCCCTGATGAACGAGAACGACTACGTGGAACTGGTGGGCGAGATCAGCCAGATGCGCGAGACATTGGGCGCGCTGAACCGGCGGGTGGATGCGGGCAGCGCCAGCGCCGCAGATGTGCAGCAGGCCTACAGCGGACTGCTGCAAAACGTCATTACGCCGTATTTCGCAGACATCGCCAACCAGAGCGGCATGAAGCAGACCGACAACCGGGCCGAGGCTGCCCTGGTCGATCTGGTCACCAGCATCATGCCGCAGAACATGCCGACCTCCGGGGCCATCGCCTCGGGCACCATTCCGCTGCTCAAGCAGGCCGGAAAACCGGGGAGTGAAATCAGCGCCACCGTCCGCACCGAGGCGCAGCTCCGCTACGACATCGCCAAGACCGCCAACGACAACATCCTGGCCGGATATGACCGCGCGCTGAGTGGGCAGAGCGCCGAGAACATGGACAGCGCGATGAACGACAGCCTCCAGGCGGCGCAGGCCAGCCTCAAGGAAAGTTCAGACCGGATTTTCGGGGCCGTCAACAGCAACCTGCTGTTTCCGCAGCGCGTCGGCATGACGCCCGATCAGCTCACGGCGCTGGTCCCGGCCTTCGCCACGGGACTGTTCGGCGGACTGAATGACAGCATCGAGAGCCTGGGCACCGTTCTGGCGGCCAAGGAGGCCCGGCGCACCGGCGAGGTGGGCAACCTGATCGCGCTGCTGATCATGGGCGCGCTGCTGATGTTCACGCTGCTCTTCGTGATCGCGCTGTCGATCACCCGCCCGCTGGCCCGCCTGACCGAGGCCGCAGGCCGACTGTCTAAAGGCGAGCTGGACGTGCAGGTGGCAGTCAACACCCGCGACGAGCTGGGCAAACTGGGCAACACCTTCAACCTGGCCGCCAGCGAGATGCGCGCCAACGCCGAGCGCGGCGAGAATGAGCGGCTGGAGTCCATCAAGTTGCAGGGCCACATCTCCGAATTTCTGGACGTGACCATGGACATTGCAGAAGGTGACCTGACCCGGCGCGGCACTGTGACCGAGGACGTGCTGGGCAACGTGGTGGACTCGATCAACCTGATGACCGCCGAGCTGGCCGACGTGCTGGGCGACGTGCAGCGCGCCTCGACCTCGGTGACGGGCGGATCGCAGGCGCTGATGCTGTCCACCGATCAGATCGGCCAGGGCACGCAGCTCACCGCCGCCGAGGCCGCCCGCGTGGCCGTGCAGGTGCAGGCCATGACCGCCGCCATCCGTGAGGTGGCGCAGCAGGCGCAGAACTCTGCCGAGACGGCCCGCGCCGCGCTGCTGGCCTCGCAGCAGGGCCAGGAAGCCGTGACCGGCACGCTGGACGGCATGCAGAACATCCGCCGCGAGGTGCAGGGCGTCGCCAAGCGCATCAAGGGCCTGGGCGACCGCTCCCTCGAAATTCAGGAAATCGTGGACACCATCTCGCAGATCGCCCGGCAGACCAACCTGCTGGCCCTGAACGCCAGCATCGAGGCGGCGGGCGCAGGGGAAGCGGGCGGACGCTTCAGCATCGTGGCAGACGAGGTGCGTAAGCTGGCCGACACCTCCGGGCAGGCCACGGCGCGCATCGCCAGCCTGATCAAGAACGTGCAGGCAGAGATTCAGGACGTGATCGTGAGTGTGGAAGACGGCACCCGCGAGGTGGAGCAGGGCTACCGCGTCGCCGGGACCGCCGGGGAACGTCTGCGTGAAATCGGCGCGCTGACCCAGCAGTCCGCCGAGCTGGCCGAGACCATCGCCGCGTCGCAGCGGGCACAGGTGCAGGGTGTGGAAGACATGGGCAGCGCGGTGGAGCAGATCGCCGCCGTCGCCCGCGACTCGCAGGACTCCGTGACCCAGGGCCGCGCCGCCGCCGAGCAGCTTCAGACCCTGGCCCAGAACCTCAGCGCCAGCCTGACCCGCTTCCGGCTGCCGTCCTGAGTGGTCTGGAAACACAGCGTGGTCTGGTAACACACGGTGATCTGGAAACGCAGGGGAATCTGAGAATGAGGGGGGGATTGAGAATGTCGGAGAACACAGGGATGGACACCAGTGAACAGCGGGGCGAGAACAGCGATCTGCTCAGCAGCTTTTTGCAGGAAGCCGGCGAAGTGCTGGGCCGCATGGACGCCGGGCTGGCCGGGCTGAGCGCGGGCCTGGCGGGACCGGACGACACGGCGCATCTGGCCGAGCTGGGCGTGCTGGCCCACCGACTGCGCGGCAGCGCAGGGCTGTACGGCTTCATGCAACTGTCCAAGATGGCGGGGCTGGCCGAGCGCATGCTGGAAGCCCGGCCCCTGCTGAGCGGGGAAGCCCGCACCGATTATCTGGCACTGATGACGCACGCCCAGTCCCTGCTGCGTCAAGGGCTGGAGCGCATTGTGGGAGGCGAGCGCGAGACCGACCTGGGACTGGTCTTCGCGCGCGGCGGCGGCGCAGTGCAGTTGCTGGCCCTGCTGCGCAGCCACCCGGAAGCCTTCAAACCCCGGCCCATTGAGGACCCGCGCCGGATGGTCACCGACGACGAAACCGCTGCGCTGGACGCGATTCCAGCGGACGGGCACGCCGTTTCGAACCTGGAGCAGGAGCTGCGGCAGTTCTGGCGCGAGAACGCCGAGATCTGGTCCTACTTCGCCCCCGAAGTGCGCGAACATCTGGGCGGCCTGCGCGCCGAATTAGAAGGTGCGTCTGCTGAACACGGCCCCGATCTGGACGTGATGTTCCGCGCCGCCCACACCGTCAAGGGCAGCTCGTACATGGTGGGCCTGCCCGGTCTGGGCGACTTTGCCCACGGCATGGAAGACCTGCTGGGCGGCGTGCGTGACGGTGTGCTGCGGCTGGACGGCGGCGCGCGCGAGGTGCTGGAAGCCGCGCTGAGCGGCATGGACCGCATTCTGGACGTGGCCGAGGGCGGCGGCGGCGCAGGTGGCCTGGACGCGCATCTGGCGGGCCTCAGCGCCCGCATGGCCGCGCTGGCCGGTGGGCACACGCCCGCTGCTGTGGTTCTGTCGACCTCTGCGGTCCAAATACCCACACCTCAGGCCAGCGCACCTGCCCAGGACGTGGCCCCGGCCATCAACCAGGAAACGGCCTCGATCCGCATTCCGGCCCGGCAGATCGAATCGCTGCTGGAACAGATGGGCGAACTGGTCACCGTGCGCTCGCGGCTGGGGCAGACGCTGGGACGGCTGGACAACCTCCAGAGCGCCATGCAGGACTCGCAGGCCCGCTTCCAGCGCACCGTGCGCGATTTCGAGGAACGCCACCTGAACCCCGACATGGTCCGCGCCACACCGGACCGGACCTCTCCCAGAGGCGAGGACGGCGCGGGCAGCGCCAACCCCTTCGCCGCCAACCCGGCCCAGCAGTTCGACGAACTGGAATTCGACACCTACAACGACCTGAACATCCTGGCGAGAAGCATCACCGAGCTGAGCGCCGACTTCGCGGAAGTGCGCCGCCGCCTGTCGGACAACGTGGGAGACCTCCAGGGCGACAACGAACTGCTGGGCAAGCTGCTGCGTCACCTCCGGTTGGACCTGACCCAGACCAGCCGGGTGGCCTTCTCGCAGGCCGCCTTCCGGCTGCGGCGCTGGGCGCGCGACCACGAGGCCCGGTTCGAGTTCATCAGCGAGGGCGAGGACGTGCGGGTGGACAGCGCCGTGCTGCAACGCCTGAGCGAGCCGCTGATGCACCTGATGACCAACGCGCTTCACCACGGCGTCGGCACTGCCGAGTCGCGGGCAGAGGCCGGAAAGCCCGCGCGCGGACGGGTCTGGCTGCGCGCCGCCGAGCATCAGAACTTTCTGGAAGTCAGCGTGCAGGACGACGGCCAGGGCCTGGACCTGGAAGCCGTCGGCAACCGCGCGCTGGAAAAGGGGCTTCGTTCTGTGCAGGAACTCGGCGGCATGTCGGATGAGGACCGGGCGCGGCTGATCCTGCTGCCGGGTCTGTCCACCGCTTCCGCCGTCAGCACGGTGGCCGGGCGCGGCGTGGGCATGGACGTGGTGGCCACCGCCGCGCGGCAACTGGGCGGCGAACTGCTGATCAGCACCCGGCGCGGCGAGGGCACCAAGTTCACGTTGCGCCTGCCAGTCACGCGCCGCGTGATCGACGTGCTGCCGGTGCAGGTGGCCGGGCGCGAGTTGGGCTTCGCGGTGGGCACCGTGCGCGCCCTGCGTGAAATCCGTGCGGGCGAGGTCCAGCACGGCGAGACCGGCCCGGAACTGTCCTTCGAGGGCCGCTCCGCACCGATCATCGACCTGCGCGCGATCTGGGGCCAGTCGCAGGGCGGCGAACATGAGGACACCTTCCGGCTGGTGGTGCTGGCCACCCCCACCGGGGAACTGGCCGCGCGGGTGGACGACTTCGGTCAGATCGAGGAAGTCAGCGTGACGCCGCTGGGCGGGCTGCTCAGCGGGCTGGAATACCTGTCCGGCACGGCGGTATCGGCCTCCGGCAATGCCTTTCCGGTCCTCGATCCCTCGGGCCTGGGGCGTCTGGCCCGCCGCCCGCAGGACTTCCTGCAAGCCACGGACGGCAGCGGCGCGGCGGCGAAACGCACCCGCATCCTGCTGGTGGACGACTCGCTGAGCGTGCGCCGTCTGGTGGGCCGCATGCTGGAAAGCGGCGGCTACGCGGTAACCACCGCCAACGACGGCCAGGAAGCGCTGGACCTGCTGCAACTCGATCCCGATTTCGGCGCGGTGGTCAGCGATCTGGAAATGCCGCGCATGAACGGCTACGAGCTGCTGTCCGCTGTGCGCGCCCGCCCCGCCACCGCCGCGCTGCCCCTGATGATCATGACCACCCGCGCCGGGGAAAAGCACCAGCGGCTGGCCCTGCAACTGGGCGCGAACGACTACTTCACCAAACCGGTGGGCGAGGCGCTGCTGCTGCGCCGCATCGGCAGCGTTCTGGCCCAGGCCGAGGGTGCCGCTGCCGGGGTGAGCGCATGACCGCCTTTCAGACCGGGCGCTCGGTCCTGACGGTTCTCAACGACCCCTCACGCGCGGCCATGTACGGGCATCTGGCCGAACTGGCCGGGGTCACCGCAATCCACGCGGACGGCGCGCTGCACGCCCTGACCCAACTGGAGCGGACCCCGGTGGACGCGATCATCTGCGACGCCGTGATGTCCGACATGAGCGGCCTGGAGTTTCGCAGCATCCTGAGAGACGACGTCCACACCGGCAGGCTGCCCCTGTATCTGATTGGAGACGGCGAACACGACCTGCCGGACCTGCCCACCAACTCGGCGGGGCCGCAGGTGCTGGCCGAGGCGCTGGAGGCGCTGGGCGTGGACGACGCGGCGTACCCGCTGCCGCTGCGGGCCAATGCCCGGCCCCAGCTCTCGGGCCAGCTCGAACCGTTCAGCCTGAGTGAATTCCTGAACTGGGCGGCAGAGCTGGAGTGCAACGGCCACTGGCTGATCACGGTGGGGGCCGCCGGACAGGCGTCCCGCAGCGGTCACCTGACCATGAGCGCGGGCCGCCTGACCTACGCCGAATGCTCTGGCCGTGCGGGCCGGGACGCCGTGCTGGAACTGCTGCGCCACAGCGAGCAGGGCGGCGGACAGTTCCGGTTCTACGACTGCCCGTCCCTGCCGCCGGGCCTTCAGGCTGACCTGACCGGCCCCACCAACCGCCTGCTGATGGAACTCGCCGTGGATCTCGACGAGACCGCCTCCCGACTGCACTGAGAACTCTTTTAACACCTGCTTTTCTACACACTGGTTTCTGTGAGCGCTGATTTCTCCCGGCGCTGAGCCTCCCTCCCTCCTCTCCCCTGCCCGCCCCACAGCCCACAAAGGAACCCCATGCCCCAGATTTTTATCGTTGACGACAGCATCAGCGTCCGCAAGGCGCTGGAGATCACCTTCAAGCGGCACTCACTGGATTCGTTTTCCGCCATCAGCGCCGAGCAGGCCCTGGAAACCCTGGCGGGCGATCCGCACTTCGACCTGATGATGGCCGACGTGATCATGCCGGGCATGAGCGGTCTGGACCTGTGTTCCGAACTGCGCCGCGACGCCCGCTTCGACGGACGGCCCATCGTGCTGATGAGCGGCAATGTCGACGACAATATCCGGCGGCAGGCCCGCGAGGTCGGCGCAAACGGCGTGTTGCGTAAGCCCTTCAGCCCCGACGAACTGATCCCGATGGTGGAGGGCCTGCTGCGCGCCGCCGAGGCCGCTGCCGCGCCCGTCGAGGTTGCCACGCCCGAACCAATTCAGGCCGAACCCGTTCAAACCGAACCTATCCAGACTGAACCCGTCCAGGCCGAAGCTGTTCAGCCACAGCCCACCCCACCCCAACCCGCAGCCCAGACCGCCCCCAGCGAGCTGGAACGGCTGGTGGCCGAATACCGCCGCCGGGGCGACGTGGAAGACCTGATCGTGGTGGACGCCCAGGGTCAGATCGTGCTGCCTTCCGGCGACGCGGGTGCGCCCGGCGCGGCACAGCGCCTGCCGATGTACGCCCGGCATTTCGTGGCCACCGCCAGCGTCATCGGTCAGCACCTGCTGGGCGACGAATTGCAGGCCGTGACCCTGCGCTACGCGGGCCGCGAGGCGATCTTCCATCCGCTGGGTGGTCTGCTGGTCATCGCCGTGACCCGCGCGGACCTCAAGACGCTGAACTGAAAGACGAGCATGCACAGTCCCGACTGGCCCGGTCGCCCTGCCAGTCGGGATTGCTCATGCCGCGACAGGCTGGGTAGAAATTGACTACAGTACCCAGCATGACAGCACGCGGCATGACAGCATCCGGCACGACCTCTTCCCCCAATCCCGATCCGCTGATGCTTCAGGAAGCCCGCCAGACGCCCGACGTGATCGCCCGGCAGCTCCGCGAGAACGCAGACGCCGCCGGGGCACTGGCAGGGGTGCTGCGCGAACGCCGCCCGCCCTACGCCGTGACCATCGCGCGCGGCAGCAGCGATCACGCCTGCACCGTGCTGAAATACGCGCTGGAAACCGAACTGTCGCTGCCGGTGGCCTCGCTGGGGCCAAGCGTGCATACGCTGTACGGCGCGCGGCTGGACCTGCGCGGCGCACTGGTGATCGCCGTGTCGCAGAGCGGGGCCAGCCCGGACGTGGTGGAAAATGTCCGTATGGCACGTGAGGGCGGGGCGCTGACGGTGGCCCTGGTCAACGTGGAAGACAGCGATCTGGCGGGGGCCGCCGAATTCGTGTTGCCGCTGCGCTGCGGTGAGGAGCAGGCGGTGGCGGCCACCAAGAGCTATCTGGCCAGCCTGACCGCCTTCCTGCCTGTGATTGCGGAACTGGGTCCAGACGGCAGGCTGAAAGAGGCGCTGAACAGCCTGCCGGACGCCCTGCGGCGCACGCTGGAACTGGAAGACGCCGCCAACGCCCTGGCCGCCCGCTACAGCTTCGCGCAAAACCTGCTGATTCTGGCACGCGGGCTGCATTACGGCGTGGCGCAGGAGGCTGCCCTGAAGCTCAAGGAAACCAGTGGCATCCACGCCGAGGCCTACAGCGCCGCCGAGTTCAGCCACGGTCCCAAGCGGTTGCTGGCCGAGGGGCTGCCCCTGCTGGGCTTCACCTCTGCCGACGCCGCGTGGCCTGCCACGGAAGCCGCCTACGCCGATCTGCGCGCGGGTGGGGCGGACCTGCGGACGCTGGGGCCAGCGGCAGGCAGCACCTTGCAGACCCCCACGACGGGGCACGCCCTGACCGACACGGTGCCCAGCGCCCTGGCCTTTTACCTGTTCGCCGCACATCTGGCGCTGGGACGCGGCCTGAACCCTGACGCGCCGCCGCTGCTGAGCAAGGTGACCAAAACACGTTGACCAGGACACCTTATACGGACTCCGATTAATTCATGCAGAGCGGCCACCAGTGGAAAAGGGTGTGCTGGGTGATGAGGTCAGGTTGAGTTTCAAGCCAAGCGCACTGCTGACCCAACGTGTCTTGAAGGTGATCCAACGAGTCAAAACAGCAGTTAGTGAGCGGCTTATCGGTCAAATTCCAGACCCGTTCCACAGGTTGCAACTCTGGAGCATAGGGAGGAAGCGTGATGGTTTCGATGCCGGGAGGATGTCCCTCCGCAGGAGGGACATGGAAGCCCGCGCCATCTTCAACGAGTAGCACATGATGATGGGGACCAGCGCCAAGACTGGTGGCAAAGGCAGCAATGACGAGTTGATAGGCCCGTTTTGTCACCTCTGGAATCAACCAGAACTGGCTGGCTCCAGTTTCAGGACAGACGAAGGCGTAGAGATAAAGCCACTCGTAACGGGGCTGAACGGGCCGGATGGCCGGTTGACCAGTCGGTGTCCAGACGGGCCGGGTGATGGGTTGTAAGCCGATCCGATGCTCGTCCATCGCCCAGAGTGAGACATGTGGATGGAGCCGCTCCGCTGCGCGAAGCCGCTCCGTCAGGACTTTGATTTGAACGCTTCTTTGGCTGCTTCGTCGCCTCCGACGTGCCGGGGACGAGGCCGTTGTGGCGAAAATCCAGCCAGACGCATGAATTCATAGGTTCGGCTGAGGTAGACCTCTTTGCCGAACTGTTCTCGAATCCATTGCTGGAGCATTTTGCCATCCCAGACGATGCCTTGGTCAAAATCTTGTCGCAGATGAACAGCAACAGCTTGCTGTTCATCTGGACTCAGGACCGTAGGTGCGCCCTGATTGTGCGCCCGACCATCCCCTAAACCGTCCAGGCCGAGGGTGTGATACCGCTGCAAAATGTTACGCGCCCCAGACACTGAGTACTTGGTCAATTCCAAAAGTTCAGTTTCCGTTTTGCCCTCAGCGAGGAAAGCGAAGAATTGCGCTCTACGCCGCTCGACGGCGCAAGTACTGGCACGGAAAATGCTCCAGAAGTCGTCAGCAGAGTGCTGGAGTTGGATGGAAGAGAAGAATTTTTTGATCTGTACAGCCTACAGGATTTAATCGGAGTCCGTAT
>NZ_JNIV01000081.1 GCF_000701405.1 Deinococcus marmoris DSM 12784
GTTCAAGTGGCATTCTGTATTTATGCAGCGATGACAGCAGTCTGACCGCAAATGAAACCCTTGCGATCTATCAGAAACGATGGCCCGTAGAAGAATTTCACAAATCACTCAAGCAAAATGCCTCTCTTGGGAAGTCGCCTGCCAGTACACCTGCATGTCAGATCAAACACATTCTCTGTTCATTCTACGGACATATCAAGCTGGAAAAATTGAAAATCATCCGCAAGGAAAATCACTTTGCGATGCGAACAAAGATGTATATCGCCGCTCTTAAAACTTCATACGAGGAATTACAAAGGCTGAGGCAGCAATCCGAGAATTTTCAAAACTCTGCCGCGTAAGGTCAGTTATCACCCAAAATACCCCAAAAGTTCAATAATCATCCGCGCATAATCGTCCACCTTAATGCCCCGCTTCTCCATCTTCACACTCGGCGGGAAGGTCTGCACCTCGGTCTTGTGGGGAAAGCGTTTGAGTCCGGCGGCGTCGTAGTCCAGCCCCTTGTAGGCGAAGGTGATCTGCAACTCGGTCATGGTCTCGCCGATGCTCAGCACCCGCCGGGCGGCAGCCGTCAGCCTCAGCTTGGCAAGGTCAATGAAGTTCTGCACGTCCGGGGCGGGCGGGCCGTATTTCTTGCGCAGGTCACGCTCCACCCGGCTGATCGCCTGCAAGGTGCGTGCGTCCGAGAGGCGGCCATAGGTGGCGATCCGCGCCTCGTCGTCGCCGCCGAAGTATTCCGGGGTCAGGCGGGCGTTGATAGGCAGGTCAATGGAGATGTTGACCGGGGCCTGAATCTTCTCGCCCTTCAGCCGCGCCACCGCCTCCGAGAGCATCTCGGTGTACACGTCAATGCTGACCGCCTGCACATGCCCGTGCTGTTCCTCGCCCAGAATGTTGCCCACGCCGCGAATTTCCATGTCCTTCTCGGCCAGCAGGTGACCGCTGCCCAGGTCTTGCAAGTCGGCAATGGCCCACAACCGGCGCTGCGCGTTCTCGGTCATGCGCGGCGGGTAAAACAGGTAAGCGTAGGCGGTCTGCGCCCGGCGGCCCACCCGCCCGCGCAACTGGTAGAGCTGCGCCAGCCCCAGCCGATCCGAACGCTCAATCAGAATGGTGTTGGCCTCCGGGATGTCCAGCCCCGTCTCCACGATGGTGGTGGACAGCAGCACGTCAAACGCGCCTTCCTCAAAGCCCAGCATGATCTCTTCTAACTCCTCCTCGTTCATGCGCCCGTGCGCCACGCCAATGCGGGCTTCCGGCACCAGATTGCGGAGGTACAGGCTGCGAGCGCCGATGCTGGCAATCCGGTCATGGATGTAAAAGACCTTGCCGCCGCGCTCAATCTCGCTGATGATGGCGTCTCGCACCGTGCTGGGGTCAAAGGGGGCCAGCACCGTCTGGATGGGCTTGCGGCCCTTCGGCGGCGTCTGGATGCTGCTCATGTCGCGCAGGCCCACCATGCTCATGTAGAGGGTGCGCGGAATGGGGGTGGCCGAGAGTGCCAGCGTGTCCACCGCCCGCGCCCCCTCGGGAATGTCCAGCTTGCCTGCCGCCACATCGGGCATGCCGCGCAGCGCCCGCAGTTTTTCCTTCTGAGACACGCCAAAGCGGTGTTCTTCATCCACGATGATCAGGCCCAGGTTCTTGAATTCAATGTCACCGCTCAGCAGGCGGTGCGTGCCGATCAGAATGTCCACCTTGCCCGCCGCCAGATCGCGCAGGATGGCCTTGGAGGACTGCGGCGAGGTAAAACGCGACAGCCCCTCCACCCGCACGGGCAGCTCCTTGAAACGCTCCACGAAGGTGGAGGTGTGCTGCTCGGCCAGCAGCGTGGTGGGAACCAGAATCGCCACCTGCATCCCGTGACCCACGACGCGGTGGGCAGCACGCAGGGCCACTTCGGTCTTGCCGAAGCCCACGTCGCCGGAGATCAGGCGGTCAGCGGGGTTAGGTTTCTCCAGGTCTTTCAGCGTTTCCTTGAGGGAGATGCGCTGGTCACTGGTCAGCTCAAACTGGAAGTTGTCCTCGATCTGCTTTTCCCACTCTGGCAACGGGGCAAATTCGTTACCGGGTGTGACCTGCCGGGCAGCGTACTGGACCAGCAACTTGCCCGCCACCTCCTCAGCGTTCTTGCGGGCCTTATCCTTCGCACGCGCCCAATCCTTCTTGTCAAAGCTGCTCAAGACGGGCGGATCGTCGGTGGTGCCGGGATGGCGGCGCAGCACGGGCAGTTGCTCAATCGGAACACGCAGGTGTGCGCCCTTGCGGTACTCCAGATCCAGATAATCGCGGGTCACGCCCAGCACCGTCAATGTTTCCAGCCCCAGAAACTGCCCAATGCCGTGTTCGGGGTGAATCAGGTAATCGCCGACGTGCAGCCCCAGCGCGTCCGTGACCGGGCGGCCCGCCAGCCGCTTACCGCGCAATGCGGAGCCGCCCTGGAAGCCGTAGATCAGATCTTCGGTAATAACAACGGTGCGGTGTTCGGGAATGACGAAGCCGCCCTCTCCCCCGCCGCGCAGGAAGCCCAGGCCACCTTCCTCCACGCGCGGGAGGGTCAGCCAGGGAATCTCGTGGGTGTTCAGCAATTTGTCGGCCAGATACGCCGCCGTGCGGTCATGGCGCACCAGGATCAGGACGCGGTAATCGGCCTTGCGCCACTCGGCCACATCACTTTCCAGATCGCCCAGGCGGGCGCGGTAGAAGGGCAGCGTCAGCAGGCCAGTGTCCAGACTGGGCAGCTCCAGCGGAGCGCGGCCAAAACTGGTGACCTCGCGCCCGGCCAGTTTGGGCCACAGGGTGTCGGTCAGCACGCCCAGGCTGGAGGCGTAAAACTCCGGGGAGTCCAGAAACACGCGGCCCGGCAGCAGTTCCAGGCGGGTGGCGTCCCACTTGGTTTCCGTCAGGTAGTCGGCGGTGGGTTCCAGCGTGAAGCTCTCGGCCTTCTCGCCGCTCATCTCGCCGGGGGCCAGCAGGCGCAGGGTGTCCAACTCGTCCCCGAAGAACTCGGCCCGCACCCAGATGTCGCCGTCTGCGTCGGTGGGGCGGCCCGCGCCGGGGCTGAGGCGCAGTTCCAGGGTATCGCCGCGCAGCTCATAGCCGGGTTCTTCTCCCCGCTCATAGCCCAGGCGTTCCAGGCGCGTCAGCAGCGCCTCGCGTGGGTAGTTGCGGCCCACGCGCAGGCTCAGGGCGTGGTCTTCGGGGTGGGCGGGGAACAGATCCAGCGCCGTGTTCACGTCCAGCACCACATGCTCGTGCTTGCCGTCCCAGTCGCGCAGGCCCGGATTGACCGAGACCGGCGCACCCAGCGCCCCCGCCGAGGCGTAGCTGCCAATGCGGTCAGCGGTGGTCAGCAGCACCGCCGGGCCAGGAAAGGCCGCGAACAGCGCCGCCCGCGCCACCTGCGGAAGCAGCAGCAGGTTGCCGGGCGGGGCGGCGGGCAGCAATTTGGACAGGTTGGGCGCGGAGATGGTCACTGGAAGAGTTTACGCGCATAGGCGTGGGCAAACCGGAAGCGAGATAGCTTATGGCAGGCTTTACAAGCCGTTCCTAGAGTTGCCATGCCCGTTTAACCCCTCCGGCCCTGCGGGCCACCTCCCCTCAGAAGGGAGGCAAGAAGATAGCGTGTGACACGATCAATTGCGTCTCTTGGCTCCCTTTTGAGGGGAGCTGGCTGCAAAGCAGACTGAGGGGTTTCTTTTCGCCTTCCAGCTCACCGCCCAACTAGCCCCCCAATATTGGCATTGCGGGAGCCACCTGACCCAGCACCAACTCGCCAAAGCCGTGGGCATCAGCCAAAGCACCATCAGCCAACTGCTGGGGCGCAGGCGTGCGTTCACGCTGGGGCAGGTGCGGAAGCTGGCCGGGTATTTTGGGGTGAAGGTCTCGCTGTTCTTGCCGGACTGAGCGGGCTGGAGCGGCATATGCTCAGGGGGTGAAATCACTGGACGCAATCACCCAACTGGTGTGGGGCGAATACGGGGAGTTGCACTCCGAGCCGCATGAGATTGAGTCGGCTTTGCGGTTGGCGGCCAGACTGCTTCGTTGCCGGGCCACGCCAGGGCCATCCGATCCATACAGGAGTTTCACAACATTGATCTACCGTGACCAGCACGGTCAGCACGTTGGAACACTGTTACTGCGGGGAAATATAGTGGCCCTGGTTCATCCTGATGATACGGAGGGGCTGATGGTAGGGCGGCGGTACGTGGGCGCTGGCCCGCTCTGGGACGCCCTTTCCGCGACGGGGAAGCTGTTGATGCTCAGCCCTGGGTGGCTCTCGGCGGACCTGACCGCGCCAGAGCGTCAGCTTTTGCTGGCCTCGCCCGACGCCTGGGAACGGTACAGCGTTCACTACTGGAAACCCCAGACACGCGGGGACACGCTGTTCAACGGCTGGGACTAGACCAGATTCATGGACAGCCAGACCTGCCCCAGCATCAGCAGGCCAAACAGGACGAACATCATCACGGGCATCCAACGCCGGAGCCAGGTGCGGGTGCTTTCTTTCATGGCCCAATGCTAGACCGGGTATCTGCCAGATTCCTGACGCTCACATAAGCCGCAGGCGTATGCTCCGCGCATGACCGACACATCGCGCCATCCCCCGGCTGTGGCGCAGGTGCTGGCGGGCGCTGACATGAGCCTTGCAATGGAGCTGCTGACTCCGTCCGCCCGGCCCTGAGAAGCGCGGGGGCTGGTGGGCATGATCCTCGCGCGACACCAGGGTTGGAGCGAGAAGGGTGAGGCGGACTACCGCGACTTCACCTAGCTCTCCCTGACCATCGGCATGACCTTTCAGGTTAGGAACAACACCATCACCACGCGGGCCTTTCGCCGCCTGCTGCTGGGCCACGCACTGCTGTCGTACCTGTTCGGGGCCGTGATCGTGGCCGTGACCATCAACGGGGTGGCGGGGATTATCGGGTAGGCGTCCGCTCACTCAAGAACAAAAAAAATCAGGGGCGGGATGCGCAATCACCGCCCCTGAATTCCAACTGTTTATTACGACGAGGCGGTACTCTTGCCCCACTCCACCGGACCCTGATCGCCCTTGATCAGCAGCACGGGCACCGCCGCATGCTGGGCCACCGCCTGCGCCACACTGCCCAGCAGGGCGCGGCCCAGACCGCTGCGTCCGTGGGTGGTCATGACGATCATCTGCGCGCCTTCCTCGCGGGCCACGTCCAGAATGGCGCGGGACACATGGCGGCCCTGGGCGCGTTCCACCATGATCCTGGCGTCCGGCACCCGCTCGTGCAGGAGGTTTTCCAGGCTCGCCTTCATTTCGTCCATGCTTTCGTTGGACGTGGGCATGGCGTAGGCGTATTCGCCGTAAGCCGCCACCAGCGGATCGGTCTGGATGCTCAGGACCAGCAGTTCGGCCCCCAGTGCCTTCGCCAGTCCCTGCGCATGGGTCAGGGCGTGCTGTCCGAGTTCGCTGCCGTCGGTGGTCACGAGAATTCTGTTCATCGGTATGGTGGTCATGGTGGTTCCTCCTACTGCCCAGCCTCGGGCCAGGGCATTACGGGGGCATTACGGCGCAGAAACTGAAGCAGCACAGACGCTAGCCTGGGCCGCATGATCAAGCTGCTGTTCGTGGGAGACGTGTTCGGGCAACCGGGCCGCCGGATGCTGGGAAAAACCCTGCCAGACCTTCGCCGGGATGTGGATTTTGCCGTCGTCAATATGGAAAACGCTGCCGGGGGCTTCGGCATGCACCGCGAGGCCGCCGAGGGCGCACTGCGGGCCGGGGCCGACTGCATGACGCTGGGCAACCACGCCTGGCAACACCGCGACATCCACAAATTGATGCAGGACCCGGAGAACTACCCCATCGTGCGCCCACTGAATTACGCCGATCCAGCCACCCCCGGCGTCGGCTGGCGCACCTTCGAGGTCCAGACGGCGGGCGGTCAGACCGAGCGCCTCACAGTGGTCAACCTGCTGGGGCGCGTATTCATGGATCAGGTGTCCAATCCGTTCAGCGCCATAGACAGACTGCTGGAACTGGATGATCTGGGCAGTGTGTTCGTGGACTTTCACGCCGAGGCCAGCAGCGAGAAGGCGGGCATGGCATGGCATCTGGACGGACGGGTGGCCGCCGTGGTCGGCACGCATACGCATGTGCCCACCGCCGACACGCGCATTCTGCCGCTGGGCACCGCCTTCCAGACTGACGCCGGATTCACTGGCCCACACGACAGCATCATCGGTTCGGACCCGGCTGGTCCGGTGGCCCGTTTTGTCACCGAACGCCCCCACCGGTACGCGGTGGCCGAGGGCCGCGCCGAGCTGAATGCCGTGTATGTCCAGATAGAGGCGGGGCGGGCGGTGGGCATAGAACGCTACCGTGCCGTGGAAGAAGGGGTGGAGGAAGACGGGTTATAGAGCTGTACGGGTTGCAGAGCTGCTCTGTCTTCCCGCTCTCAACTCCCCGTTGTCAGGGCCACACCCCACCACCACCGGAGGACCACTATGGGCATCAAGAGTGACGTGAACTTGCTGGGCCGCACGCTGGGCCACGTGTTGAAGGAGCAGGAGGGCGAGGCGTTTTTTGACCTCGTGGAGCGCACTCGGGCGCTGGTCCGCGAAGTCCGGGCCGGGGGAGACGACACCGAACTGAGGCAGATGCTGGCCGATCTGTCCGGCGAGGACGCAGGACGGCTGGCGCGGGCCTTTACGTGGTATTTCCAACTGGTCAATCTGGCCGAGGAATACGAGCGGGTGCGTTCGCTACGCGGCGGCGATGGCGTCCGCTCACAGAGTCTGGAAAGTGCGCTGGCGGCCCTGAAAGAACAGGGGCTGAGTGCCGCAGACGTGGAAGCCCTGATCGAGCGCGTCAACCTGGGCCTGACCTTCACCGCCCACCCCACCGAGATGCGCCGCCGCACCATCCGCCAGCATCTGGAGGCCGTGGCGCGCGATATTCCGCACCTGGACGACACCGAGGGGCAGGAGCGGGTGGCCGCCCATGTGGAGGCGATGTGGTCCACGCCCGAGCTGAGGCACCTGAAACCCACCGTGCTGGACGAGGTCAAGGGCGGCCTGAACTACATCACCGCGATTGCCGGGGCGCTGCCCGAATTGCAACGTGATCTGGGCCGCGCGTTCGTGAACGTGTACGGACAGGAGTCGGACGCCAGAATCCCCCTGAGTTTCTCGTCGTGGATGGGCGGGGACCGCGACGGCAACCCCTTCGTGACGCCGCAGGCCACCCGCGAGACGCTGGAAGTCCACCGCCAGCGGGCGCGTGAACTGCTGCTGGGCGAATTGAAGCGCACCTACGCCAACCTGTCTCAGGAGGACGGCGATCCGGCGCAGACGGCGGGGCACGAGCCGTACCGCACCGAGTTGCGCCAGCTTCACAACGCCGTGCGCGACGGCGAACAGGTGGACTTGCTGCCGCGCCTGGAAGCGCTGGACATCCGCCTGCGGGGGGACGGACAGCACCGCACCGCCGATCAGCTCCTGACGCCGCTGCTGACGCTGGTGCGTGTCTTCGGGCAGCATCTGGTCAGTCTGGACGTGCGCGAACACTCCGGGCAGACCGGGGCGGCGGTGGCGGAACTGCTGAAGCAGGCCGGGATGGAAGCCGATTATCTAGCCCTTTCGGAGGCGGACCGTCAAAAGCTCCTCACCACCGAACTGCGCTCCCGCCGCCCGCTCTGGCCTGCCGGGGAAGCGCTGACCGACGAACTGGAAACCGTGATCGGCCCCATCCGCGAGGTCCGGGACGCCATAGCTGTTGCGGGACCGCGTGCCTTTGGGCGCTACATCATCAGCATGGCCGAGAGCGTCAGTGACGTGCTGGAGCCGCTGCTGCTGGCCCGCGAGGTGGGATTGCGCGTGCTGACCGTGCCGCTGTTCGAGACGCTGGACGACCTGCAACGCGCCCCGCAGGTCATGACCGATCTGCTGGCCCTGCCCGAATACCGCGCGATTCTGGGCGAGGACGTGCAGGAAATCATGCTGGGGTATTCGGACAGCAACAAGGACGCCGGATTCCTGGCTGCCAACTGGGCGCTGCACGAGGCCCAGCGGCAGATCAGCGACGTGTGCCGGGCGGCGGGCGTGCGCTGGCGTTTCTTCCACGGGCGCGGCACCAGTATCGGGCGCGGCGGCGGGCCAGCCTCCCGCGCGATCCTGGGGCAGCCTGCCGGAACCATCGACGCCGGACTGCGGATCACCGAACAGGGCGAGGCGCTGGCGGATAAATACAGCCATCCCGTGCTGGCGCGGCGCAATCTGGAACAGGCGCTGTACGGGCTGCTGCTGTCTGCCGCGCGCCCGGCAGATTCGCTACGGGAAGTATGGACGGCGGCGATGGACACGGCTGCTGCCGCCAGCGCTACGGCTTACCGCGCCCTCGTGCATGACGACGGCTTCCTGCCCTTCTTTGAGGCGGCCACCCCCATTCATGAAATCGCCCGGCTGAACATCGCCTCGCGCCCCGTTCGCCGCCCCGGTGCGCCCACACTGACCAACCTGCGCGCCATTCCGTGGGTGATGAGCTGGACGCAGATTCGCAGCAACCTCCCCGGCTGGTACGGCCTGCGGGAAGGGTTGCAGAGCATCGGGCCAGACGCGGCGCGGGAGATGTACGCGGCGTGGCCGTTCTTCCGCACCGTGCTGGACAACGCGCAGATGAGCCTGGCCAAGAGTGACCCGCTGATCTTCGAGGAATACCTGCGCCTGCTGGGGCCGCACCCGCTGGCCGACGCCCTTCAGGCCGCCTACCGCGAGACCGTGGAACTGGTGGAGGCCGTGGTGGGCGCGGAGTTGTTGGACAATGAACCCCGCCTGCGCGAGAGCATCAGCCTGCGCAACCCATACATCGATCCCATTCACCGTATTCAGGTGGAACTGCTGCGCCGCGCCCGCGCCGAGGAAGGCGGCCTGGACACCTTCGAGCGCCCGCTGATGCTGAGCTTGCAGGGGATCGCGGCGGGGGTGCGGAATACGGGGTGAGGGGCTGACGCAACGTCTAAAAGCCGAACGATCTCACCGGGAAAAGGAATGCCTATTTTCTGCAACTGGACCGTTTGAACTGTCATTCCTCCCCATCCTCAAACCGCGCCATGCGCTGCCGCTCACGGTTCACCCGGAGTTGCACGATGTCGGGGCGGGCGTAATGGCCTGCCACGTCGAAGTTCTGGCGTTCCTCGCGCACATGGGCATGGCGCAGCTCCACGGTGAACAGCCCCTCCGTTTCGGCCACTGGCTCCAGCAGCCAGGAACCGTCGGGGGCGGCGGCGGCAGTTCCACCGTTGGCGAAGAATGATCGGCCCGCATCCAGCATTTCCTGACGCAGCGGGAAGTCATCTGGGATATCAGAGGGGCGCAACAGGCCCGATACGGACAGAACGTAAGAACGGCTTTCCAGCGCGATAAAGCGCGTGATGTTGGGGGTGTTGTGCATTCCGCCGGGCCACACCGCCACATGCACGTTCTCACCCTGGGCGTACAGCGCTGAGCGCAACAGCGGCACCCAGTTTTCATAGCAGTTCAGACCGCCCACCCGAAAGGGTCCGAGGTCATGCACGCGCAGGCCGTGGCCGTCGCCCGCGCCCCAGACCAGGCGTTCCTCGTAGGTGGGCTGGGTTTTGCGGTGGATGCTGGCAATCTGGCCGCGCTGATCTATGTAGATCAGGGTGCAATACAGGCTGTGTCCACCCCGGTCCGGCGCGCGTTCCATGATCCCCAAGTAAATTGCCAGCGCATATTCGGCAGCGAGGGCGCAGAGGGCGTTCAAGTCGCCGCGTTCAATCACCACGCCCTGATCCAGATAGTGGGCGTACACCTTCTTCTGTGCCGGACTGTTGAACCGTGCGCCGTCGGTCAGTTCCACCCAGAACGGATAGCCCGGCACCAGCGCCTCACCGAAGACCACCAGCGCGCAACCCTGCGCGGCGGCGTCCTGCACGTAGCACGCAACTTTTTCCAGGGTGCGGACGCGGTTCAGCCACACTGGAGCAATCTGGACCAGACCGACTTTCAGGGTGTCCGTGTTCGCAGGATCAGTCATGGGGTGAGGTTAACGCCTCGCGCCCAGATCTGCGCTGCCCACACGTCCTGCGGCGTCTTGCGGCGGCGAATCAGGGTGCAGTCCGTGCCATTCTGCGTTCCTGGTTCATCCAGGACTTGAGCAGATCTGGAACGGGTCAGGTCAGTGCTGCTCATGGCCGCGCCATACGCCTGCGCCTCTGCGAGAGCCAGCAGATCACCGCTCTCGCAGGCAAGGCCAGCGATGTCCCATGCCTGAACATCCGAACCGGCCCACATCGCCGCCTTCTCGATGGGCGCGGGCTGCTGGAAAGCGCGGTGACCCTCCCTCCCACACCCGGATTTGTGCCTCAACTCCCGTCGCAGCGCCCCCCGGCGTGACATGCTGCGGCCAATGGTTGTCCTTCCTGTCCGCTTCGAGCGCAGTCCGCGCCTCCACCCCATGCTCAGTGAGGACACCTTTGCCGTGGGCACGCAGGTGGTGGTGCAGGGCAAGCGTGGGCCGGAGGTGGCCACCGTGCGCGGCGAGCCGGGGCAGGCCAGGAGCAATGAGCGCTACGGCGCGGTGCTGCGCGCGGCCACCCCCGAAGACCTGACCCGCTGGGACGAGCTGAACCGCACCGGCAACGATCTGAAATGGCTGCTGCGGGCGCGGGCGCGGGAGCGCGGGCTGGCGGTCAAGCTGGTGGCCGTGGAATTCACGCTGGACGAGAGCCTGGTCACGGTCAGCTACAGCGCCGACGAACGCATCGAACTGACGGGGCTGATCGGTGAGGTCCGCGCGCAGACAAATGCCCGTGTCAACTTTGCCGCCATCGGTCCGCGTGAGCAGGCGCAGATGATCGGCGCACTGGGTGCGTGCGGGCGTGAGAACTGCTCGTCCACCCACCTTCAGGACTTCGCCCCGGTCAGCATCCGCATGGCGCGCGATCAGCAATTGCCGCTGAACCCGGAAAAGCTGTCGGGGCCGTGTGGGCGCTTGCTGTGCTGCCTGCAATTCGAACACAGCCAGTATCAGGATCTGCTGCGCGATCTGCCGCGCAAGAACGCCAAGGTCTGCCACACCGGCAGCGGCGCGTGCGGCAAGGTGACCAAACTGCATCCGCTGGCCGGAACTGTGGACGTGTACAGCGATCAGGGCATGTTGCTGGGCGTGCCTGCGGGCGAACTGCGCCGCGCCTCCGAGAACGAGGGCAAGGGCGGACCGGGCAAACGCGGGGCCGACGCCCCGGAGTGACAGACGCGGGGCCTGGCCAGACGGTCAGTTTCTGAGCCATCTGACCCGCGTTGCAGCACCTGCCACACGCTACACTCCCCGCCATGACGGCATCACTGGACCGGGTTGAGAACAAGTTGCAGGTTTCCGAACACGCCGCAGACTGGGAGGCATACCGCCCGCGCTATGAAGCTTTGCTGGAGGCCGAGCTGACGGCGGCGGACGTGCCCGACTGGCTGGAGCGCTGGAGTGCGCTGGACGCCGAACTGGGCGAGGCGGCGGCCAAGCTGTCCACCCACGCGGACCTCCACACCGATGACGAGGCGGTGCAGGGGCGTTACCAGACCTTCGTGGCCGGGGTAATCCCCACCGCCAGCCGCACCGGGCAGGCGCTCACCGAGAAACTGCTGGCGGTGGCGGAATACACGCCCGCGCCAGACTTCGCGCTGAATTACCGCCGCTTCCGCGACGCCGCCGCGCTGTTCCGCGAGGCCAACGTGGAGTTGGAAGTCACCCATGCACAGCAAAAAAACCGCCATTCCGTCATCACGGGCAACCAGCAAGTCACGCTGAACGGCGAGCAACTGACCATCCCGCAGGCCAAACAGCGGCTGGACAGCCCGGACCGCCAGGTGCGCGAGGACGCGTGGTGGGCGCTGACAGTCAGCAACATGGCCGTGGCCCCCGAGCTGGACGCGGTGATGCTGGACCTGATCCACACCCGCCAGCAACTGGCCCACAACGCCGACGCAGCCAATTACCGTGACTTTCGCTGGAAGCAACTGGACCGCGTAGATTACACCCCCGCCGACTGCCGCGCCTTTCACGACGCGGTGCGGGAGGAGGTGGTGCCGCTGGCGACGGGGCTGCTGGGGAACATCGCGCGGGAGCTGGGGCTGGAGAGCATTCGCCCCTGGGACTTCAACCGCAGCAACCTGCTGGACCCCTCGGGCCGGGAAGCACTGAAGCCGTTTACCACAGGCGAGGGGTTACAGGAAATTGCGCAGAGGGCCTTCGCGGGCGTGGACGCCGATCTGGCCGTCCGCTTCGGGCAGATGCGCGAGGGCGGGCTGCTGGACCTGGAATCCCGCCCCGGCAAGATGACGCACGCGTACTGCCAGTATTTCCCGGTCAACAACGAACCCTTCGTGCTGATGAACGTGGTGGGCACGGCGCACGATCTTCAGGTGCTGTTTCATGAGGTGGGCCACGCTTTCCACGGTTTTTACAGCGGCGACGCGCAGCCGCTGGTGTGGAACCGCTGGAGTCCCATCGAATTCGTGGAGATTCCCAGCATGGCGATGGAATTCCTGACCCTGGACCATCTGGGCCATGTCTTTGACCCCAAGGAACTGTCCCGCTACCGCCGCAGCCAGCTTCAGGGCGTGGTGGCTTTCCTGCCCTGGGCCGCGCAGATGGACGCCTTCCAGCACTGGCTCTACGCTGAGGCACCCCAGGATGTGGGCATCGCCGAACTGGACGCCAAATGGCTGGAACTGGACAGGACTTTCCACCCGTTCGTCGATTGGAACGGCATCGACGAGGGCGTGAGGGCCAAGGGATGGCAGTACTACCATATCTTCCAGGCTCCCTTTTATTACATTGAATACGCCATGTGCTATCTGGCCGCAGTCGGCATCTGGCGGGAAGCGCGGGAAGATGCGGCGGGGGCGCTGACGCGTTACAAGGCTGCCCTGCGTCTGGGCAATGCGGCGGGCGTACCGGAGCTGTACCGCGCAGCAGGCGTGGAATTCCGCTTTGACCGCGAGTACATCAAAGGGCTGATGGGCTTTCTGAAAGAGCAACTGGCGTAGCCTGATCGGCGTTTGGGCGGGGGAGGCGACTGGCAGGTCTGTCTCACCTCTTCCGGCGTCCGGTGCAGGACCGGATCACGGCGCGGCAGCCAACAGGTCCGGTCTCGGGCACAATAGACACAGATGCAGCCCGCCACCTTCCTCCTCGCCTTGAGTCTCAGCACGGTTGTCACGGCGGCAACGGCTGGGGCAACGCCGAATCCGCCCCCGCCTGCGCCGCCTGCCGCCTGCGCCCTGACAGATGGCCCGCTGCCCACGCGCACGCGGGCGGTGTTCGTGCTGGACACCAGCGGCAGCATGCGCGGCATCGGGGACGGGCGAGCCGACATCTTCGGGCGGGTGCGAGCCGAGATCAACCGCTACGTGCGGCAGGCGCGGCCTGACCGGGTGGAGCTGCTGACCTTCGACGCCGGGCTGCGCACGCGCCGGGGCTTTGACCGGCCCGCCGGAACGCCGGAATGGAACACTGCCCTGAGGCGGCTGAAGGCGGACGGCAGCAACACCTACCTGTACCGCAGCCTGCGCGCCGCCCTGGAGCCACTGACGGGAGGCGAGCAGTACGTGACCACCGTGTTCGTGCTGACCGACGGCATCGACAACGACAGTCTGCGGCCCTTCACGGCGGCCCAGGCGCTGGCGGCCTTCGCGGAGCGCGGCCCCTTTGACCGGCTGCACTATCTGGCGCTGGGCACCCGCATTCCCGCCGACGCCCGCCGCGCGCTGACCGCCAGCGATTACGCCAGTGGCCGGACCGTGCCGCTGGAACAGGTGCCCCGCCTGGGCGGCCCCGGCCTGGGCAGCGGCCTGCGGCGCGTCACCAGTCTGGCCGCCGTACGGGTGCCTTTCGAGGACGGCACGCGGGTCCGGCTCTCGGCCCCTGGCAGCCTGGGCCTCACGCTGGCCCCGGATGTGGTCAGGGGCGGAAAGGTAAGGCTGTCGGCGCGGGGAAACGTTCCCTACGGTGCGGCAGCGCTGCTGTGCGCGGACGCTCCTTCTGTCCCCGGCAGCGTGGCCGCCCGGCCCCAGCAGGTGCTGCTACGTCTGGACACCACCGCGCCTGTGACCCTTCTGAATCCCGGCGCTGACCGGGAACTGGCGCGGGGCGAGGAAACGGTGCTGCGCTACCGGGCTGTCTCCGGCGTGCGGCTGGACGATCTCACGGTAGGCGACCTGCCCCCTGGCCTCAGCGCCGTGGTGTCACGCATCCCCGGCTCGCGGGAATTCGCTGTCCGGCTGATCAACACGGACCTGACAGCGGGGCAGGCGGTCACGCCGCTGTTGACCCTGTCAGGCAACGCGGAAGTGACCCTGCCCGCCGTGATGGGCCGTGCAGGGGGCCGCGCGCCGTATGCTGCCGCGCCCGTCTCCAGCCGCACTTCTCCACAGCCCTCCCAGACCACGCGACCGACACAGCCCACACCGCCCCCGCAGAACCAGCGCAACCGGGATCAGCAGGAACGGGCAGGAAACTGGGCCGCCCTGATCGGCGGGCTGGAGTGGCTGCGGGCGCTGGTGCTGCTGGCCCTGGCAGGCGGCGCTGCGCTGTGGCTGCTGGCCCGCCGCAGAGGACGGGCTGGGGGGGTCTGGCAGCCCCTGGGTGGGTCTATGCCGGGCAAGTCCGCTGCGGGTCAGGTGGCCAGGGGCGGATCTGCCCTGCGTGGGTCTGCGGCGGTGGCCAGCGCCCGCCTGCGCCCGGTGCTGAGACCGCAGGCCGCGCCGCAGAACGAGCCGCCTGCGGTGGAAGGCATCGAGTACAGCGGGGGCCGGGTGCTGGCGCTGGTGGCGGCAGGGGGCGAGATCACGCCCGTGCCGATTCCCCTGGGCGGCCCCTTCGATCTGGGGCAACTGGCCAGCGTGCCACACCTGAGCGGCCTGCGCGCCGAACAGCACCGCGACGGCCTGAAAATTCTGCGGGTGCCCGCCGATCTGGAAGTCAGCCAGGGTGCGCGGCTGATCGAGGCCGGGGACGTGGTCCGGCCCGGAACCCTGCTGGGCGTCGCGGTGGGCCGCGCAGGCCGCGCGCCGCAGCACCCGCTGGGTGCCCTGGCCGGACTGGGCCAGCCCCTCACCCTGCACCAGGAGGCCGTGCATCAGGGCGCGGCCAGCATACGCGCCGCCGGACCCTACGGTCAGCACTCCGTCAAGCTGCCGCCGGGGCCAAGCGACCTGGGCACTGCCTTCGGTGCGCCCGCACTGGAGGGATTGATGATCACCCTGAGCGGCCCCAATATTCTGCTGGTGGAGGTGCCAGTCGGCCTGCGCCTGCGCCGCAGCGGCGAGACTGCTCCACTGCGCCCCGGCAGCTATCTGCCTGAACTCACGTTGGTGGACCTGCCCGACAAGGGCTAGGCCCAGCCCGAAGCTGGTCTCCCCTTGCCCCAGCCCGAAGCTGGTCTCCCCTTGCAGTCGTGGGCCGCGCCGCCGCGCTACGCTAAGCCGTATATGGAACTGCTCCGCGCCATTCACGGCTATCAGTTCGGCTCCTCGCTGGCCCTGCTGTTTCCCACCCCCTACGCCCTGTCCACGCTGATTCTGCTGATCTGGAGCATTGCCCCGGCGGTCAAGGGCCGCGTGAGCAACTCGTTCACGGTGTGGCTGCGGATCGTCTGGGTGCTGACCCTGATCCCGGTGGCGACTGGCGTGATCCTGGCCCTGGGCGGCGCGAAGGTGCCCAGCGCGGTCAACGTCGGGGGCGGCCTGACCAAATACGGCCTGCCCTATGACCCCAGCCGTGATCTGGAACACTGGATGTATTCGGCCTTTGCCCTGCTCAGCCTGTACGTCATCGAGGTGCTGGTCCGGGGGCGCATGATCGAACACCGCGCAGGACTGAAGTTCCTGCCCGTCGCCACCCTGTTCCTGTACGGCGTGGCCTACATGATCGGGAGGGTGGCGGTGTTGCCGGGCAGCACGCCAGGAAGTTGAGACACACACGTCCAGAACGATTTCAGGTCAATCCAGTCGGCCCAGATATGCATGAGTGCGGTAAGCCAGCGTGACGTGATCGCCAGAAGCGTGGGCGTCGAAAGCGGCGTCCAATCGCTGGGCCACAGCCGCAAACCCAGGATCGCTAGGCGACGGCAGATAGCTGACACTTCCCGCCAGGGCGCGCAGGCGTTCGCGGGTAAACGGCACCGGATTGTCGAACATCTGAATCTCGAAGCCGCCTGGCATCAGCGCGGGCAACTCCTGTTCCGGCACGCGCGAGATCAGTTCGCCGTCCTCGCGGCTGAAGTGGGTCACCACTGCACGGAAGGCGGCGTTGAACGGCGTCTCCGCCCCGCGCCAGTCGTTCCAGACCAGCAGAATCTGACCGCCAGGAACCAGCACACGCCGGAACTCCCACACGGTGGGAACGGGGGAAAACCAGTGGGCAGCCTGCGCGGCAGTGACCAGCGAAACAAAGGCGGAATCCAGAGAGGTGGCCTCTGAGGTGCCGTCATGAACGCGCAAGCGACCCGCCAGCGTTTCCTGAACCAGCGCCGTCCCAAGTTGCGCCCGCATTTCCGGGTTGGGTTCGACAGCATCCACGGCAAAGGCGGGTCCGCCCCCATGCACCAGCAGCAGCCGCGTGAACAGTCCCGTTCCCGCCCCCACATCCGCCACCCGGCCAGAGAGCAGGCCCAGCCCCGCCCCACATATCCCCCAGCGCCGGGGGATATGTGGGGCGGGC
The DNA here is from genome assembly GCF_000701405.1 of Deinococcus marmoris DSM 12784. GTDB lineage: Bacteria > Deinococcota > Deinococci > Deinococcales > Deinococcaceae > Deinococcus > Deinococcus marmoris. Next base: position 16,709 of record NZ_JNIV01000081.1, read on the forward strand.
GGAGGCGTACACGTCGGCGCGGCCCAGAAAACGGTCTGGATGGCTGCCGCTCACGCTTTGATCTTTGAGGCGGGTTTTTTGGTCAGCCGAACTTTTGCTGGACGCACAGGTTCAGCGGCGACTGCCACACGCGCCGAGGGCCGCCATGCACTCGCCAGGAAATAGACCAGACCGCCCAGCGCCCCCGCCAGAATCAGAAAGCCCAGCAAACGCCACAGCACCCCCACCGTCCCCACCACGAACGCCCCCAGCCCCACCAGCACTTGGCCCAGCAGCCACACCAGCGCCAGGGCCGCGATGGCCAGCAGCACGACGCCGACAGCAGCGAGAATCAGTCTTGCCATATGGGCAGGATAGGGCAGTTGGGCGGGGCTGGGAGGTGACTTGATCTTTCTGGCAGTTTTAGGGGGTTGCTTCCACGGTTTAACCCCTCCGCCCCTCCGGGGCACCTCCCCTCAAAAGGGAGGCAAGAGTTGCGGAATTGCCCGGCCCACCGCGCTCCTCGGCTCTCCATTAACCGGCACAGACCGACACCTCACCAGCGGCAAAAAGAAGGGCCGGAAGCATCTGCCCCGGCCCCCTCTCTACCTTGAGATTTACGCCATGTTACCGATGATCGCGTCGGCAAACTCGCTGGTCTTGACTTCCTTCGCGCCTTCCATGTTGCGGGCAAAGTCGTAGGTCACGACTTTCTGCGCGATGGTGGCGTCCAGACCCTTCAGGATCATGTCGGCGGCCTCGGTCCAGCCCATGTAGCGCAGCATCATCTCGCCGGACAGAATCACGGAGCTGGGGTTGATCACGTTCTTGCCCGCGTACTTGGGCGCGGTGCCGTGTGTGGCCTCGAAGATGGCGTGGCCGGTCACGTAGTTGATGTTCGCACCGGGCGCGATGCCGATGCCGCCCACCTGCGCTGCCAGCGCGTCACTGATGTAGTCACCGTTGAGGTTCAGCGTGGCGATCACGTCATATTCCCTGGGGCGCAGCAGGATCTGCTGGAGGAAGTTATCCGCGATCACGTCCTTGATGACGATGCCATTGGGCAGCTCGCACCACGGGCCGCCGTCGATTTCCTTTGCGCCGAATTCGTTCTTGGCGAGTTCATACCCCCAGTCGCGGAATGCGCCCTCGGTGAACTTCATGATGTTGCCCTTGTGGACCAGCGACACGCTCTTGCGGTCATTGTCGATGGCGTACTGGATGGCCGCGCGCACCAGCCGCTCGGTGCCGTCCTTAGAGACGGGCTTGACGCCGAATGAGGAGCTTTCGGGGAAGCGGATCTTGGTCACACCCATCTCGTTGACCAGGAAATCGCGCATCTTGTCGGCTTCGGGGGTTCCGGCCATGTACTCGATCCCGGCGTAGATGTCCTCGGTGTTCTCACGGAAGATGGTCATGTTGACGTACTCGGGGTGTAGCAGGGGGCTGGGCACGCCCGCGAAGTACTGCACTGGGCGCACGCAGGCGTAGAGGTCAAGCTCCTGACGCAGCGCCACGTTGATGCTGCGGATGCCGCCGCCGACGGGCGTGGTCAGCGGTCCCTTGATGCCGAACAGGTACTCGTCGAAGGTATCGATGGTCTCCTGCGGCAGCCACTGGCCCTCGCCGTACACCTGCACGCTCTTTTCACCCGCGTAGACTTCCATCCACTCGATCTTGCGCTCGTTGCCGTACGCCTTCTCGACGGCGGCGTCAAGCACGCGTACGCTGGCCTTCCAGATGTCCGCCCCGGTGCCGTCGCCTTCCACGAAGGGAATGATCGGGTGGTTGGGAATGGTGAGTTTGTCGCCCTGCATGGTGATCTTCTCGCCCTGCTCGGGCCGCTGAATATGGCTGCTCATAACTTTCAATCTAGCGCCTCTCGGCCATCCGGGGCGATGCTCCCGGTGTTACCGTCCGGGTTTGGAGCAGGTTCAAAAGTCTGGGGCACAGGCTGGGACGGGCCACACCCCGGTAATAACGGTGTCTGAAGCGTTACCTCATCCCAATGCCGATCAGGGGGCGCATCTTTGGGGGACCTTAACGGGAATTCACTTCACAGGAGGTCATTTGCATGAGTGACGACAAAAGCACTGCTGGCAATATGCTCGACGCGGCCAAGGCCAAGATCAACGAGGGTGCCGACCGCGCCCGCGCTGCCGGACACGATCTGGCATCGAAGGTAGGCGGCAGCACCCTGGAGAACGCGGGCGACAAGGCGAAAGCCGTGGAAGACCGTGCCAAGGCCGAGGTCCACAACGCCGAAGCAAATGCCAGCTACAACGAAGGGAAGAGCGAAGCCAAGGACGGCGACGGACACTAAGTCCTGAGCCTTCAGCTTCCGTAGTCCCGGCCTCTACCCCGTGTGGGTGGGGGCTTTTTGTTGGTCTAACCGTCAAAAGGTTTAACAGTAAGGGCAAATTGATTTTGGGTGGCTGCCACGATTTGACCCCTCTGCTTCGCAGCTCTGCGAGTCCGGCGCTGCGCGCCACCTTCCCTCAGAAGGGAGGCAAGAGTTGCGGAATTGCCCAGCCAGTTGGTCTTCTTGGCTCCCTTTTAAGGGGAGCTGGCAGCGAAGCTGACTGAGGGGTTTGCCTTCCAGCTCACGGCTAATTCAATACCTACAACCGACCATCCACCGCCCGTAGCCCCACAAGCGTTTATCCTTGCCCCCATGACCACAACCCCCCGGCGAGCCTCGCGCCGAGAACAGCACCGTGTCGGCGGCACGGGCGCGAAAGTCACGGCCCGCAACACGCTGATCGCCTACGCCTTCCTGATGCCCTTCCTGATCCTGCTGGTCGTGTACCACACCTGGCCGGTGATTTTCGGCACGTATCTGGCGTTCACCAAGTACAACATCATCTCGCCGCCCGAGTGGGTGGGACTGGCCAATTTCCAGGAGCTGTTTGCCGACGAGCAGTTCTGGTCCGGGCTGAAGAACAGTCTCAAATACATCCTGGTCGTCCCTGTCATTCAGGTGATCGCCATTCTGGTGGCGCTGCTGGTCAACCGCCCGATGAAGGGGATCGGCTTTTTTCGCACTGCCTTTTACGTGCCGGTGGTGACCAGTTTTGCCGTGGTGGGCCTGATGTGGAACTGGATGTACCAGCAGGACGGCGCGGTGAATACCATTCTGGGTTTTATCGGCCTGCCGCAGAAGGGCAGTTTTCTGAACAACCCCGCCACCGCGCTGTATGCCGTGATGTTCGTGACGCTGTGGAAGGGCATCGGCTATTACATGGTGCTGTATCTGGCGGGCCTGCAAAGCATCAGCCCGGAGCTGGAGGAAGCCGCCACCATCGACGGGGCCAGCCGCGTGCAGGTATTCTGGAACATCACGCTGCCGGGGCTGAGGCCCACCATTCTGGTCTGTAGCCTGCTGAGTACCATCAGCGCCATCAAAGTGTTTGAAGAAATCTATGTGATGACGCAGGGGTATCCGGCAGGTAGCACCTACACGGCGCTGTTTTACACGTACTCGCGGGCCTTTCAGGATTACAAGTACGGGCTGGCGGCAGCGGGGGGAATCATCATCGCCTTTATCTCCATCATCTTCGGGCTGATCAACTTCCGCCTGACACGCGGAGGGAAGGTAGACGCATGGTAACTACTCAGCAGGGGGACTTGCGGAGTGGAATCAGATAGAGTAGGCGCATCAAGAACGCTCTTTGCCCCAATTGCCTGATCCTTCAAGCTCGCCTTGACGAGCTTGAACTGCGATTGCTG
>NZ_JNIV01000082.1 GCF_000701405.1 Deinococcus marmoris DSM 12784
CATCCGCATCGAACGCGCCGCTGGCTCCCAGCGGCGCGTCGATCAGGAACTGGCCTCTCTCGGCTACAACACCCCCAACACCTCGGCAGTGGAACGGCACAACGGTACGGCCCGGCGCATGAATCCGCACCAGGTCCGCAGAAGCCTCGCGTTCGCGAGGCTTCCCCACGTCCGTCAGACGGTAAGCGATCTGGTGAATGGGGTCTACAACTTCTGTCGGGTGAACCGAAGCCTGCGGATCAAGCTGGATGAACCTGTGGGACGTCGTCAATATGCGCAGCGGACGCCAGCGATGGCCATCGGGATCACGGACACGGTGTGGAGCGTGCTGCGCCTGCTCGGCACTGTGGTCGTGCCAACCCCATGTCGGTCATGATTCCAGTCCACCACCGACTTTGCCAACGGAATCGCATTGGAACAGAAATCCGCCCTTGGAAGGCGGATTACAATTTGAGGATGATTAGCGGTCATTATTTGTACTGCGCTCAGGTCCGTAGTTTAGGGAGTATGGGCCTCCTGCAACCAGCGCCTCACAGCGTCAGCATGCTGGCTGGACATGCGCTGAAGCGCAAATATCAGCGCATCATCCACCGCGCCGCCATCCAGCAGTGCGGCGGATTCGTTACCAAGTCCCTCTGGGTTCCCAAGCAACCAATGGGGCACACGTCGCTGGAGGCGAAACACGTTGCCACCGCCCGCAATGTTGTCCAGGTTCAACGGATCAAGACGCAGCCTTTCAAGAAACTCCTCGTGGAACACCATGGTGGGCCACACCTGCGCCCAGGGTGATGTCCCGCGTGTCCACAAGGCGTCCAGTGCATCATCGGAGGCGCTCCAGGCAAACGTCACATTCAGTGCGTTGATGACCTGAAGGGCAACCCTCCAGCCGTGTGGAGCTGCGCGCACTGTTCGCCGCAGTGATGTGGGCAGTGAGAGGCGCATCAGGGCATGATCTGCGATCGGACTATGCCGCTGGTCAGACAGCGCATATGCAACCTGCACGAGCGGCACATCCTCCCCCTGTTGTTCCGCGTGGTGCCACGTGTCCAATTCGGCGTCCGTCCTAGATGCCGGGTGAACCGACCAAACCTCCGCATTCTCCTCGCATGGTGTTTGAGTCCAATGCAGAGCCGCGCCAGCGGGAGGTAGCTTGGCATATTCAGTTGGCACCAGCAGGATCAGGGTGTAAGGTGTGCTGCTCATCTCAGGTCACTTCCCGCAGCTTACCTGACGTTCTGCCAGGTCTGGACGTGTGTCTACACGCTGTCCAGCCGAATTTACAACCATCACGCCACGCCCCTCAACGAGGTTAACGGCGTCCATATCCACGGCACCCTCCACCACCCAGCGGGCCAATGCACCACTTGCTTTTGCCACTTCGCAAATGAACAGGATTCTGCCCAGGCAACATCTCGGCAAAGGGGGTGATCACATCGGTGAACCATTTCGACGCTTTGAATATCTCCAAATGGTGTCAGGCGGCGCTGAGGTTTCTCTCAGCGCCGCCTGACAAATGGGCACAGTCGAATTGAGAGGAGCTGGCTGCGAGACAGATGGGCCGATTTTCCTGGAGCTCCCCCCCATTCACCCCGCCACTTCCTTCTCGTGCCCTCCCGTTTCCACCTGCACTTCTTCTGGGACCGCACCTGCAATGCCCCGGTACGCCTGGCTGGTCATCCAGTACCGCTCGAGCCAGCGCTTGAGCAGCGTGGCGGTAGGAATGGCGATGATCGCGCCTACCGGCCCGGCCAGCGCCAACCCAACGAGCAGCGCAATCAGGATGGCGGCGGGGCTAAGGTGGACCACCCGGCCCATGATCAGCGGCCCCAGCACGTTGCCCTGCAACTGGTTGATGATAAAGAACAGCGCGGCCACCAGCCCGATGGTCAGCCCGCCCTGCGGAATGGCCTGCAACATGGCTACCACGGCGGCCAGCACGATCCCGATATACGGCACCAGACTCAGCAGGCCGCTCAGCGCCCCCAGCGCCAGCGCGTTCGGCACTTTCAGGGCCAGCAGACCCAGCGTGGAGAGAACTGCCCCCGTCAGCATCAGCAGCAACTGGCCGCGCAGGAAGCCGCCGAAGCTCTGGGCCACGTCCTCCGAGAGCCGCAGCACGGTGGGCTGCGACTGGCGCGGAAAGACCCGCAGCAGGCTTTGGCCCACCCGCCCGTAATCCAGCATGAAATACGCCGCCAGCGTGACGATAAAGCCCACCTGGCCCAGCCAGCCCACCAGATTGGACAGCGTGTTCAGCACACTGGGGCCGGAGTTGAGCAGCCGTTCCAGCAGCGGCCCGGCGTTCTGGGTGATGTTGGTGGTCTGTTCGTCGATATAGCTGCTGACGCTGTCCTTGAGGCCCTGCACGCCCTGGAGGGAATCCAGCCGGTCAAGCACAGTGAACAGCGCGATCTTGAGGTTGACGGCAATGACTGGAATCCCCGCAATCAAGCCCGTGACCTGCTGGCTGAGGGTCATGATCAGCAGCGTCGTCAGGCCCAGCGCCACCATGATCAGCAGCAGCACGCCGATCATGCGCCCGACGCGGCGGCGTTCCAGCCATTCCAGAATCGGGTTGACCAGAAAGGCCAGCCCGTAGGCAGTCAGCACGGTCAGCAGCACGCTGGCGAGCAGCTGGCTGCCCCACAGCAGGACGCGCACGGCCAGCACAATCAGCACGGCATAGAAGATCAGCCGCACCAGCGGAACGGCCCACAGCCGCCGGATCAGGTCACGCACATCGTTTGCTGCCCGCCAGTCGCGCACAGGCGTGCGTGGGCCAGAGGGGGGCGGCTGGGTCATGTCCTTATCCTGCCACTTTGGGAGGGTAAATAGTGGCGCTGCGACGTTGACCCCGCTTCCGCCGCTGGCACGGCACCTGCTCCCGTGCGGAGGGGTCAGAAAAATCTGTGCTGCGTTGGCTGAAGCGAACGACTGGGTTCGACCTGATCTTCCTGAAGACGGACGCGTTGCACGTCCCGCAGCTCAACCCCTGGTTTGCCGAGAACATCGCGTCGCGCACTGGGATGGACGCATCCCACGGGACGTGCGATATGACGTGAGCAGCCTGCTGCTCACGTCGCGGGAAGCCGAAGACATCTGGCGACAGCATTGGGGCATCGAAAATCGCAGCCATCACCGCCGCGACACGATCTTCCATGAAGATCGCTTTCGACTGTGCCGGAGTGCGCAAGGGCTGACCGTGCTACACGGCATGCTTTTGACCTTTCTGCACGCACAAACACGGTGCCTGACCAGCGTGGTCAGGTACCTGCGTGATGACCCCTTCGCCGCTCTCAACCTCCTGGATTTTGAACCTGGTTGAGATAAAAGCCTGGGCTTTCCCTGCTGTCCTCCAAAAAGTTTCCGGACGACTGTATACGAGAAGATGATCCAAACCTCCCCTGACCAGCGGCGGGCGCGTCAATGGTTCAGCTCAAGCTCGCCACCAAGGACCCGGAGAACGTGCTGATGGCGTTCTTCCAGGTCCTGCCGGTCGGCTTCCTCCTGAGTCTCGCGCAACGCCGCCCGCAGGGTCAGGTCCGCGTGTCGCCGCAGGCTGATCCGCCGCGTCGGCGCCCGTTCTTGCTCGACAACTGTCGCCAGGACCTCCAGCAGCCGCAGCATGACTGCCGGATGCGGAGCCCCGTTTTGCCGGATCTGGTGGAACATCACATTGGTGAGGCCCGCATAGTCGGTCACCGGGACCATCAGGCGCAGGTTCTCGCCTACGAAATGCTGGGCAGGTGGTGCCTCACGCCCACTGATTCGGCACAGGGCGGCCCCCAGATGGTCCAGGACCCCGATGGCGGTGAAAGGATCGTTGATACCCGGAGAAAGAGCCCGCACCGCCATCTCCACCAGTTGTTGCGCCGCGAACTCCACGTCCTGCGAGGAGGTGCGCCGGGGACCCGTGATCAGTGCGCCCTGCACGTCCTCCAGGGCCGCCGGGGCCGTCTGCGCGACGACCATCCCGGGAAACACGAATTCGCCGGGCCGTACGGTCAGACGGATCACCGCGTCGTGACGCTCGGCGAGCCGCAGCAGCGCGCCCACATCGAGGGCTTGCAGGTAGCCGCTGCCGCTGGCGCGCACCTCCTCGGCCTGGACAGGACGGCCAGCAGGCGAAGTGGACGCAGTGATCCGACGCCCCCTGTCCCGCTCGGGAAACTGCGTCTCGATGGCTGCCGTGAGTTCGCCCGCGACCAGCCGGACGACCCGCTCCACGTTGATCCCGCCCGCGATGTGTGCGATGAAGTAGATCAGGACCGCCAGGCTCAGAAGGGCCAGCAGCAATCCCACGGTCACGGCCACATGCGGCACGAAGGGACTCTCGTCGCCGCCACGCACGGTCCGCAGGACCAGGAGGCAGAAGGCGAAGGTGGCGATAAAGGTGCCCAATGTGACCTGGTTGCCCCGGTCGCGGGTGAAGTGTTCCAGCAGCCGAGGTCCCATCTGGCTGCTGGCGAGCGACAGCGCCGCGATGGTAATGGAAAAGGTCGTGCCCGCCACCCCGATCACCGAACCCGCGATGGCCGCCAGCATGGCGCGTGCCCCGTCCACGCTTCCGCCATAGATCCACGGCAGACCGCGCAAAGCACTCCATCCCACTCGTTCGTCCAGGTTGATGACCTGCTCAGCCAGCACTACGGCCCCCAGCGCCATCAACGCGGGCAGGAACCAGAAGCTGTTCCGCACGTCCACCCAAAGGGCCGTCAGACGGGTCATGCGGGGGTTCTCTGTTGACGGCGGCGCAGAAGTTGGCCCAGGCAAATGCCCAGCAGAACGGCGAGGACGTTGATGCCCAGAGTCAGCAAGAGGTCAGCCGCACTCGACAGACCTGACGGCATGAGATCAACCAGGACAGTTGATTCGTTGCCCGTGAAGTTGAGAGGCACGTTGATGGTCATAACGCTGGCAATAATCGTTCCAATCTGTGAGCCACAGATTGGAACGAGCGAGGCCCACCATGCGCTGATGCCTGCCCGCATCAGGAGGGCAATCAGCAGAATAGGCAGGAGGAAGCTGGGTGTGAGGTTGATGTCAGGGAAGATATGGAATTCGAAAAGAAAGGGGCGAAGTGTCTGGGGACCGTAGCTGATGGAAACAGTGTTCATCCCAATGCCCACCAGACTGCTCGCTAGGACGTAGCCCAGCGTGAGCATTCCCAACAGCCGCAGCATCCGCCCTATTCCTGATCCTCGGCAGCACTGTCACCCTCCCCCTCCGTCAGCTTCCGAACCACCCCCAGCGTGAACAGGAACAGCAGCGTAGCCCCGGTCGCCAGGACGTACAGGTGCAGGCCACAGGCCACACCCACGCCCGCCGTGGCCAGCAGGCCTGCCGCCGTGGTCAAGCCCTTGGCCTTGCGCCCCCGGTCCGAGAAGATCGCGCCCGCACCCAGAAAGCTGATGCCGCTGACCACCGCGCCCAGCAGGCCGATCATGTCGAAGCGCACACCGTTGTCCTGGTCCCCGAAACTGATGATCAGGGTTTCAGCCAGCACCACGAACAGGGCTGCGCTCATGCCCACGAGCATGTGCGTCCGCAGGCCCGCGCTGCGGTGTTTGCGCTCCCTTTCCCAGCCAATCGCGCCACTGAGGATAAAAGCCACCAGCAGCCCCTGCATCAGCTTGAGTTCGTTCCAGATTGCTTCGATGGCTTCCATGAAGGGCAGTGTAAATGGAGACCTACAGCGTCTCGGTGATCGCCCAGGCGGGATTGCAATTCGATCTGCGCTCACCGCAAAAGACAGACCGATATGAGGCCAGGGTGTTCAAGCTGCGAGCGCAAAGCGGCGCGTACCGCCAGCGCGCGCGCGAGCTGGGACTCAGCAAGAACACCCTGATGGAGATCGTCCACCGACACCGCTAAGGCAGGGAAGTGGATTGAGGCGGGCGAAGCCGGCAGTCTCGATCTTTCCTGAGCGTAGAAGGGCGTGCGGGTCTTGAAGTGACTCCCTTTTGATGGGGAGATCCCCTCACTGGAATGACGCCGCGTCCAACGTCACTGGCACCTCGCGCTCCTCACCGTTGCGCACCACGGTCAGGGTGACCGTGTCGCCCTCTGTCTTGTTGATCAGGATGGCCTGCAAGTCTTCCAGGCCGTCTACTGGCTTGCCATCGGCGGCCACGATCACGTCGCCGCCCACGCTGACCGCGCCACCCTGGAACTCCTCGGTGCGCGTGCCGCCCTGAAGGCCGGCGGCAGCAGCAGGCGTGCCAGGCTGCACCTGCCCCACCACCAGCCCGGTTTCTGGCAGATTCTGTTCCTGCTTGCCCTGGCCGTTCAGCAGGCCCAGCCCCACCGGCACCTGTCCCTGCGGTCCCTGCACCACCAGGCCTACCGTGATGCCGATCTGGGGGAGGGTAATCACGTTGCCCTCCGCCGCCTGGAGACGCGGCAGCAGGTTTTTAGCCGCGTTGATGGGAATGGCGAAGCCCACGCCCGCACTCTGACCCACACCGCTGGACTGGCCGCTGGGCGAGAGAATCTGAGTGTTGATCCCGATCACCTCGCCCGCGCTGTTGAGCAGTGGCCCGCCGGAGTTGCCGGGATTAATGGCTGCGTCGGTCTGGATGGCTTTCTGCGTGATGCCCTCGCCGCCCCCCGAGAAGCCGATGGGAATCTGGCGTGCGGTGCTGCTGACGATGCCCTGCGACACGCTGAAATCCAGCCCAAAGGGCGCGCCCATCGCTATTGCCTTCTGACCCACCTGCAACTGGTCACTGTCGCCCAGTGGAATGGGCCGGATCAGTGACGGGTCCAGTCCCTCTGCGCGGATCAGCGCCAGGTCGTACTGCGGGGCCAGGCCGATGACTTTGGCCTCTACCGCCGTGTCCTGGTTGATGACCCGGATGGTGATGCGGCTGGCCGCACCGCTGCCACCCTCACCCGCCACGACATGGTAATTGGTCAGAATGTCCCCGGCGTCGTTGACGAAAAAGCCGCTGCCAACGCCCGACTGCCCCTGGCCCTCCTCGCCCATCATGCCGAAGGGGTTCTGCGCCGCCGCCTGCTGCTCGGTGTTGATGTAGACCAGCCCCGGCTCGAAGCGGTCCACCACGGCGATGGTGTTCTGCTCGTATTGCAATTTCGTGCCTGCCTCCAGCCCCAGCGCGGCGGGCGCGGCAGTGGCGTCGGTGGCGCTCTGATCGCCAGTCACGGCGGTATCAGGGGTGACCGCTGTGGTCTCTACCGGGGTGGTCTGTGTGGTTGTGGTCTGCTGCGATCCTGTGTCGCATGCAGCCAGACCCAGGGCCAGACTGCCCAGCAACAGGGCGGTGGCGATTCCTTTGATATTCATGGTTTTGGCCTCCTTGAGGTCAGGTCATACGGACTCCGATTGACAGGTGTCGAAAACACCTGGAAATCCGAGCAGAGCGAGAAGGAGAAATACGGGTTCCGGGCGTGGACTGTAGAGATCGGAGCTGTCCCGATTTCTACACGGAACAAACGGAATCCGTATCAGACAGCGTGAGATCAGGTAGGGGAAGGACTTCACCTCTGGAGAAGAAGTTCAGCCCGCCACGTCAACAGGCCGTTCTCAACATCTGGTGTGCATTGAAATGCCATGCACCGTTTCTACAATCTGGGAGTCATGACCGAGTCAAAAACAGCGGACAGTCCGCATTCGGTCGTCCGCTGTTTTTGTTATTCAGAAAAATTCTGGAACTGGAGATCAGGAGCGCTGGAAGTCCCAGACCAGGCGGTAAGTGCCGAATTCCCTTTCCACACTGAACGAGACCCGGCTCTTCGCGCCGCGCTCGTAGATATAGGTCAGGGCGTAGTCCAGACCCGCGCCAGTATCGGTGGGGTTGACCAGCGTAAAGCCCTGGGCCTTGAACTGGCGGTCATAGAAGGCCATGACCTGCTGCAAGTTCAGGCTCGATCCCTCGATCCGGGCCATCAGGGTGCCGTCGGCATTGATGTCCGCCGCCGTCAGGGCGGACCCCTGCGGGATGGAAAAGTTGACCGTCCCCGCGTTGTTCGACAAGTTGTTCAGCTCAATGGGACCGTAGACCAGGTACTGCACGCCCGCAAAGTCCCTGGCGCTGACCAGCGCATTGCGCCCAGCGGCGGTGTTCTGCTCTGGCGTGAACGTGGTGACGCCCACCACCGTGACGGGCAGCACAGGGGCAACCACAGGTGTTGCAGCGGTGTTCGTGGTGCCGGCATTGCCCTGCGCCATCATCTGCACGCCGCTCAAGTCGAAGGTGGCGCGGTAGCTGTTGTTACCCTGGCGCACCAGGTTCAGCCGAACCTGTGAACCGTTGCGGGTGTACGTGGCCTGGGCGGTGTTGCCCGCCATGTTCTGCGAGGTCCGGGTAAAGCCCTGAGCGCGGAGCTGCTCATCGTGGTAGGTGTAGACCGTCATCAGGGGCGCATTGACCCGGAAGGCCAGGACGGCCGACTGGTTGTCGTACTTGCTGCCGATGACGGTGGCCTGTGGGTGGGCAGACACCTTGAGCGTGGTGGACTGGTTGCTCAGGCCCCCCAGTTCGCCGGGACTGTACAGGGTCCAGGCCAGGCCATTGGTGGTTCCGGACAGCACTGGTTGCTGCTGGGCCAGGGCCACAGGTGCGAGGGCGAGAAGGGCGGTCAGCGCCACAGCGCCAGCATTGCGAATCATATTCTTGTTCATGGAAACTCCTTGATAACACTCCTCAAAAAATGAGAGAACCAGCTCCTGGTTATCAGAACTGACCTTACCAGCAGGCTGCGGCCAGAAAATGAAATGAAGTGCTGCTCAAAATTCTTCATTTCCAGATTGCACAACTTTAATTGAGCGTCCATCAATTTCTGAGAGAATGAATGGTTCTTTAGATGATCCGTTGTTTCGGGACCATCTGCATCCACAAGTCAGATCTTAAAATGAAGAGATATACATGGCTCTCTTATGCGGACTCATCATTCTCTGTATGAGGCTCTCCATTCTTTCTTTAAGAAACCTGACCCGCGCCACATCAAGGACAGGCCACGCACCGCAGAGCGAAGGAATCACGTGATCATGGCTGACTGACGCTGCTTGATGTGGTTCCAGCGTGCAGGCCGAAGCGAACCAGCAGCGGACGGTGGTCGCTTAGCACCGCTGGAAGCACGTGGGCCGCAGTGAAGACCACATCATCTCCCCAGGCGTAGTCCAGCCGGGTAAAGCCGAAACGGGCGGCGTAAGTGAAGCCGAAGCCCACGCCCGCCTGCACAAAAGCGTCGCGCAGGCCGGTGGCCCGCAGCAGGCTGTGGAGTTCGCCGCGTGCCGGGGCGTTCATGTCACCCACCAGCACCACTGCGGCCGGCGCGGTGGCCTGCACTTGACGCACGGCCCCCGGCAATTCCCGCCGGAGCTGCAACCGCCAGGCCACCCGCTCCGGTAGGGTGAGTGGTTCGCCGGAGCGGGCAATGTCGGTGAGCAGGGCCAGGGTGGGCAGGTGAATGTTGACCACCGTGACTTCACCTGTCTCCGTCCGTAGGCGCGTGACCAGCAGGGCGTGGCCCGTCTGGGGAAAACGCAGCGTCCGGCTCTCCAGTAAGGGCAGGCGCGTCAGGGTCAACAGTTCCCCCTGATGCGCGGTGGACCAGCCGGGAAAGGCGGCGCGCACGCGCGCCGCGTAGGTGTCCCCCGGGCGGTCCCTGTACGGCGCTTCCTGAAGGGCCACCACATCGGCTCCTTCCCGCCGGGCCAGCTCGGCGATCCGGGCCGGATCGGCGGAGGCGTCCAGCGTGTTGAGACTCAGCAGGGTGATGGGGTCTGCTGCGGCTGGGCGTTCACTGGGGAGCACCAGACCCACCTGAAACACCAGGAAGGCTGCCGCCGCCGCATTCCAAACCACCCAGCGAAGTTGGCGCGTGCGCCACGCCAGCACACCGAACAGCGGCAGCAGCAACTGCGGTGGAATCAGGTCGATGACGGCCACCCACCACCAGTGTTCGGAGGTCTGGCGGGCCAGGACGGCCCACCCCACCACCAGCGCGGCCAGCAACACGGAAGCGGCGCGCGGATCGGGGACGCGGGCCTTCAGCCGCATGGTGGATGCCATGCGGGCAGGTCACCGTTCAGCGTCACCCCTCAGGGACCCAGTGTGACCCTGGACCGCGACGTCGAGAACGAGGCGTTCAGGGTCAGGCTGTACGTCTCGCCCGAGCGGGCCAGTTGGTAGGTACGGGACAGCTCACCGCTGTCCCGGTCCGCCGTTTCAACGAAGCCCTGGGACTTGAAAAACGGCAGGTAAAAGTCTTCCAGATCTTTCAGGGTGTAGGTACCGTAGAACAGCATGCTGGCTCTGCGGTCCCGGTAGCTGATGATGTCGATCAGCACGTCGCCGGGTGGGGTCAGGAAGATCCGTCCCGGAACAATCTGCACGGTCTTTAGGTCGATGGGTTCAGCGTAAACCCGCAGGTTGTCGGGAGCCTGACCCACCAGCAGGCGCTCGGGGAGGTCACCGCTCCGGAACTGATACAGCGCCTGAATGTTGCCAGTGGCTCCCTGAAGCACTTGCACCTCAATCAATCGGTCCGTGCGGCGCAGCAGGGCGCGGGCGCGGGTGTCTTCCGGGTAGACGCGGAAAGTTAGTTCAAAGCCCTGGCGCTGAAGTTGGTCTGTGGCGAAATCCAGCGCCCCCCGGACATCCAGGGCTGGGGTGGGGCGGTACGTGATCAGCGCCGTGCGGGTGCCGGCGTCGTAACGGGTCCCCAGCACCTTGGCTTGTTCTGGCGCGCTGAGCCGCAGGCGGTTCTCTCCTGCTTGCAAATCGGTCAGGCCGCCCGCGTACAGGCCCCAGGGCAGGGTGCCGGTGGTGCCGCTGAGCAGCGGAGCAGGCGTCGTCTGGGCAGCGGCGGAAAGGGGGGCGCAGGCCAGCAGGGCTGCGAGAATAAAGCTTTTCTGGTTCATGGTTGACCTCCAGTCCACCCACCGTACCCCGTTGTTGCATGCTGTCCGGCGCTTTAATAACTTCCCCTCAAGGACGTCCAGCAGCGCTGCTGAGGTGGGAAAGCCGGTCCAGAAGTAGTTCCAGGGCCTCCCCCTCTGTGCTGATTCCTTGATGCGGTCCTCTGTTCATCGTCCACCTGTCCTCGTCATCGTTCTACCCAGAGCGACAACCAGGACCGTGCGGAAACGAAGGTTATCGCAATGATTTGGACAGACTGATGGAATGCGATGGCCCACGTTGCGAAATTCTGTTGCATGGTGACGCGAATTGGCAACCCGTGTTTACAACCTGATTCACTAAAATTTCGCCCTTCGCCAGGTCGAGCCTTACTTTGAAGGGGAACAGAGAATGGCTCCCAGTTCAGGCAGTGGATCATCTAATCCTCGGAGATCCACCGAAGCTTCACAGGCACCCCCCTCCCAGCTCACGCGCAAATGGGGTTGAGCGGTCGGACTCTCCAGGTACAGCAGACCTTCTTGAGCCACTGGCAAAGATGCATCCGGAACCAGGGTGCCCTCAGAGTCCCGAAAGTGGGCTACAGCACCAGCTGGCACGGTCTGGCCATTGGGCAGGGTCAGATGCAGCAGCGCGGTATACACCCGGTGGACTGGGAAGATGACCTCAACGCTGTTTCCGGGCAACGGAACCACTGCAAGTCGCACGCCACCAACCTGAGCTTGAAACGGGAGATCGGTGACCTCAATAGAAAGCCAATTGGTGGTCAGCGGTTTGAGACCCGTCACAACCAGGCTGCCGTGGGTGTCTGTTCTGCCCACCAGTTGGCCATTGAGGGAGACGCGCACTCCCGGAAAGTCAGCCACCCGCACGAGTGCTCTGGCGCCACTGGTGGTTTTGGAAGCAAAAGCATGTCCGGACAGAAATCCGACCTGCCCGGATGCCGACAGGTTGAGTGCTGCTCCACCTGAAGCACTGGCCCTGACGTCGGCTTTTAAGTTGGCTGCTGCCGCCGCCCAACCCACTTGAGCTTGACCGGCAACGCCCCGCTCATTGACCGCAGCGCTCACCTGATAGCTCAGGGAAGAGCCGGGTGCGGCATTCTGTTGAACTGTCACTTGCGCGTCATGCGGCGCGGCCGAAAGGCTGGCGCTGACCCGGCTGCTCAACGGCACCGTAAGCCTGACCGCTGCGGTCAATGACGTTTTCGGTGTGCCCCTCACTCCATCGGACACAGGAGTCACCCGTGTAGCGGCAGCGGTCAGGTTGAGGGTACTCGTTTTGCTCAGGGGATAGCTGTAGCCTGCGGTGACGCGGGCCGTGTTCGACTGGTCTCCTGAAAGCGCCCAGTTGGACGAAACACTCAGGTACCCCGCGCCCACCGCACGTCCGAAGCTTCCTTGCAGCGACAGCCGGGGGGAAGATGTCCCTGCGGGCAGACTGAGGGAAGCCTCAGCCCCTGGATCAATAAATTGGTCGCTGCGCCAGGCAGCAGAAGCGCCGTAATTCCAGGGACCTGACGTTCCGGCGACCTCCAATCGGGCCGCTGCTCCCCACCCGAGAGGTGAGGCGCTGAGCGAGGCACTGCCCTGGACCAGCCCCAGGCGCTGAACGCTTCTGGCAAAGGACACGCCGAAATTCTGTGTCATGGGCGTGGCGTCAAGCCGCAGTTCAGCCGTCAGGTCGGGGCTGATTCCCCAGCGGCGGCCATAGGTCAGCGCGGGTGTGCGGTAGGCGTTCAGGCCAAAGCCTGCGCCGGAGCGTCGAAATCCGGCGGCGAACCCACTCTCGGAGAGGCCCGCACGGAGCAGCGGCGCGTAGCGTGCGAATGGTACCCGCCACTCTCGGCGGGCCCCACGGTCATCTTGCAGCACGATCCGGGCTTCTCCCACCGCTCCTGAGACGGGAACGTCAGAGAGTTGGAAAGGCCCTGGAGGAATTTCACGGCTCATGACAAGGTGCTGCTCTACGAAGACATCGACCCTTGAAGGCCGGGCAGCCAGGCCCTCGACGATCAGCACCGGGTGGGGATCGCTTCCCAGGCCACCGGCCGGTGAAGACAGCCACAGCACGCCGCCCAGAGGCAGCCCCGCGCCTAACGCTCCCGAAGGTGAGGTCACGTCTCCAGCTTGAACGACAGAACCGTCCTTTGGAGAGACCCAGGTGAAGGTGGTGGCCTGTACTGTGAGTGGCTGCGCCGTTCCCTCCGAGGTGAAACTGAAGTTCAACCCGCTTTGCAGAACGCCCCAGGGGCCGAAGACTTTGGGTGTCAGCGCCACACCTGAACTCCAGCCCTGGGGCGAGACAGAAGTGGCGACGGTGTAGTCCAATACAGCACCGCTGCCTGACTGTTGCGGGGCAAGGCCAGACCCGGAGTGACCATCAAGGGCAGTCAGCGTAAATAGGGCTGGATCGAGGTCAACCTCGGCCAGAAGGTTGACCGGATCGAGGTTGATCTGAGCGGAGTACGCGGAGAGCGGGCGGTAATTTACGCCGTTGACCCTCAGCGCATCGCCCCGTTGTTCTCGCAACCGCCACTGCCGAAGGTCTTCCTCAGCAGCCCACAGCTCGGCTCCGCGCTGGAGGAGCACGGTGGTGCCCAGCGGCAGGCCATTCAAGGTCAACTTGCGCCACACCTCCTCAATCAGATTGAGAAACGGCGCATACGGTGGAAGGTACCGAAGATAGAGCCCCTTTTCCTGCCACTCCGCAGCCCGTTCCCTGAGTTTTGCTCCCTTATGAAAGGGAGCGTTGTCCAACACAACCACGGTGATCTGATCCGGGTCACAGCTTGCGGCCAGGGTGTCGAGGTAAGCGATGACCTGTTCACCGTTGCACGTCCCTTCCAGTTCACGAACTTCCAGCACTTCTTCACCGCCATGCAGGCTGTAGGTGCCCATGAGGTTGATCCGTCCAGCGGATCCCCACCGTGTGGGGATCTCAAATTGTTGCCCGGAACCCCGCTTGAACCAGGTCGCACCTACAGATAACATCAGGCTCAGACCCGTCTGATCGAGATATTTCAGGGTCAATTTGCCGTCCAGTGCCCCCTTTTTAAGGTCTCCAACGAAGATCGGTGTTGCTCGGCGACTTGAGGATCAAGTGTTTTGGCAGGTGAATATCGGGATCGTTTCCAGCTATAGCCCAGTCGTCGGAGATGATTCGACAGTGCCCGAGGCCCAATCAGGAGCTGAAACTGTTCCTGGAGTGCTTCGCAAAGCAGGGTGGCATTCCAGAAGCGGGGTTCTCGCAGTTTCTCATGGAGAAACTGCTCCATCTCTGGCGTGACCCGTCTTGGCTGTCCTGGTGGGCAATCATCGGCCAATCCAGGGATCCCATGCTCTTCAAAACGGGTCAGGTCGTTATGAACCGCTTGGTGGTTCCGGCCAAAATGATTTGAGAGTTGGGGAATACTCCACCCCAATCGGTGAAGCCGCAAGATGCTCACCCGAAGGCGAACCTTCGGATGAGTGTATGGACTGATCTCAAGCTCCTGGAGCAGCTCATCAGCGGCTTGAGAAATTTCTATACGACGGGCAGGACGGGCCATTTCTAAGTCTACATGTTAACTACGTTGTACTTAGATCTTTCAAGATCAGGGTGCAAATAGGGCCGGCTCGAGTCCCTTCGCTCAGGTGCAACAGGATTCAAGGCCATCTGCATACGCTGGTGTAATCCGGCCAGCGGCGGGAGACCCGCCGCTTCCGTGCTGGGGGCGTCGCAGACCGAATAATGGAGGATGGACTTCTCCTTCCTCCCTGACTCCTGGTAGTTACTGGACTCCGTTCAGGACGGCGAGCACCTGATCCTGCGGGTGCAGGATCAATCTTCCAATCACCGTTGCCCTCACTGCCAGCAGCCGAGTGCCCATGTTCACAGTCACTACGTTCGTCGGCTGCAAGATCTCGCTCTTGGACAACGCCCCGTCACGCTGCTCGTTCACACGCGTCGGTTCCGCTGCCTGAATCCAGCCTGTTTCTGTGTGACCTTCGCGGAACGCTGGCCTGACTGGCTCGAACCGCATGCCCAGCGCACCTGTCGACTGGCACAGCGTCAGAGTCAGGTGGCGCTCCAGGTGGGTGGGGAAGGGGGCCATCGGCTGCTTCAGATCTTATACGGATTCCGTTTGTTTCGTGTAGGAATCGGGACAGCGCCGATTCCTACACTCCACGTCCGGTACCCGTTTTTCTCTTTCTCGCTCCGCTCGGATTTCCAAGTGTTTTCAACACCTTTCAATCGGAGTCCGTATCAGGAGAAGTGACGAGCGCCGATACCCTGCTGCGGCTGCTTTGCCGTCTTCCCTTGCCGGAATTCACCACGCTCAGAGTCCTGGGCGTCGATGACTTCTGCTTTCGCCGCCGAAAGACGTATGGCACGATCCTGATTGATCTGGAGCGCCGTCAGGTGGTGGACCTGTTGCAGGACCGTGAAGCAGCCCCACTGGCACAGTGGCTCCAGGATCATCCCGGCGTCGAGGTCATGAGCCGGGACCGCTCGGGTGAGTACGCGCGTGGGGCCGCGTCCGGCGCGCCGGACGCTCAGCAGATTGCAGACCGCTTCCATCTGTTCAAGAACATCCGGGAGGCCGTGGAGACGTGGTTGCGCCATCACCGGGAAAAGCTGCGTGAGTGCCCGGATCCCATGCCACGGTCTTCATCTCTGCCCGACAGACCGCTGGCAAAGCCAGCGGCTCAGCCTCGTCGCACGACGACCCGGGGTCGTTTGCGGGACAGCGTGGCCCGGCGAGCAGAACGGGCACAGCGGTATGAGCAGGTGGCCAGGCTGTTCGCAACAGGACACACCTTCAGTGCGATTGCCCGGCAGGTGGGCCTGGCCCGGAGTACGGTCACCGAGTGGCTGAAGCGTGAAAGCTTTCCGGCACGGCAGACGCCGCCCAGTGGCCTCACCCAGTATGCGCCGTTCATCCGGGCAAGAATGGCGCAGCGGGAGTTGACGGATGGGCCGCTGGCGAATCGTTGTTTCGAGTCGTTGGAGGAGCTTCAGGACGTGCTGGGCCAATAGTGTGCTTGGCTTGAAAATCAGCCGGACCTCATCACCCAACAGACCCTGTTCCACTGGTGGCCTCTCTGTGCTAATTAATTGGAGTCCATATCAGTCGTTCCAACTCGCCCTGCTCAGCATCCGTCAGGGCTCGAAGGGACTGCTTCTGACTTTGCATATGTCGTGGCATCTGCAAAGTCTACTCCTGCGCCAAGTGACCCACTAGGGCATCCCAAAGAGCGTCCCCAGATACTCCAGCTTCACTCAGGATGGTGCATCTTTTCTGTCAGATGCTCTAGGCCAGCATCTCAATGAACACCTGCACCAGCTCAGGATCAAAATGCTCACCTGCCTGTACCTCAATCTCCGCGAGCGCCTGCGCTCCCGTCCACGCCGCCTTATACGGCCTCGGACTCGTCAACGCATCAAACACATCGCACAACGCAAAGAGCCGCCCCTCCAAGCTGATGGCGTCCCCCACCTTCCCTGCCGGGTAGCCCTGCCCGTTCCAGCGCTCATGGTGATCGCGCACCACGTCCAGTGCCGCTGCGGGCAGAAAACCCAGCGCCGTGGCAAAGCGGATGCCCGCCTCCACATGCGAGCGCATCACCGGCCACTCCGCCGCGCTCAGCTTGCCAGACTTCAGCAGCACCGCGTCCGGAATCGCGATCTTGCCAATGTCGTGCAGGTACGCGCCCCAGCGCAGCGCCTGGAGCCGCGCCGGATCCCACGACAAGGCCTCTCCCATCCGTAGGGCCAGCGCGGTCACCCTGTCCGTGTGGCCCTGGGTCTCACCGTCGCGCGCTTCCAGCGCCAGACCGAGCGCCCGCAAGGCCGCCTCACGCGCCTGGATGGCCTGTTCATCGGCGGCCAGGCGTCCAGCCAGGCTGGCGATGGTGCCCGCCACCATACTGAACAGCGCAGCCTCCTCGGCCTGCCAGCGGTGCGGCTCCAGGGTATGCATCAGAAACGCGCCCAGCAGGCGGCCCCCGGCGTCGCAGACTGGGCAGGCCGCCAGACTGGCCACCCCCAGTTCGGGAAAGCCTGCCGTCTGGGGGAACGCGGCGGTGTCATCAAAGCTACGGTGGCAAACTTGACTTGCTAGACTCCCGTTATCATGGCTCGCCAACATCGTCGTCATGCCCCAGACCGAGAAGAAACGCTGCACCGATTGGCTCCGGTGTGTCCCGTCTGCGGCGCATTCGCGCCGCTGGATTACCACAACAGCCGTCGTCTCATAGGGATGCAAGAGCAGGTAAAGTACATCCTCAAGATCCGTCGCTGTCAGAACCAGGCGTGTGGCTGGTTCCGCAAGCCACTTCGTCCGGAAGCGGAAGGGGGATTGGCCCTTCCATACAGTGAATATGGTTTTGATGTCCTGGCTTTCATCGGCCAGGAACGCTTTGCGTTCCACCGCACTGTCCCGGAAATCCATACCCTGTTGGCTCAGCGACAGGTGGATATCAGTCAGCGTCAGGTTACCCACCTGATCGCCCGTTACGAGGAATTGCTGGCGTCCAAACTGATGCGCCCAGACCACTGGCAGGCCAGGCTGCGAGCGCAAGGCCGGGTCATTCTGAGCCTGGACGGTTTACAGCCTGATGTCGGCCACGAAGTGCTGTGGCTGATCCGGGAGGTGCTTTCAGGAGAAGTCCTATTGGCCCGTCCTCTGGTGACCAGTTCACAAGATGACCTTGTTGCACTGTTGATTGAGGTCAAAGAGGCGCTCGGTGAGCGCCTCCCCGTGGTTGGGGTCATTAGCGATGGACAGCGGGCCATTCGTCTGGCGATCCAACAGGTCTTTCCAGATGTCCCCCATCAGTTGTGCCAGTTCCATTCGCTGCGCGAAGCCGCCCGGCCACTGCTGGAGGTGGACCGTCATGCCAAAGTGCAACTAAAAAAGCGTCTGCGAGGCATCAAGAAGATTGAATCCGCGCTGGAAGCGCGCCAGGATCCCCAGGCGCGGGTGCTGCTCCACTACACACTCACCATCAGGAGCGCCTTGACCGATGACGGGCGTCCGCCGCTGGTGGCCGGCGGCTTGCGGCTCCAGGAACGGATCCGTCAAATTCATGACTCGCTGGAGCGCCTCGAAGACGCCCCCCAGAAAAAAGGGGGGGCCAAGCGGATCAAGACCTGAGCCGACTGCGACAACATCTCCAGCAGGCCCTTCAGGACGATGGTCAACCCTGGGAAGCCCTGAGCCAGGCACACGACTCAGTCATGCGTATGGCACAGGTGTTCCAGAATCCCGGTGAGGATGATGCACAGACTGTCCAACAGCAGTTCCAGCGCGTTCTCTTACAGCTGGAACGTCAGCAACAGAGTCTGCCTGAGGTCTCGAGTGCGTTGGCGCACTGCATCAAGGTGTTGACCGCCCAGCAGGACTGGCTCTTTCACTGCTACCGTGTGCCGGGTTTGCCCCGGACGAACAATGCCCTTGAGCAGTATTTTGGCTCGGCTAAGCGATATGAACGCCGTGTCAGTGGTCAGAAATCAGCCTCACCGATTCTGGTCATTCGTGGACAGGTCCGGCTGGTAGCCGCTGCGGCTACCAGGAAGAATGTGGTCCGTCCGCAAGATCTTCAGCCCACAAATGTGGAGCATTGGCGTGCATTACGTCAGAAACTGGAACGCCGTCATGAAACCCGTCGTCTTCAGTCTCGATTCCGACGTGCCCCCCAGGCTTGCCTGGACCAGCTTGAGGCCGACTGGGACAAGTCAAATTTGCCACCGTAGCATCAAAGAACAGTGGGCGCGCGCTGGAGACCAGCGCGCGCATCAGTGGCGTGTCGGCAGGCAGGCCATGGGCAGCGATGTGCTGCATGCCTGGGGTTTGCGGCATCTGCCCCCAGGCGGCGCGCACCTGATACGTCAGGGCCTGCGCGCCGCTCACCTGGAAGTAGGCTGATCCCACGGCAGCGGTGTGGGTGACCAGGTGTTCCAGGGTGGGCGTCACGCCGCTGGCCAGGTCCGGGGCCGAGATGACCAGCCGGGTCAGGGTCAGGACCGACTGGGCCGCCGTGGTGCGGGCGTCTTCACCTGGGGACAGGTCAGACACGCGCGGACCAACAGAGAGAGAAGCAGTCATATCCGCAAGATAGGCCGCTCCACTCACAAGACCGTCACAGTGCAGAAGGAACGAGGCGCCAGTCAGGGGCCGGTGAACCGAATCGAGATGAAGTGGAACTCACGTCCTCGACACTCGTGATTCGTGACCGCTTGCGGGGCATTCCCGGCCTGGTCAGGCCAGGCCCTCACCAGGCCCAGGGGGCCGGGCTGCGTATCGCTGAGCAGACCCGTCCGTTCATCCTGCGGAAGGACAGGACTGTCTCTCAGCGCTGACCGATCTGGTCAGATGCTGAACCACACCAGGGTGCTGGCAACGAGGCAGAGCGGTCTCAATCATCCCTCAAGATCACGGGAATTCTGCTCTTCTTCAGCGGTCCCCAGTGGGGCGCTGCAAGGTCAGTTGCATCTGGCCCACCGTCCGGTCCGAGGCCACGGCCCGGCACGCGAACTGATTCAGCGGTCCCTGGCGGGAGGTGGCCTGGGCCTCGAAGGTGACCGACTCACCGGCCCAGCAAAAGTTCTGGGCCTCGACGCTGGCCTGCGGAATCCAGAACGGCTGGCCCTCGCCCAGACTCAGCCCGGCAAGTTCCGAGAGTTGACCCATCAGGATGGCCACTGGCATGGCGGGATACCGCTCGAAGTGCCCGGCACAGGCGGCGGCAGGCACCTCGGGGATGTAACGGCTCCAGGTGTCCCCCGAGTGCTGGGTGATGCAGACATCTCACTCATAATTGAATGTATGTCTCTCAACAGGGTCTCAATGGACGAATTGGCGTAACTACTCAGCGCGAGAAGTCGGGCATGAGGATGTCACCGCGAAATACACTCACGAGGCCCTGCCAGACATGTATGCCCTGCTTGCGAA